>REBY01000125.1 GCA_007692485.1 Pseudomonadaceae bacterium | reverse complement strand
AGAACAAACACCTTTATTTGCGCACCTACGACAGCCTCAACTTTATTCACTTTGACCTTGGCGCCCTGTCGCATATCAGTGAGGTTCGCCATGCTGAGCTCAAGCATATTGCTCACGACCAGCGCGAAGTGACCAATGCTTTTGGACACTGAGACGCGGTACCAGTCAGTCGCCGCATGTGCGGGCTTTCGCCGGGCTCGACAGCGCCTGGTTGTTCTGTGCGGGACTCTGCTATTGACAGCTTGCGCCACAAAAGATGTTGGGCCGATCAATACCTTTGCCCCGGAGCTGCCCAAGCAGACTGCTGGTTACATCAACGATGATGGCGACGACGGTTCGCTTATCGTCGGTGTTGCCTTTTCCGGGGGTGGAACGCGTGCTGCAGCGTTCGCCTATGGGGTTCTGTTAGAACTGGATAGCATCAGGATCGACGAAGTTCCCCGGCAAAGGGCGGTGTCAGACAGTATTCGCATGGTGTCCGGCACGTCTGGCGGTGCGGTCGCAGCCGCCTATTTTGCACTCAAGGGGCCTGATGAGTTTGATGATTTTTACGAGCGTTTTCTGCTGCAGAATGTTGAAGGCAGCCTGAACACCTCCTTGGGTTCACCAGCAAATCTTACCCGCGCGCTTAGGGGTGGCATGAATGATCGCAATGGTTTCTCGCGCTGGCTGGATGACAATCTGTTCGAGAGCACTACCTTCGCCGCTTACGACACCGACCATGCCCCGCTTGTCTGGCTTAACGCGACGGACATCTATCATGGCGTACCCTTCCTGTTCACTCATGAGACCTTTGCCGCGTTATGCAGTGACCTCGATCAGGTATTGATTGCCGATGCCGTCGCCGCTTCTGCTGCTTTGCCAGTTGCCTTTGCGCCTATTGACGTCATGGCCTATGGGCCGGATTGCGGCTATCAGATACCTGACTGGAAGGCGCGTGCATTGGATGAACCCACTGCCTCCTTGCGCTTGAATGCCTATGCACGAGCACTGGACTCGTATATTGCCGATGACAGCCTCAAACGGGTCCGCCTGCTAGATGGCGGTATTACCGATAACATCGGCATTACTGGATTATCACTGGCCAGGGCGAGCGCAGAAAACCTCCACAGCCCGCTTAGCGAGGAGCAAGCGGTGAACCTTAAGAGGTTATTATTCATCGTGACTGATGCTGGTAAAGCACCGATACCGGCATGGGCCACGCGTGAGCGCAGCCCTAATCTTGTTGAGCTGGGGCCTTCACTGGCCAATGCCACCATTGCCGCTTCAGTGCGCAAGGGGTTCGATGGCCTCAATTTGGCGGTCAGAAACTGGCAGCAAGATATCATCAGCTTTCGCTGTGGCCTCTCTGCAGAACGGGTGCGTGAACTGCGAGGCTCTCTGGATGGCTGGGACTGCTCGGATGTCAGTATCACTATCGAGCTGCTTTCTTTCCGCGATCTTGAGCACCCGATCCAGGACCAGTTGAACCAGATCCCAACCCGGCTGGCATTGCCCAAAGAGCAAGTTGATCTTGTTGTTGATGCTGGCCGTCATGCCGTGCGCAAGAATGCAGGCATTCAAGCGGCTGTTGACGCATTTCGCCAGGCGCCTGACCGTAGTGGCGACCAGGCCCTGACAGATTGAGGCTCTGATAGCGGGTGAAGCTGCTCAAATCAGTAGCAGGAATTGGGTGACGAGTCAGGGTTGATCTCTCCAGCTACTTCGTCCGGATCTATCCCGTGATCAAGCAGCACCTCGCGCACGAAATTGATCTGCTCAAGAATCCTGCCGGCCTCCTCGCCGTATTCGAACCGGGTGACTTCCACCGGTTGTGGCATAAAGGTAAAAGCGGTTTTCAGGGCGGTGAGGGTATCTTGGTCAGACATTGTGTGTCCTCATGGGTAGGCGCGATTGAAAGCCGGCTGATCGGTACCGGCATGTTAATGCTAACCTATCACCTGTCGAAGATGCATGGCGACCCTATAGCGGTTTGATAGGTGCGCTGTGCGCCACAGGATCAACAAGATCGGTATGAACCCCATTGATTACCAGGGTATTGAAACCCTCAGTTTCCGACAGATAGACAGCATGAACGGCTTGGTGAAAGGTACGGCGTTCCGGCTTTTCAAACGCTGCGAAAGTGAGCTTGAAGAAGGACGGGATTATTTCTACCTGTCTGACGCGTCGCACAGTGCTTTTATTGAGACACTCAAGGACGCGGGCAGTATTTATCAGAGCACCCGTCATCTGGTTCTGATGACTCGAGTTGGTTATGAGCGGATGCAAGAGGTTAACGCTCCGAAAGCCGGTTAAAGCTTGCAGGATAGCCACCGCTGAATGCTGCCCATTTATGGAGTTACTATGAACGAAGAGCTTAATGTCACTAAACAGAATGTTTTGTCCGGCCCGCTTGAGCCCTGCTGCTTTGCACCTAAAACAGGGTATTTCAGAGACGGCTATTGCCGTACAGATAACAGTGACCGTGGAAGACATGTGGTTTGCGCTGAAATGACTTCAGCATTTCTCGATTTTACCCGGGAAAAAGGCAACGATTTGTCAACCCCGCGTCCAGAATTCGGCTTCCCCGGTTTGCAACCCGGCGATCGGTGGTGCCTGTGTGCGCTACGTTGGAAAGAAGCATGGGCAGCAGGCGTTGCCCCGCCGGTGTTGCTGCACGCCTGTGAGCAGACGGCATTGGAGGTTATATCCCTTGAAATCTTGCAAGAGCATGCGATAAAGGCAGCGCATCATTAAAATTAAAGTGCCCGGTTTCGAGGGGATATAAGTGAGTAAGTAGCAGGATTGGAGTCGACAGGATTGGCTGCGAATCGCTTTTGGCGATTCTTGGGGCGTTGCCCCGTCGCTGCGCTCCGCCCAAATCGCGTTGCGATTTGTCGAACGACAGGTTCTCTTCTGCCATCCGATGCGCCATACAATCAAAGAGGCCCAGCAAATGCTGGGCCTCTTTGGTTGTATGGCGCACCCGACAGGATTCGAACCTGTGACCCCTGCCTTCGGAGGGCAGTACTCTATCCAGCTGAGCTACGGGTGCGTTAGGCCGGCAATGATACGCATTGCATCCTGTTGCGTCTAGCGCCTGTGGCGGGTGGAGGTGGGGTGGGTGATGTGAGTGGTTACAGATAAGCGGGCTGTGGCTATTTTATCGGCAGGCGGTTTACCGGTATACTCGCGCCATTGTCTATATTTGCAAGCCGTATCCTGGTGGTTTGCCAGCGCATAACTAAAGCTATGATGAGGATGTTCAAGGTGACAATTGTGAAAAAATTCCTGGTTGCTTCTGCAACTATGCTGGCCTTGGTAGCTGGCACTGCCTTTGCTTCGTCGGTTGATCAAGCCATTGCTGAGCGCATCAAGCCCTTTGGCAATGTCTGTCTATTGGGTGACCCCTGTGCCGATGAAGTCGCTGCAACACCGGCGAGTAACGGTGGCGATGTCGCTGATGCGCGCTCGGGTCAACAGGTATATCAGCAGTTCTGTACATCTTGCCACGCCAATGGTGTTTTGGGCGCGCCACTCACCAACGACGCCGATGCCTGGGGTGAGCGTTTGGCTGCCTGGAATGACAGCTGGGAAGAGCTGACCGACTCTGCGATTGCGGGTATTCCGCCGGGCATGCCGGCGCGTGGTACCTGCAGTGACTGCAGCGATGATGAGCTGATGGAGTCAATCAAGTATATGTCTGGTCTCTAATCTGCCTGACAGCTTGAAGAAAAACCGTCGTAGCCTCAGGGTTACGGCGGTTTTTTAATGCTTGTTTGTCAGCGGCCTATCAGGCTGCGGATGTCGGACAGGGCGGTGTTACCGCGCGCCTGTTTTTGTTCTGGCGGGGCGTCATCGGTGCCTTCCCATTCCAGGTCTTCATCCGGCAACTCATCAAGGAAGCGACTGGGCAGGCAGTCGATGATTTCACCGAACTGGCGGCGGCGAGCGGCGAAGGTGAAGGTCAGGGTTTGCCGGGCGCGGGTGATACCGACATAGGTCAGCCGGCGCTCTTCTTCCACGCTGTCGGCTTCGATGCTGGAACGGTGCGGCAGGATTTCCTCCTCCATTCCCAGAATGAACACATGCGGGTATTCCAGGCCCTTGCTGGCGTGCAGTGTCATCAGCTGGACGCGATCAGTGTCCTCTTCTTCTTCCTGACGATCGAGCATGTCACGCAGAACCAGTTTGGCTATCGCATCTTCAATGTCGGTTTTGCCTTCTTCATCCTTTTCAAGGATGCTCTTCAAGGCATCGAGCAGGAACCAGACGTTACCCATGCGTTTGGCAGCGATCTCGTCGCTGGAGCAGTTCTGCCGCAGCCAGTTCTCGTAATCCAGGTCGAGCACCATATCGCGTAGCACGCCAATCGGCTCTTCCTTGTGGCAGCGCTGGCGGATTCCATCGAGCCAGCTCTGGAAGCGCTGCAAGCGTTCGAGGTAGCGGGCATCCAGCTGTTCGGCCAGGCCCATCTCGGCACAGGCGGCGAACAAGCTGATTTGCCGGGTATTGGCGTAGTTGCTCAGTTTCTCCAGGGTTGCCGGGCCAATTTCGCGACGCGGCACATTGATGACCCGCAGCAGGGCATTGTCGTCATCTGGATTGACCAGCAGGCGGAAGTAGGACATCAAGTCCTTGACCTCCTGGCGGCTGAAAAAGCTGGTGCCGCCGGACAGGTGATAAGGGATCTGATGGTGCTGCAATTTGAGCTCGATCAGCCGTGCCTGATGATTGCCCCGGTAAAGAATGGCAAAGTCTTTCCACGCCCGGCGATGTTTGAGGTGCGCAGTCTGGATCTCGGTAGCCACCCGCTCGGCTTCGGCATCTTCATTGCGACAACGGATCACCCGGATCGGATCGCCGTAGCCCAGTTCGCTCCATAGCTGCTTTTCGAATACATGCGGGTTGTTGGCGATCAGGGTATTGGCGGCGCGCAGAATGCGGCTGGTGGAGCGGTAGTTCTGCTCCAGCATGACCACCTTGAGTGCGGGGAAGTCGTCTTTCAACAGTGCCAGATTTTCCGGCCGGGCGCCGCGCCAGGCATAGATGGACTGGTCATCGTCACCCACTACGGTAAAGCGGGCCAAGCTGCCGACCAGCATCTTGACCAACAGGTACTGGCTGGCATTGGTGTCCTGGTATTCGTCGACCAGCATGTAACGAATACGGAACTGCCACTTTTCCAGTACATCCGGGTGATCGCGAAACAAAATCACCGGGATAAGGATCAGGTCGTCGAAGTCGACGGCGTTATAGGCCTTGAGGGTGCGCTGGTAGTGTGTGTACACGCTGGCGGCAGTCTGCTCTTGCGGTGAGCGCGCATTGGCCAGGGCTTCTTCGGGCAGAATCAGGTCATTTTTCCAGTTGGATATCTGCCGCTGAATGCCATCGCTATCGTCGTCGGCGCCGTAATCACGCTGCATCAGGTCATTAATCAGCGCTTGGGCATCTTGCTGGTCGAAGATTGAAAAACCGGGCTTGAAGCCTAGCTTCTGGTGCTCCTTGCGGATGATGTTCAGGCCCAGGTTATGGAAAGTCGAGACGGTCAGCCCGCGCGCATCGGGGCCTTTGATCAGTTGGCCGACACGTTCTTTCATTTCCCGTGCGGCCTTGTTGGTAAAGGTCACCGCAACGATATGCCGCGCCTTGATACCGCATTCACGAACCAGGTAAGCGATTTTTTGGGTAATCACGCTGGTCTTGCCGCTGCCAGCACCGGCAAGCACAAGCAAGGGGCCACTGATATAGTGAACGGCTTCCTGCTGGCGGGGGTTTAGGCGTGACACGGCGGCATGGCTCCTGAGCTGAGCACGCATTCTATCAGCTTGCGCTTGACAATCGGCAGTGATGGCTAAAGGCTAGGCTTGGTTATTGCTATAAATTTAGATATAACCTACTTTACAAAAATGCTGTATGTATTTAATTTTATGGGTTCATTGGGGAATTTTCTTGACTGCTAACAGCCAAGTGCAGCGCGTAGTATTGCTGGACGACGACCATGGTGCCTATGTGCAATTATGTCGTCGATTGGCTGCTATCCCCGGCCAGCCCTACCGTCTGGAGCGCCTTGATTCCTGGGCAGCTTTGCAGGCTTCGATTGCCGCTGGTGAAGTGACTGCAGTGCTGGTGCGGGAAAAATATCTGGCGGATATGCCCGAGTGCAGCGTTCCTCTCATCTATTTAAGCTATCAGCCGGATCAAGTCGAACTCTCTACCGCCCTCGCCGATACCATCTGGGACCAGGCCAGCGCTAGTGAAGTCATGCGCTGCCTGCGATACGCCATTGAGCGTCACACCCTGCAGACCGCTCTCGATCATGCCGCCAGTTATGACTCACTGACTGGCACCTGCAACCGGCAGATGTTACAAGATCGTCTACGCCAGGGCATGCGCCGGGCATTGCGGGCCAATCAGCCGCTGGCGGTGCTGTTTATCGACCTGGACAACTTTCGCCGCGTCAATGACACCCTGGGCCACCAGGCGGGTGATCAGATTATTCTTGAAGTGGTGCAGCGCCTGCGCAGCATGCTGCGTAACACTGACACCATTGGCCGAATGGGCAGTGACGAGTTCGCCGTCGTACTCGAAGAGTATCGCTCACCCAGTAACTTGCTGCAGATTGCCCAGAAACTGGTCAGTGAGCTGGCGGAGCCTTTCCTGTTAGGCTCGGAAAGTCTGTTGCTGGGTTGCAGTATCGGTATCGCCACTTACCCGGAAGCCGGGCAGACGGTAGATACCCTCTTGTTGCACGCCAATATGGCTATGCAGCAGGCCAAGGAACAGCGAGGCTGTCAGTTCCATTTCTATGATGAGCGCCTCAACCTGCAAGCCAATAGTTTGATCGAGTTCGAAACCTCCTTGCGCCAGGCTCTGCGCCGCGGTGAGTTCGAACTGCATTACCAGCCACGGGTTGATCTGGCCAGCGGGCGGATTGTCGGGCTGGAAGGTTTGATTCGCTGGCGCCATCCAGAGCGTGGGCTGCTCGGCCCCAACGAGTTTATCCCACTGGCCGAACAAACCGGCCTGATCGTCCCCATGGGCTATTGGGTGATTGCACGGGCTTGCCATGATCTGGCGCGCTTGCAGCGTCGCCGCCAGCCAGTGCATGTGGCGGTCAATATGTCCTTCCGCCAGTTTCAGGACAGTCAGTTGCTGGCGACGGTCAAGCGACTGCTGGAAAAGACCGGTGTGGACCCGCACTTGCTGGAGTTCGAGCTGACTGAAACAGCGGTCATGCAGCAGCCGGAGCAGGTCATACAAACCATGGAAGGCATGATTGGCCTTGGCGTGCGTTTTTCGCTGGATGATTTTGGTACCGGCTTTTCCTCCTTTGTGCATCTGCACAGTCTGCCGATTGATCTGCTCAAGCTGGACCGCAGCTTCGTCAAGGGCGTCCATCTGCATGAAAGTGACCGCCAGTTGGTCTCAGCCATGGTTGATATGGGCCACAGCCTGGGGCTGGAGGTGGTTGCCGAAGGCGTTGAGGAGCGCGCGCAACTGGAGCATTTGCGCAGCATGGGATGTGACCAGATTCAGGGCTACTTCATCAGCCCGGCACTGGCCTTTGATGAGCTGTGCTATTTCCTGGATGCCTACCAGCTGTGCCGCGAAGATCTGGTCGGCGAAGCCTGAGAGATACTACCCCCTTTTTAACTAGCCAGGTTGGCGGTCCAGTTGCCGATATTGCAAGGCTTCGGCCAGATGGGTCCGGCTGATCTGCGCTTCGGCGTCCAGGTCTGCCAGCGTGCGCGCTACCTTGAGCACCCGATGGCTGGCGCGGTGGGATAACCCCAGACGTTGGATCGCCTGCTCCAGCCAGCTGGCATCCGTATCATCCAAAGTGCAGTGATCGCGCAGGCCGGCCAGGTCCAGATGCGCATTCAGGCAGCCCTGGCGCTGCAGCTGGCGCTCCTGTGCGGCGGCTACCAGTGCCGCCGCGGTGGCGCTATCCGGCTTGGCTGGTGCTTGCTGGCGCAGGCGTACCGGCTCGTTATGCATGGGTAGGTGCAGGTCAATACGGTCGAGCAAAGGGCCTGACAGCTTGCTGCGATAGCGGCTGATCTGTTCTGGCGTACAGCTGCAGCGCCCGGACGGATCGCCCTGATAGCCGCAGGGGCATGGGTTCATTGCGGCAATCAGCTGGAACCGGGCGGGAAAGGTCAGTTGCTCGCGTGCTCTGGCGATATGAATCTGCCCGGACTCCAGCGGTTCACGCAGCATTTCCAGCACCTTGCGATCAAATTCCGGTAACTCATCGAGAAAAAGTACGCCCTGGTGCGCTTGGCTGACTTCCCCTGGGCGTGGCTGACTACCGCCACCCACCAATGCCGCCGCCGATGCGCCATGATGGGGCGCGCGAAACGGGCGGCGCGGCCAGTGCTGTAATGGCCCCTGCCCGCAAATGGACTGGATGGCAGCTACTTGCAGCGCCTGTTGCTCACTCAGCGGCGGCAAAATACCCGGCAGGCGGCTGGCCAGTAAGGTTTTGCCGGTCCCTGGCGGGCCAAACAGCAGCAGGTTATGCCCACCGCTAGCTGCTACCTGCAAGGCGCGCTTGGCCTGGGCCTGGCCCTGCACATCGGATAAGTCCGGATAGGCTTCAGGCATTGCGGGCACGGCAGCGCTGAAGGGGCTGAGCGGTGTTTCAACGCGCAAATGAGCGACAACATCCAGCAAGTGGTCGGCAGCGATAATGGTCAGCCCGCGGACCAGGGCTGCTTCCTGTGCGTTCTCGCGGGGCACCAGCAAGCTGCGCCCGGCCTCACGGCAGGCCAGCGCCGCAGGCAGCACGCCCTGAATCGGGCGTAGCGCGCCAGACAGGGCCAGTTCACCCAAGCATTCGTACTCACCCAATATCTTGGCATCGATCTGGCCACTGGCGCACAGCAGGCCGAGTGCAATACCCAGGTCAAAGCGCCCGCCTTCCTTGGGCAAGTCAGCTGGGGCCAGGTTGATGGTAATACGTTTGAGGCTAGGGTAGTCGAGCTGGCTGTTGCTCAAGGCGCTACGTACGCGGTCTTTGCTTTCGCGCACAGCGGTTTCCGGCAGACCCACCAGGGTCATGCTCGGCATGCCGTTTGCCAGATGTACTTCCACACTTACCAGCGGCGCCTGAATGCCTAACTTGGCGCGGCTATGCACGATAGCCAGAGACATGATCACTCCTTGATCATCGGGGTTGTAAAAGCTCAGCCTTCCTTGTGCTGCTCCAATTGCGCGACGCGCTTTTCCAGGGCCTCGAGCTTTTCACGGGTGCGTTGCAGGACCACTTGCTGGGTCTCGAACTCATCCCGGCTAACCACATCGAGTTTGCTGAGTGCGCTGTTGAGCAGCACTTTCAGCCGGCTTTCCATCTCCGCCGGAGACAGACCTTTCTCGCTCAATAATAGTCGGGCGGCCTGGCCGCTGACCGCGCCTATCAGAACCTTGTGCAGCATAGGGCTTCCAGTGTTCGGGGCAGGCCGGGACATCCGGCCACAAAACCCAAGTGTATCACTGTGCCTGGATTAAGGCCCAGTAGTGGCAACACTCAAGCCGACACATCAGGGCAGTGCACCGGGAAAAGGCGGTGCGCACCAAAAAAGCGCACTAAAAGGGTGCGTGGTGCCGGCCGAGGGCCATTAGAAAGCGCTAACGTCATGAAAAGTATGAATAAAACAAAAGCTGGCAAAGAACCTGCAAAGGGCTTGTCAGCTGCGATTTGATGGCCTGTCCAAAACAGGGCATGCCACTTAACCCAGCGAGACTTTGAGAAAAGCCAATGTCCGTTTCTAAAAGCCTCTAACTCGGCATAGACTTGCACTGTCCCCCCAGGGCAAGTCTGAATAACACGGGAGTATTCACATGAAATTAGTAACGGCTGTAATCAAGCCATTCAAGCTGGATGATGTGCGAGAAGCACTATCCGAAATTGGCGTTCAGGGCATCACTGTCACTGAGGTCAAGGGCTTTGGTCGGCAGAAAGGTCACACCGAGCTGTATCGTGGTGCCGAATATGTTGTCGACTTTCTGCCTAAGGTGAAAATCGATGTGGCCATCGGTGACGACATGCTGGATCGCGTCATTGAAGCCATCTCCAAGGCAGCCAACACCGGCAAGATCGGTGACGGCAAAATCTTTGTGGTCAATCTGGAACAGGCCATCCGCATTCGAACCGGGGAAACCGGTACCGACGCCGTCTAAGGCGGTTTCAACTAACTACATTGCATTTAAGCCTATATGGGGGGCTTACCAATGGATGAGATTATTCACACTAGTTACGCCATCGATACTTTCTACTTTCTGGTAGCAGGTATTCTGGTCATGTGGATGGCGGCTGGTTTCGCCATGCTCGAAGCGGGCCTGGTCCGCGCCAAAAGTACAACCGAAATTCTGGCCAAAAACGTCGCGCTGTATTCTATCGCGTCGGTGATGTACCTGATTATCGGTTACTACATCATGTATGACTCTGCAGGTTCCATCTTCCCCAGCCTCGGCTTTCTGATCGGTGCAGAAAACACCGTTGAAGAAGTACTGGCCGGTGGCGAGGATGGTCCTTACTACTCCAACCGTTCCGACTTCTTCTTCCAGCTGGTGTTTGCTGGTGCCTGTATGTCGATCATCTCCGGTGCTGTTGCCGAGCGTATGAAGCTGTGGGCCTTCCTGGCTTTCGCAGTGGTCATGACTGGCTTCATCTACCCGATCCAGGGCGCCTGGAGCTGGGGTGAAGGCTGGTTGGACGGCATTGGCTACTCTGACTACGCCGGTTCCGGTATCGTTCACATGGCAGGTGCTGTAGGTGCACTGGCTGGTGTGATCCTGTTGGGTGCACGTAAAGGCAAGTACGGGGCGAATGGTCAGGTTAACGCCATTCCGGGTTCCAACCTGCCGCTGGCGACGCTGGGTATGTTCATCCTGTGGATGGGCTGGTTCGGCTTCAACGGTGGTTCCGAGCTGAAAATGTCGGACATCGAGTCAGCCAACAACGTTGCTCAAGTGCTGGTTAATACCAACATGGCGGCTGCCGGTGGTCTGATTGCTGCGATGATCGTATCGCGCATCCTGTTCGGTAAAACTGACCTGACCATGATGATCAACGGTGCGCTGGCCGGTCTGGTTTCGATCACTGCCGAGCCGCTGGCTCCGGGTGGCTTCCAGGCCATGCTGATCGGTGCTGTCGGTGGTACTATCGTGGTCTTCTCGATCCTGGCCCTGGACAAGCTGAAGCTGGACGATCCGGTTGGTGCGATCTCGGTACACGGTACTGCCGGTATCTGGGGTGTACTCGCCGTACCGCTGACCAATGCTGATGCTAGCTTTGGTCCGCAGATCGTCGGTATCGTTGCTATCTTCCTCTGGGTCTTCATTGCCAGTCTGATCGTGTGGGGCATCATCAAAGCCACCATCGGTCTGCGCATCAGCGAAGAAGAAGAGTACGAAGGTGCGGATATTTCCGAGTGCGGTATGGAAGCCTATCCTGAGTTTACCCAGAAGTAATTCTGGCTAGAACTCGCAATAAGCAACAGGGCGCCTTCGGGCGCCCTGTTTCGTTGGAGAGAATATTATGTGGTTACAACGCAGTATCAGGCTACGCGCACGCTCGCGCGGTTTTCATCTGATTGATCGTGAAGTGCTTGAGGCGTTGCCCGAGCTGGCTGAATTACAGGCTGGCTTGCTGCATCTCTGGCTGCAACATACCTCGGCCTCGCTGACTATCAACGAAAACGCCGATCCGCTGGTGCGTGACGATATGGAAACCTTCCTACGTCACTTAGTGCCGGATGACACTCCCTGGTTCAAGCACACCTACGAAGGTCCGGATGACATTACCGCGCATATCAAAAGCAGCCTGCTTGGCGTGCAGTTGAGCATACCGGTCACTGCCGGTCGCCTGGCCATGGGTGTCTGGCAAGGTATCTACCTGGGTGAGCACCGCGAACAGGCTGGTAGCCGGCAGGTGTTGGTTACCCTGCAGGGTGAATGAAAAAAGTTGTTGCGGGGGCTGGTGAAAAATTCCAGATAAGCTATAAGTAGCCTGTTTTCACTCCAACTGAGGTGGCTGCCGTGAGTGCTGATGATATGGACGATGATCTGGATGCAGTAGACAACGACGATGACCTGGATGCGATGCCGGAAGACGAGGACGACAGCGCCAGTGGCAACGTAAAGGGCCGTAAGAAAGCGGCTGCCAGTTCGGGCGATGAGCTGGAGGGTATCTCGCTCGCGGCCAAGGAGCGCGAGCGGGAAATGCTGGCGCGGCAAATGGAGGAGTTTCTGGCGCGCGGTGGCAAGGTGCAGGAAGTGGGTGACGACATCCTCAATGACCCGCCACGCAAGCCTGAACCCAAATACGGCAGCCGGCCCATCTAGGCCGTCCTTGGCGGCTAGCGAAAAGTGGGGGCTGCCCCTACTGTCCTTCGAACACCTGCAGCCAGGGCTGGATTTCGCTCAGGCAATGCACCTCGCCATGCGGGCGTTGCTGCGCCTCCGGCCAGGGGCTGCGCGCGGGATTGAACCACAGGCTGGCCATGCCGACGCCATGGGCGCCGTGTACATCGTCGTGCGGGTGGTCACCAACATGCAGCGCATGTTCCGGCGCCACGCCGACCCGTTCCAGCGCGGCCATAAAGGGCTCGGGCGATGGCTTGCTGATACCCACTTCATCGGCGGACACAATCGCCTGAAAATACTTGTCCAGCCCCAGCTTGCGTACATCGGCATTGCCATTGGAAATGGTCGCCAGCGCATAGTGTTTTGACAGCTCAGCCAGCAAGGGTTCGGCATGCGGGAATAGCTCGACCGCATGGCGTGCTTCGAGAAAGACCGCAAAGCCTTGCCGCGCCAATACCTCGGCGTCGGCCTCGGGGTAGCCAGCCTGTAGCAGGCCGTGGCGCAGCACGGCGATGCGCAGGTCAGTTACCCGGTGACGCAGCTCTGGGTCGGTAGCCAGCACCTGTTTGCGCAGGGCGCGACGGGCGTCGCTGTCCAGGTTGCGGGTAAACAACGGCGCATGCTGATCCAGCCAGTCCAGCAGGATTTTCTCGGCCGCGACCACCACCGATTCGGTTTCCCACAGGGTGTTGTCGAGATCAAAGGTCAGCAGTTGGATCATGAGTCGCTCGTTTTGCGTTTGGCGCGCGGATGGGCGCGGTCATACACCTGGGCCAGATGCTGGAAGTCCAGGTGGGTATATACCTGGGTGGTGCTGATGTCGGCGTGCCCGAGCAGTTCCTGCACCGCCCGCAGGTCACCGGAGGATTCCAGCATATGGCTGGCGAAAGAGTGCCGCAACATATGCGGATGCAGATTCTGTCCCAGCATGTGTTGCCCGGCCTGGCGCACGCGCAGTTGAATGGCCCGGTGCCCGAGGCGGCGGCCGCGCTGGCTGACAAATAACGGGCTACCGGTGGCCGCGAGTCGCGGGTGTGCCGCCAGCCAGTCTTGCAAGGCCTGGCGCGCTTTGCGCCCGACCGGCAGGATGCGCGTCTTGTTGCCTTTGCCGGTAACCCGTACTTCGCCCTGGCTCAGGTCCAGGTCTTGAGTGTTCAGCGCCGCCAATTCAGCCAGGCGCAAGCCAGAGGAGTAGAACAGCTCGAGCATGGCGCTGTCGCGTAGGGTTATCCAGTCGGGTTCGGCGCTGCTGCTGAACAGTTGTGCGGCGCGGTCGGTGTCCAGGGTTTTGGGCAGTTTGTGCCCGGCCTTGGGCGCGCGCAGATCCTGTGCCGGGTTGTGCTGGCAATGGCCTTCGCGTTGCAGGTAGCGGTAAAAACTGCGAATTGCACTGAGCCAGCGTTGCAGGCTGCGCGGCGACTGGCCGCGTTGGTGCCGGCGCGCCACCAGGGGGCGCAGGCGCGCCTGATCCAGTTGTTGCCAGCCAATCATGCCCTGCTCTTGCATGGCACTGGCGAGCGCCAGCAGGTCGCGTTGGTAAGCGGTAATCGTTTGTGCCGATACCTGACGCTCAGCCTGCAGGTGGTGCAGGAAGGCGTCGAGCACCGGCAACAGGGCAGATTGCTCAGGCATCGTTGGCCGGTGCTTCGTCGCGCAATTGCGGCGGATGCAGTAGCAGGCGACCGAGGGCGTCGGCGATAAAGCCGAGAAACAGGGTGCCACTGGCTTGCTTGTAATGTCCGGAATCGCGACTGCCCAGCGCCAATACGCCGTGCAGGCCGTGATGCAGGATGGGCGATACTGCGCAGGAGGCGACGTCTTTGCCGCTGTCGCCAAACAGGAAGGTTAGTTCGTCCGGGCGCAGAATGCCGCTCAGCGTTTTGCCGCTGTCGAGCAGGTGGCCGATGGCGTCTCGCGCAGCCTGGTGGGTGACGCAGCGGGCATTGCTGAAACGCTCGGTTTCGCTGAACAGGATCAGGCTGGCGTAAGGTACCTGAAAGTCATTGCGCAGGCTGTCTTCAACCTGGGCGATGATCTGCTCCTGGCTTTCCGCCTCCAGCAGGTCGAGGATCAGCCGGCGGCTTTTCTCAAACAAGCGGTCGTTATCCCGGGCCACATCCATCAACTGGTTGAGTCGGTTGCGCATCTCGATATTGCGCTCGCGCAGCAGCTTGACCTGACGCTCGACCAGCGAAATGGAATGCCCGCGCTCGTGCGGAATAATCAGTTCCGGCAGCAGCTCGTCATACTCGGCGAAAAATGCCGGATGTTTGCGCAGAAAGCTGGCTACCTGCTCGGCGCTTGGCAATGGCTCTTCGGTCTTGGCGCGTTTGTCGCTCATACCCGTATTTGCCCCTCATATACTCGTGTGGCTGGCCCGGTCATCATGACCGGTTGGCCGGCCCCGTCCCATTCGATCAAGAGTTGCCCGCCGGGCAGGTCGACCTTGACCGGTGATTGCAGCAGGCCCTGGCGAATACCGGCAACCGCAGCCGCGCAAGCACCCGTACCACAGGCCAGGGTTTCCCCAGCGCCACGTTCGTAGACACGCAAGCGCACATGGTGCGGGTCCAGCAGCTGCATGAAGCCGGCATTCACCCGCTGCGGAAAGCGCACATGGCTTTCAATCAGTGGCCCAAGGTGCTCGACGCCAACACTGTCCAGATCATCCACCAGTGTCACGCAATGCGGGTTACCCATGGACACGGTGGCGATATCCAGGCTGTGTTCGCCCACGGCCAGCGCATAGGTCAGCGCCTGCGTCTCGGCTTGAAACGGGATCTCTGCCGGCGCAAAGCGCGGTGCACCCATATTCACCCGCACCTGACCGTCGCGCCGTACCTTGAGCACAATCGGGCCGCCTGCAGTCTGCACATGGATTTCGTCTTTTGCCGTCAGGCGTTTGTCTTGCACAAAGCGGGCAAAGCAGCGTGCACCATTACCGCACTGCTCCACTTCACTGCCATCGGCATTGAAGATGCGATAGCAAAAGTCCATATCCGGGTTGGTTGGCGGTTCGACCAGCAACAACTGGTCAAAGCCAATACCAAAACGCCGGTCACTCCACTGGCGAATCAGTTTCGGGTTGAGGCTGACGTGCTGGGTGACCAGGTCGATGACCATAAAGTCGTTACCCAGCCCGTGCATTTTGGTGAATCGCAACAACATCTCAGGCCTCGGGCAGCAGGCTTTCGCCGGCAAAAAGTTCGGCAACGGTTTCGCGTCGCCGCACCAGATGTTGCTGGCTGCCATCAACCAGTACCTCGGCGGCACGCGGTCGGGTGTTGTAATTCGAGCTCATCACAAAGCCATAGGCGCCGGCAGAACGCACCACCAGCAAATCGCCGGGGGCCAGTGCCAGTTCGCGGTCCTTGCCAAGAAAGTCGCCGGTTTCGCAGACCGGGCCAACAATGTCCCAGACTTGGGTTGGGCTGTCCTCGCGCGGGCGCACCGGATCGATACCCATCCAGGCGCTGTACAGCGCTGGGCGAATCAGATCGTTCATGGCGGCATCGATAATGGCAAAGTTCTTGTGCGCGGTGGGCTTGAGCAGGTTGACCTGAGTCAGTAGCACCCCGGCATTGGCAACAATCGAGCGGCCCGGTTCAAACAGCAAGGTCAGTTGACGGTCACCCAGGCGCTCGCGCACCTGGCGCAGGTAGTCGCCCGGGCTTGGCGGTTGTTCATCGGCGTAGGTCACACCCAGGCCACCGCCCAGATCCAGATGCTGGATGCAAATGTCCTCGGCGGCCAGTTCGTCGATCAGTATCAACAGGCGATCCAGCGCATCGAGGAAGGGGCTGACTTCGGTCAGTTGCGAGCCGATATGGCAGTCAACGCCGTGTATGGCGATATTTGGCATGCTGGCGGCATGGCGATATACCGCAGCAGCATCGGCAATATCGATACCAAACTTGTTCTCTTTCAGGCCCGTGGAAATATACGGGTGCGTGCCGGCATCCACATCCGGATTAACGCGCAGCGAGACTGGCGCCTTGACGCCAAGTTCAGCAGCAACCTGTTGCAGGCGCTCAAGCTCAGGGGCGGACTCGACGTTAAAGCAGTAGATGCCCACTTCCAGCGCACGGCGTATTTCGGCGGCGGTTTTGCCCAGCCCGGAAAACACCACACGGCTCGGATCGCCACCGGCAGCCAGTACGCGCTCCAGTTCGCCACCGGAGACGATATCGAAACCCGCACCCAGGCGCGCGAGCACATTCAGCACACCCAGATTGGAGTTGGCCTTAACCGCAAAGCAGACCAGGCGCGAGCAATCTTTCAGCGCGTCGTCCCAAGCCATCCAAGCCTGTTCGATGGCCTGTCTTGAATAGACGAAACAGGGCGTGCCCTGCTGGTCGGCAATATGGCGCAGGGCAACATCTTCGGCGAACAGCTCGCCATCACGGTATTCAAAAGCTGACATGCGCGGGCTCACTGTTGCGTTGGTTGCTGGATAACTTCTTCTTCCGCCTGGCTGGTTGGCTGCACGGTACCTTCGGGATGGTACAGCGGACCTTTCTGGCCGCAGCCGGCAAGCATGAGCATCAGGAGGCAGGCAGCGCTTAGCGTTTTCATGGAGTTGTCTCCGGTACAAGAGTATTGCACCGCAGTATACCAGTCCTGACGGTTACTGGCGCAGGCTGTCCATGGCCTGGTTGAGTGCCTGCTCCAATTGCTGGCGATAGCGCAGGTAATGGATGGTTTGCATCTTGCCGGCCGGATCGGCGGCGGAGAGATCGAGGTCGGTGATGTAGCAGGGGTAGCGCGACTGCTCGCGACGACGTTCAAGAATGTGCCGGGCGACAGCGGCAAATAGCTGGTCACCATGGTCCAGCGCGGAAAACTCGCGGTGCTCGCAGAAAATGCTGACCACCCAGCTGCTGTGCTGGGCGCTGGGCTCGGCAATCGCCTGTACAGCATAAAAGTCGGCTTCCAGTTTGAGTTCCGGTACCTTGCGCGGCACGATGCGTGTCGGATGATTGGCCCCGGCGGGCAGAATCTCGCCAATCTGCAGTTCGTCCTGGTTGCGCTGGGCATCCAGTGGCTGGTTAATCTGGCGGCGCAAACGCACGCTGTACAGAAAACGCAGCAGCGGCAGCAACAGCGTTTGCTCATCCTGATATCCGGTGCGTTGGCGCCACAGTGAGCCGCGTTCATCCAGTACATAAAGCTCCGCCTGCTGGTTGCCGAGCAGGCGGTAAAACACTTGGGTGCGCCCCGGCTTGTCCTGGCGTAGTACCAGCGCCAGGTCCTGGCCTTGAAGGGCGTAGTTATCCAGATGCAGCCCGGTATGCCGGGTTTTGCTGCGGCCGAGGTGACGCTGCAGCGCCTCCTGATCATCCAGGGCGGTAACTTCGATCACCCCGTTGCGCCGCTCCAGCACGCGAAAGCCGGTCTGTACTTGCAACAGAAACTGCTGCGGCGGCTCCGCCAGTAAACGGTCGGCGGCGTCGCGGAACAGGCTTTCCACCCGTTCAGCGATGGCACTGGAGCGGTTGCGGCAAAAGCAGGCTACCTGCAGTTCAGGCAGGCGTTGATGGGCCTGGCCCTGGTTGAGAAAGTCACAGAGCGCCTGTATGCAGGCCTGTTCGCCGTCATAGCGGCTGACCAGTAGCTCGTTCCAGCTGTTCAGGGTGACCTGGTCGATGCTCAGAATCAGGTTGTCACGCAGGCCGGAGTAACCCAGCGCATCGGTATGGCTGCTGATCAGATGCAGATTGCGCTGGCTGCTGGCCGGCAGTGGGTCGAGGCCGACATTCACCAGCAGCAGTACCTGGCAGGGTTGGCTGGCCCGTGACAGGGCCGTCTCCGTCAGCACCGGCAGCGGTAGTGCAAAACCCTGACGCAGGCTCATCAGCAGGTTGTTCAGTTCGAACTCACTTAACGCGCTGTCACCCGGGTGCAGTACAAAGCGGCTGGCGCTATCGATCACGCCATTGCGATATCCCCAGGCGAGCAACTCCATCACATGCCGGGTGCGCTTCAGCGGTTTATGGGCTTCCACGTCGGTCAGCCCCAGCGAGCCGCGCAAGAGTATCCAGCTGACCTGGCCGTCGCGTTGGTCAGCGGCCAAGGTGAGCAAGGGCTCGGCCAGATCAGGGGCAATACCGGGATTGATCACTTCCACCTTGCCGGCCTTGCGCTCAAAGGCGGCGTGCAGACGGCGGCCCAGCAGTGACATGTCGCGGTTGTTGATGGCATTGATCACGTTATGGCTGCGGCCAAAATGCGACAGCAGGCGGTAGCTGTGCGTCAGCTCGCTGACCAGTTGCCGACGTTCACGGCTGACCTCTTCCACCCGCCACTGGCGGCGGTTGTCCAGCTGTTGCAACTGACGGGTATCCCACTGCCATTCGGCCACCAGCTTTTCCATCAGCTGGCGCTTCCAGTCGAGCATGCCGCCACGCCGGCTCAAGCGCACCTCGGCCTTCAAATACAGGCAGCGGCGCACCAGCTCCAGGCGGTCTTGATCATTGCGCTCTTTAAGGTAGGCCTCAACCTTGCGGTACAGCATGATGTAGGGGTCGAGCTCATTGGCATCCGGCTCACCGGCAAAGACGGCGCGCTTGAAACTCAGGCTCAGGCATTCGACATCCGGGTGCTGGTTGGCATAGACCTCGGTCAGCAAGAGTTTGAGTACCGATTTGTAGGGGGAGTCGATACCCTTGAACAGTTGCCAGAGACCGGCGCCAACATATTCGCCGGCGGGAATTTCGGCCAGGTGGCCCAAATCCAGGGCGTCGCGCGCACGTAGGAAGCGTTTGCCTAGCAGTTCGCCAGTGTAGGCGGGGTAGTTGCGCTCTTCTTCGACTGGCACCATCCACCATAACGGGTAGCGGCCGGCCAGCAGAATGGCGGTGCGGTAGAACTCATCGAGCAGCAGGTAATGCTGTGAGCTGCCGCAATCTTCGGTGGTCAGGTCACTGTCGCGTTCGCCGCGGCTGAAGCGTGCCGGGTCGATCAGGTAGAAATGCGCTTCGCAGTTCAGGGTCTCCGCCCAGTCGGTAATCAGCTGGCATTTGCTCGCCAGTTCCAGGCGCTCGGCCTCGTTCAGCTCCGGATCGTGGCAGACCCAGACATCCAGATCGCTTTTGTCAGACTGGGCAATAGTGCCGCCGCTACCCATCAGGTAAAGGCCATGAATCTGCGCGTTGAACCCCGCCGGGTGCTTGCGCCAGGTAAAACTGCGGGTCAGGCTCTGGGCCGCCAGCAGGGTGTCATTGTCCGGCTTGTAGCCGGCCAACCCGTGGGGTGTATGCCCGGCAATATAGCCGGGCAGCAGCGGGTGGTTGACGTCAAACAGCAAGGGGATCAGCTGCAACACCAGATACTGCCGGCTGCCCAGCGCCTGGGTGACACGGCGCAAGCGGGTCTGGTTGAGTTGGCTGAAGCGTTTGCGCAGGGTGGTCAGGGTCTTGCGATCAATCCCCTCCTGCAGCTCCAGTCGTATTTCACCCGTAACCGGCATGGTGGTCTCGTATCAGGCGGTGCGCAAGATGGTCAGCAGTGTTTGACTATGCTCGACGGCATCTAGCCCCAAACTGGTCAGGTAGCCACCGTCAGCCTGGCTGGTTAACCCTTTGCGATACAGGCGCTCGGCAGCTGCGACGGCTTCTGGCGTGGCCTCATGGCGGTGAATTTTCAGGCCTTCCTGCGTGTTGGCCAGGTTGTACTGGGCCAGCAGGTTGATTTCGGCAATTTCATCGTTGCTGAGCATAGGCAGTTTCCTTCTTCAGTCCCCCGGGAGTGGGTGCCATCCCAGTCTAGCGCGGAAAGTCGGCGTTGGGGTGGCTGCGATGAAAAGCAGATGCTTTTTGCTATCTCGGGGTGATCTGGCTGCCTGTATTCAGCCCAGTGATGGCACTGGTATTTTTGCTGGCAAGAGTCTACAAGTGATGCACTAACACTACATCGCCAAGAGGTTTGCAGCATGCTTACATTGCACGGTTTTGCGGTCAGTAACTATTTCAATATGGTCAAGCTGGCGCTGATGGAAAAGGGTGTCGAGTTCAAGGTCAACACGGTATTCGGTAGCCAGGATGAAAGCTTCCTGAAGATGAGCCCGCGCGGCAAAGTACCTTGCTTGGAAACCGAGCACGGTTTCATCAACGAAACCAATGTGATTCTGGAATACCTGGAAGACACCCAGGGCGGTAAGGCCCTGCTGCCGGCCGACCCCTATCAGCGGGCCATGGCGCGTACCTTGACCAAGGAAATAGAGCTGTACATCGAGCTGCCTGCACGGACTTGCTACGCTGAAGTGTACTTCGGCGGCAAGGTGTCGGATGAGGTGAAGGAAAAAGCCAAGGCTGATCTGCAAGCCGGTATCGCTACTTTGAAGCGCCACGCCAGCTTCTCACCCTATGTTGCCGGCAGCGAGATGACTATCGCTGACCTGATGTTCCTGTACAGCATGGATCTGGCCATGGGCGTTGGTAAAAAGCTTTTCGGCATGGACCTGCTCGCCGACCTGCCGGAAGCCAAAGCCTTGCTGGCCAAACTGGCGGAAAACCCCAACGTACAGTCGATTGAAGCTGACAAGAAAGCGGAAATGGCCGCGTTTATTGCTGCGGCTAAGGCCAAGACGAAGAAGTAAGCGACAAGCGTCAAGCGGTCATTGC
The DNA here is from genome assembly GCA_007692485.1 of Pseudomonadaceae bacterium. GTDB lineage: Bacteria > Pseudomonadota > Gammaproteobacteria > Pseudomonadales > Pseudomonadaceae > Halopseudomonas. The sequence goes on along the minus strand of REBY01000125.1, from coordinate 316 downwards.
GAGGCCGTCAGGCCGTGGCAATCCATGTTACGTGGAGGTTGGATTGCCACGTCGGCGGATGTCATCGCCTTTTCCCCCTCTCCCCCGGCCCCGCCTGCGGCCCCCGGCCCATCGCAGAGCTCAGGGCGTTCAGGCGGGCGAAGCAATGCTTCGCAGTTAACCGCCCTCACCCCGCAAGGGGAGAGGGGTGACGTTAATCTTGCACCCGTTCTTCCTGGCGCGCACAAAGCCCCTCTCCCCTGGCGGGAGAGGGGTTGGGGATGTGCAAACCGGCAACATAGGTAACAGATCAGACCGGCAACATGGGTTACACAAG
>REBY01000096.1 GCA_007692485.1 Pseudomonadaceae bacterium | reverse complement strand
TTGGTGGAGCCGGGGGGATTTGAACCCCCGTCCGCCAGTCCTCTACTATCGGTTCTACATGCTTAGCCGTCTCTACTAAGTTAACTCCGCACCGCCCGAGTGGCAGGGTGTTTGGAGCGAGTTACGTGATGTTTAGCCGCTTCGTCCGTAACATACTAGGCGACGATCCTGTTCTATCTGACGATCAGTTCGAGTTTACAGGCATCCTCTAGTGATCGCTGGAGCCGAAGCTACCAGAAGTGCTATCTAGGCTGCTTACGCAGCTAGTTGAGCACCATAATTGTCGTCATTGGCAATTATATAGGTTTGCAACAGTGGATTTACGAGTTCTGTTACCAACTCGGCATGCCCCTCAAGCTTTGTAACCGTCGTCGAATCCTAATCGGCCCCAAGTCTTGCTGGTCTACTACTACGACCGCATTCTACGCCAGTGGTTCCACTGTGGCCAGTGACTTCCACCCGCTGGGATGCGCCCTTGTTACCTATATGGGGTGTGTGCGCCGGGTTTCAAGGGCTGGCGTCACACGGGACGGGGGTGTCTGGTTGGTAGTGGGCAAGAAATGCCTGCTGGTCACGGTAGTCGAGGGTCATTTGCAGGCGGCAGGCGGCGGCGTTGTTGTACATGGCGGTGTTGTCGAGCATGGCCTGGAACAGGCCACATTGGCTGTTGCGGTAGGTTTGCCACTGCTGTTGAGCAATGGCGGCGCGCAGCTTGATGGCAGGACAGTGGTCGGTTAGCAGGTCTTGCTGTTGCACCAGTACCTCATGCTCCAGCCGGGCGCTTTGGTCACTGAGGCATTCACCGGTTGCCGCGCCGCCGACCTTGTAGTCCGGATGTGCCTGGCACCAGCGCAGAATGTCCGTGTAACTGGCGTCCAGCAGGTCGAGGGGCTGTTGAGCCAGTGCGTTACTGCTCAGCAGCAGGCTGCTGAGCAAGAGTATCGGGCGGGCTAGGCGGGTGTTGGGCATGGGCAACATCCTGTTGGATGGCGCTGGCTCAGGCGCCCTGGTTGGCGGTGTCTGCCGCTGTGCTGACGGGGGTTGCGGCGGGTGCGGGGTAGAAGCGCAGTACGCCGTCGTCAATTGGGCTGTTGCGCATGATCTTACGGTCTTGCAGATAATTCTGGTAGACCTGCCAGGGGACGCGATCACCCTGTTTGGGCAGGACTTGCGATGCCCGTTGCACGTAGCCGGAGGTGAAGCTGAGGAAGGGCTCTTCGGCCACTGCCGGGTCACGCTCGGGGATAGCGACCGCCAGCTTGTGCTCGTCCATATAGTGCAGCAGGCGGCAGACGTAGCCGGCGGTGAGGTCGGCTTTCAGGGTCCAGGAGGAGTTGACGTAGCCGAAGGCCATGGCGCAGTTGGGTACGCCGCTGAGCATCATGCCTTTGTAGGCCATGGTGTCGGCAGGGTTGATGGGCTGGCCGTCGACTTGCATCTGGATATCACCAAGCATATTCAGTTTGAGCCCGGTGGCGACAACAATCAGATCGGCCGGAAGTACGTCGCCGTTTTTGAGCTGGATGCCGTCGGCGGTGAAGCGCTCGATATGCTCGGTGACGACACTGGCGCGGCCCTGGCGGATATCCTTGAACAAGTCGCCATCTGGGGCGACGCAGATGCGCTGGTCCCAGGGGTTGTAGTCCGGGGTGAAGTGCCTGGTATCCACGTCCGGCCCCAATTCAGCCGCGGCCATCTGGATCAGGCGTTTTTTGAGCATGTGCGGGCGGCGTTTGGCCAGGCGGTAGTAAAAGATGCCGAGCAGGATATGCTTCCAGCGTGTCAGGCTGTGTGCGGCTTTGGCGGGCATGATGCGTTGCATGGCCAGGGCCAGCTTGTCACGCAGCGGGCGGTTGACGACGTAGGTCGGTGAGCGTTGCAGCATGGTGACGTGCGCGGCTTGTTTGGCCATCGCCGGGATCAGGGTAATGGCGGTGGCGCCACTGCCGATAACCACGACCTGCTGGTCGCTGTAGTCGAGGTCTTCCGGCCAAAACTGCGGATGAACAATACGGCCCTTGAAGCTGGCTTCATCCGGGAAATCGGGTCGGTAGGCTTCTTCGTAGCTGTAATAACCGCTGCACAGGTAGAGAAAGCGGCTGCGCAGGATGCTGGTATGCGGTTTGCCATCGGCGTCATGGTGCGCGACCTGCAGGGTCCAGCAGGCCTGGTCGCTGGACCAGCCGGCTTTGATCACGCGGTGGCCCAGACGGATATGTTCGCGGACTCGGTATTGATCGGCGGTGTCGTTGATATAGGCGCGAATATCCGGGCCATCGGCAATGGCTTTGTCGTTGGTCCAGGGTTTGAAGTCGTAACTCAGGGTGTACATGTCTGAGTCGGAACGGATGCCGGGGTAACGGAACAAATCCCAGGTACCGCCGATGGCGTCGCGAGCTTCCAGAATGGCATAGCTTTTATCCGGGCACTCCTGTTGCAGCTTGACCGCTGCGCCTATGCCGGAGAGGCCGGCGCCGACGATGATGACATCCAACAGGGTTTCTGGTTGTGGCTCGTGTGCACTCATGGGTGACGCTCTTTTATTGTTTTGGAGTAATTACTCTAAGCTAAAACGCGCGTTTGAGTTTGGCAAGGGCTATCAGGGGGAATGATAGGCAAAAAAAAGCCCCGCAATGCGGGGCAAGTTGTGCGTGCTTTGAACCTCAGGGACGGGCAGGTGGAGCTTCCTGCCCGGTTATAAACTCTGACTGGGGTAAAAAGCAAAAGTTCAGCGCGGGTGAAAAAATTACCGATTATTGTCGCGGACGATGCGTTGTTTCTCGCGATTCCAGTCACGCTCTTTCAGTGTTTGGCGCTTGTCGAAGTCTTTTTTACCGCGGACCAGAGCGATCTCACACTTGACCAGGTGCTTTTTCCAGTACAGCGCCAGAGGTACACAGCTGAAGCCTTTTTGTTGCACACCATCGAGTAATTTATCCAGCTCACGGGCTTTGAGCAGTAATTTACGTGTGCGTATGGGGTCGGCAATGACATGGGTGCTGGCGGTGGTCAGCGGGGAAATGTGGGCGCCGAGCAGGAAGGCTTCGCCATTCTTGAGTAGTACGTAACTGTCGATTAGCTGGGCTTTGCCGGCACGCAGGCTTTTCACTTCCCAGCCGGTCAGGGCGATACCCGCCTCGAAGCGTTCTTCAACGAAATAATCGTGTTTGGCCTTCTTGTTCAGCGCGATAGTGCCGCTGTTGGCCTGGGATTTGGTTTGCTTGCTCATAGGCCGCGCATTATAGGCAGTTCGCAGCCGTTCGGCTATGGCTGCGGTGCAAGGCTTGTCCTGGATGATCAGAATCTGCACAATGCCCGGCTTTCCCAGCCGCTGGCAGTAGGCTCGATTTGCTGGTGCTGTTCCCTTGGGTCCTGGTGCTGTTAGGCTATCAGGCTCCTGCGGGATATAGCTGGTTGTTCTCGCCGACTTTATCAAGTGATACGGGCATGACTCATATTCAGCGCTCTGCGCTTTTACCTTTCGCCGCGCCGCGGTTGTTTGAACTGGTCAACCGGGTGGAGCATTACCCCGAGTTTTTGCCGTGGTGTTCAGCTGCCCAGGTGCTGGAAGAAAGCCCGGAGCATATGCACGCCAGCCTGACCGTGGCCAAGGCCGGGATGACGCAGAGCTTTACCACGCGTAACAGTCTGGTGCCTGGCCAGCGCATTGAGATGCGTCTGGAGCAGGGGCCGTTCAAGGAGTTGCACGGGGTGTGGGAGTTCAAGGCCTTGGGCGATAGTGCCTGCAAGATCAGTCTGGATCTGCACTTCAGTTACTCCGGCCCCGTGGTCAAAGCGACTCTGGGCCCTTTGTTCAATCAGGCGGCGAACACCATGGTCGAAGCCTTTTGTCAGCGTGCCAAGGAGGTTTACGGTGGCTGAACGTACGCTGGCCATCGAAGTGGCCTACGCGTTACCGCACAAACAGAAGATCCTGGCCTTTACCGTGCCGGAGGGAACCAGTCTGCGCGAGGCGGTCCGGCTGTCAGGTATCAGCGAACACTTCCCGGAGCTGGATGTTGCCGATTGCCCGCTGGGGATTTTTGGCAAGGCAGTGCCGAAGCCGGATGAGCGGGCGGTGAACAGCGGTGAGCGAATCGAGATTTATCGGCCGTTGATTGCCGATCCGAAGGAAGTCCGCAAGCAGCGCGCTGCCAAGGCGAAGGCCAAGGCAGCGGAAGAGAAGACGTCAGAGTAGGTGTTACTCGCCGGTGCCCAGCGGGGCACCCAGGTCGGAGGGTGCTTGTTGCTGGCGCGAACCACCCATGATGGCTTCATCACGGCTGGTGCCGGGGGTGAAGTCGCCACCCAGGGCAACCAGGCGGTCATCTTCAAAAATCAGGCTGATGCGTTCCTGCACCCGTTCGCGATGACCTGGGGTCAGGCTGTACAGATAATCCCAACGATTTTCGTGGAAGGTATCCTCAATCAGCGGGGTGCCCATGATGAAGCGAACCTGGCGGGTGGTCATGCCCGGGCGTAATTGGTCTACCATGTCCTGGGTAACCACGTTGCCTTGCTGGACATCCAGCTTGTAGACACCGGGGAAGCCGCAGCCAGCAAGCAACAAGGTGCCGGCACATAGAAAGATACAGAGGAATCGGTTCAGGCAGTTTGGCATCGCGTGGTAACATCCACTATCGTGATGAATTGAATGAACTGAATCATACCCGACTGATCCCGCCCTGCGAAGCATAGAACGAGAATCTGCCATGGTTGAAAATCAGGAACTGCGAAAAGCTGGTCTCAAGGTCACCCTGCCGAGGGTGAAGATTCTGCAAATGCTTGATCATGCAGAAGAACGTCATATGAGCGCCGAAGATGTCTACAAAGCGTTGATGGAAGCTGGCGACGATGTTGGCCTGGCCACTGTTTACCGGGTGCTGACCCAGTTTGAGAGCGCCGGCCTGGTGGTGCGCCACAACTTCGACGGCGGCCATGCCGTGTTCGAGTTGGCCGACGGCGAGCACCATGACCATATGGTGTGTGTTGATAGCGGCGAGGTCATCGAGTTTTTTGACCCGGCCATCGAAAAGCGTCAAAAGGAAATTGTTGACGAGCACGGTTATGAGCTGGTTGACCATAACCTGGTGTTGTACGTAAAGAAAAA
>REBY01000191.1 GCA_007692485.1 Pseudomonadaceae bacterium | reverse complement strand
ATTTACAGCGTGTCCGTGATCGGTGGCCGGCAGGAGCGCAGGCACAAAATTAGCAGGGTACCAGTATCGATTTTTTAGCTTTTGACTTGCGCCAACTCCGCCCGCATCTGGTCAATCACCGCGCGGTAATCCGGCTGATTGAAAATCGCCGAACCGGCGACAAAAGTATCTGCGCCGGCCTCGGCAATGGCACGGATATTCTGCACATTCACCCCACCGTCGACTTCCAGGCGAATATCGCGGCCACTGGCATCGATCAGGTCGCGCGCCTCGCGCAGCTTGTCCAGAGTCGCAGGGATAAACTTCTGCCCGCCAAAGCCGGGATTGACGCTCATCAAGAGCACCATATCCACCTTATCCATCACATATTTGAGCGCATCCAGCGACGTCGCCGGATTGAACACCAGGCCGGCCTTGGCGCCGCCTTCCTTGATCAACTGCAAAGAGCGATCAATATGCTCGCTGGCTTCCGGGTGAAAGGTAATGTAGCTGGCACCGGCCTCGAGAAAATCGCCAATGATGCGGTCCACCGGCTTGACCATCAGGTGCACATCAATGGGCGCCGTGATGCCGTATTTGCGCAGCGCGCTACACACCATAGGTCCTATGGTCAGGTTCGGCACATAGTGGTTATCCATAACATCGAAGTGAACGATGTCAGCCCCGTCGGCAAGCACACGATCAACTTCTTCACCCAGGCGGGCAAAGTCGGCCGACAAAATCGAAGGAGCAATGGCGTATTCAGGCAGGTCAGACATGGGGAGTATCCGCTAACAGCTGTATTTGCGCCTATTGTACCCGATAGTGCACTCTTGTACCGACCACCGCCGGTTTCAGGATGCCACCATGCACCTTCGCCCCTACCTGTTGTTTGTTTGCACCCTTGCCCTGCTGTCCAGCACGTCAAGCGCTACCGAGGAAGCCGACGCCCCGGCCGCTGACGAGCCACCCGCAGCCAGCGAACGCACCCAACTCCCCAGCCGTAGCAGCCTGCAGGAAGCAGCCCTGCGGCGCGGGCTGGATAGCGACGAGCTGCGTCAACTGGAAGCCGGCGATGACAGGTTTCTCGGCCTGTTCCTGCCGGCCGCTCGCCCCAGCCCACTGGGCGGCATTTTGCTGGTAGCCGATCGCGGTGAGCATGCCGACGCCCCACGCCTGATTGCCGCCAGCCGTCGCCAGCTGAGCGATGCCGGCTGGCACACCCTATCGATTACCCTGCCCGACAGCCTGGGCAACCTCGACACACTGGATGAGGCCGAAAGGGAAGTCGCCGAACAGGCCCATGCCGAACTGATTCGCCAACGCTTGCGTCAGGCCTGGCTGGCACTGCAAGCCGAAGGTGCAGAACAGATCACCCTGCTGGGTCAGGGTGAGGCCGCCTGGTGGGTTTTACGCACCGCTGGGCAAGACAGCAGTGACCAAGTACTACGCAATGTCGTGCTGGTGGACCCAAGGGCCGCAGCGCAAGGTGAGCCCCTGCACCGCCTGCTTGAAGCCTGGGACAAGCCGCTGCTGGAGATTCACAGCCGCAGCAACCCCGATGCTGAAGCCCTGCGCAGACAGACCCGCGAAGCACGTCGCCTGGGGCGCGGTGACAGCTATAAGCAGGTACAGCACCCGCTCACGCCCAACCAACCTGAGTCGTCACTGATTCGCCGCATAGCGGGCTGGCTGAAAGGCTAGTGACCATCGATACGGGTTAAAACCCGCGATGCTCACGGATGCGGTTATAGGCCGCTTTGATATCGCGGATACGTTCACCGGCGTTCGCCTGCTCGGTTGCGGCGGCACCACGGGCACTGAGTTTGTCCGGGTGATTGCGGCTAAGTTGCCGGCGATAGGCACGGCGGATCAGGTCTGGGCTATCATTCAGCGCCACCTCAAGCAACTGCGCATCACGCTGTAATTGATCATCCCTGGCGACCGGGGCCTGCTTGGCGCTGCGCGGGCGATGTTTTTGGTGCATTCGCTGCTGCTCACCACGCCCGACCCCCACCTTCTTGCCCCATTGATTGAGTAATTGCTGCTGACTGGCGGCCAGACTGCCAGTTGCCAGCGCCATGCGCCAACAGGCATCCATCAACTCCACTGCCAGCACCGGTTCGCGGCGGGCAAAGCGACCCACCAGCCGGTCCAGCCCGCGGGCCTGGTCACGCCCCTGATTGAACCAGCGCATGGCTTGCATCCGGCCCTCTTCCTCTAGGCGATATTGCTGCATCAGATCGCGCGCCAACTGCAAGTGCACCGCCTGCACCCGGCCATTGGCCTTGGCCATATGCCCAAGACACAGAAACAGCACGCGCTCAAAGACCAGTTTGCGACCCGTCAGCTCAAGCAGCTTGGCCGGCACATCGGTCCAGCGCCTAAGGCGCCAATGACGGTCCAGCGCGTGCCCGAGCACAGCACCCAGCAAGGCGCCGGGAATGCCGGCAGCCACGGCGCCGAGCACACCACCTGCCACGGTTACCGGCCAGAGCATGCCATCCGCTCCGCTGCATGGGTCGCCTGTTGCAAGCGCTCCGGAGTACCGACATCAATCCAGTTACCAGCAAAGTACTCACCACTCAGCTGTCCACTATCCGCCGCTGCGCGCAACAAGGGTGCCAAGGCAAAACGGCCCGGCACCTGGCTGGCGACCAGCGCTGGATGAATCACTGCGATACCGCTATAGGTCAGGCCGCATTGCTCTGCATCAGGGTTGGTTACCACCCCCTGTTGCAATACAAAGTCACCCTCTGGGTGGTGTGGCGGGTTATCAGTCAGCACCAGATGCGCCAGCTTGCCGACAGGCAACTGCAATCCGGAAAAATCGAAATCGGTCCAGATATCGCCATTAACCAGAACAAAGGGCTGTGCACCCAATAAAGGCAGCGCCTGACGAATACCGCCGCCGGTTTCCAGCGGTTCAGCTTCACGTGACCATTGGATATCAACGCCCAACGCAGCGCCATCGGCAAAACGCGCTTCGATCTGCTCACCCAGCCAGGCGTGATTGATGACCAACTGCCGAATATCAGCGCGTGCCAGCGCCTCCAGGTGCCATTGCAACAAGGGCTTGCCGGCCACCGGCAACAAGGGCTTGGGCGTGTGCAGGGTCAAGGGCCGCATACGCTCACCCTTGCCCGCCGCCAACACCATGGCTCTCATGCCGCCAGCTCCAACCGAGCAAGCAAGCGCTGCAAGGGCGCCAGCCGGACATCGTCAGCACAGGCCGTGTGCAGATAAGCAAAAAAACGCGGCACATCATCCAGGTAATGCGGCTTACCCCCCTGATAGCATATGCGGGCAAATATCCCGATCACCTTGAGATGACGTTGCACACCCATCAGGCGGTACTGGCCCTGGAAATCCTTGAACTCAGCCGGCAGGTCGATGCCGCCCGTCCGTGCGGCTTGCCAGTAACGCTGCATCCACTGTGTGCGCTGGGCTTCCGGCCAGCTGAAAAAGGCATCGGCAAACAGGCAAGTAGCGTCGTAACTCGCCGGGCCATAGAGCGCATCCTGAAAATCCAGCACGGCGGGCGGGCCCTGATCAGCCACCATCAGATTGCGCGCCATATAGTCCCGGTGCACAAATACGCGCGCTTCAGCATTGATGCTCTTCAGCAGCAGGCTGCACAGTTCTGCCCAGTCAGCTTGGTCATCCGACGTGAAGCTGCGCTCAAGATGCCGTTCGACATACCATTGCGGGAACAGGTTCAGCTCGCGCAGCAGCACCGCATCGTTATAAGCAGGCAACTCGCCCGGCCGGCTGGACTGCTGCCAGCACACTAGGGAGTCAATCGCCTCAGCAAACATCTGATCCAACTTTTCACTACTGACACCCGCCTGAATCTGTTCGAGATAGGTGCGCGGCCCCATATCCTCCAACAACAGAAAACCCTGTTCGAGGTCCTTAGCGTAAATCTTTGGCACACGCACTCCGGCCTCGGCGAGCAACCCGGCAATGCGCACAAAGGGCTCTGAATCCTCGTGCTCCGGTGGCGCATCCATGACAATCAGACTCAGATCACCCTGCTGCCAACGAAAATATCGTCGCGCGCTGGCATCGGCACTGGCCGCACTCAGGGTCGGCTCACTAGCGGGCAAAGGCCCAAGTTCAGGCGCTGCCTGCGCAATAGCTGCAGGCAGCCATCGACGCAACTGCGCCTCTCTGGCATCCATCATTTGTTTTCCTGTCCGGCTGGCGCTGGCTCTGGCAGCACCCAATGCTTTATTATCCATGATCCTGACGATTAACAGCAGCATGCCTGTTGCGCCTGATGCGCACAAGGTACCGCCACATCCAGACTGGAAGCCGGATAACAACACCATGGCCTATCGTTCACCACCTTTTGCGCTGCGCTTTCCACTTTTGCTGGCTGGCAGTGTGTTGCTGGCTCAACCCATGACCACACTGGCCCAGCAGGTTGACTGCCGCGCCAGTAGTGACGGTGTGGGCTGGGTATGTAGCCCCCAGAGTCCGAGCACTTCACTGCCACCTCGACCGGAACGGCAAGTCACGGCACCACACGTGCTTGAACCGGCCAAGCCCGAGGCGGCTGCCACCAGCCGCCAGGCAGCCGCCACCGACAACCCATACAGCCATCTGGACTGGGTGCCACGCGAGCAGCTCAGCGACGAGTTACAGGCGCGTATTGCACCCTATTGCAGTGGCACCTACGTTGAGCCCCCCCGCAGCGGGCGCGATGACGATACTGATCCAAGCCAGTTGGCGATAGTTGCCGAAGCGGATAGCGGCCAGTTCGAACAAGATCAGGACATTGGCGAACTGACGGGCAACGTTCTTTTAAGCCGCGGCCAACTGCAAGCTGAGTCGCAAAAAGCGAGCTTTGACCGCGACAAAAACAGAACAACGTTGAGTAATAATGTTCGCCTTCGCGATAGGGGCATGCTCTTACTTGCAGACAATGCTGAACTTGAGATGGATACGGGGGCAACCCGCGTAGAAGGCTCAGAATACGTTCTGCATGCTCAACACGCGCGTGGCAAGGCTGATCGAATTGAGCGGCGTCAAGACGGTATCATTCAACTTAATAACAGCAGCTATACCACCTGTGAGCCGGGCAACAACGCCTGGTCCTTGCATGGCCAACAAGTAGAGCTTGATCAGG
>REBY01000111.1 GCA_007692485.1 Pseudomonadaceae bacterium | reverse complement strand
ATCATGCCTTACTTGCAACGCTTGTCTGCGCAATTGCAGGCACCGATTCTCTATGTCAGCCACAGCCTGGAAGAAGTAGCGCAATTGGCCGACCACCTGGTGTTGCTGGAGCAGGGGCGCTGCCTGGGTCAGGGGCCGTTGAACGAGATGCTGACCCGGCTGGATTTGCCTCTGGCCTCGGCGGCCAGCGCTTCGGCCGTACTGCAGGCCAGCGTAACCAGCTACGATGCGGACTATTACCTGCTTCAGTTAGCCACCGCTGCCGGTAGCCTGCAGGTGCCGGCTGCAGCCATGCCTGTGGGACAACAGGTGCGGGTGCGGATTGCAGCGCGGGATCTGCTGCTGGCGCAGGCGCCGCTGACCGGCATCAGCGCGCTGAATGCTCTCCCGGTCAAGGTGCTGGCCCTGGCCGCAGATAGCGATCCAGCTTTTACTTTGGTTCGCCTTGAGCATGCTGGTCAGCCGTTGCTGGCACGTATAACCCGCAAGTCAGCGCAGCAGATGGAGTTGGCGCCCGGCAATGCACTGCAGGCGATCGTCAAAACAGCCAGCCTTGCAGGCTAGAGCCTGGCGCAGGCTCAGGCGGCTGCCAGGCTTACAGCACACACTTGATTACGCCCATTCTGCTTGGCTCGATACATACGTTGGTCGGCCAACTGCAGCAAGGCTTCACGACTGGTCACCTGATCAAAACGCAGTTCGGCAAGACCAACGCTCGCGGTCAGCGGGCGGCCTTCCGGGCGCGCACCCAGGCCGAACTGCATTACCCGCTCCAGTGCCTGACGTGCTTGGGTCATATCGGTATCCGGCATGATCAATAGGAACTCTTCACCGCCCCAGCGCACCAGACTGTCGGCGCTGCGAAGACTGTGCAGCAGGTGATCGGCGCAGTCACGCAGGGCAATATCACCCGCATCGTGGCCATAGGTATCGTTGAGTGCCTTGAAGTTGTCCAGATCGATGAATGCCAGTGCCAGCGCGCTATGGTTACGCTCAGCTGCATCCCATTTGAGTTTGAGGATTTCCTCGCCGCTGCCACGGGAAAAAACCCCAGTCAGTGGGTCGCGGATCGCCGCGCGGACCAAGGCCAGCATAAAGGCCAGCTGGCTCATGCCGGCCAGTATTCCAACGCCACCAATCAGCATCAACAGCCAGAAAGCACCGGCAAAAGAAGGCCAGTTAAGCACGCTCCAGCTCAGGTAACCGGCGAGTGCCTGCGCACCCAGCACCAGCAGCACAACCACCACATTTTCGCTCAGGGTCAGCGGGAAAATTGTCATACCGGCCATTAGCACAAAGGGCAAAAAAGCATAACCGGCACCCACGGCTTCAGACATGCTGTGCAGCTCATAGCTGCCGAGCAAGGTATGTGAGCTGATGTAGAACAGGGTAGGGATAGCGAACAATACCGCTAGCGCCTTGTACGCTTGGGACAACTCGCCGGTCGGTTGGTAACAGGTCAGCAACAAGAAAAAACAGGCGCTGACTAGCAGGCGCAGCACCAGGAGTGGCAGCCACAGCTCGGGCGGAAACACCATGATGTCGACCAGCGACCACAGCGGTGTCAGCACGGCAAACAAGAGGGCAAACAACCGCACCCGGTTGACGATCAAAGCGGCGCGTCGACGGCTTAGCAGCAGCATGTGCCGGCGCGGGCTAAGTAGGCTGGGCAGGTCGCTGCCTTGCAGGTCGTCATCCAGCAGGTGGCTGAGGCGTTCCCATAGATTGTTGGTGAGCATGGTATCCTTTCCGGCAAGCCACCTGGCTGATGGCAATTTAGTATCCAAGTATTAGATCACGGCTATTTTGGCCAACTATTGACTAGAATCATTCTCTTGGTCAGAAACTTTGAGGAACCGAGCAATGGCTTTTACGCCGCTGAATATGGATCGCAGTAAAGCCGTTGTGGTCCGGCCTGGCGATCAAGCCTGGCTGGCAGCGCCGCAAGCTCCGGTCAAGCGCTGGCCGCTGGAGCGCGAAGCGCCGGAACAAGGGCAGGTGACCAGTCTGGTGGAGTATCTGCCGGCGGCTGAATTTCCTCGCCACCGGCATCCACAGGGTGAAGAAATTCTGGTGCTCGATGGTGTGTTCAGTGATGACTCGGGCGACTATCCGGCCGGCAGTTATTTGCGCCACCCAGCGGGCAGTGAGCACACGCCGTTTTCACGGCCGGGCTGCGTGCTGTTCGTCAAACTTAACCAGTTTGCCAGCGGCGATAGCGCGCTGTTACGCCTGCATCCACAGCACCTGGTCTGGGTGCCGGACGCCCTTGGGCGCGAACAGGCTGAATTGCATCGCTATGGTCTGGAGTTGACCCTGCTGCAGCATTGTCCGGCGGGGCAGCCGCTGTTGTTGGATAGTGCGGCAGGTGGTGAGCTGTTGGTACTGACAGGGCAATTAGTCGATGCGGCTGGTGAGTCCTATCCTGCGTTGTCCTGGGTGCGCGATCCACAGCTGGGTATGGGTGGTTGGCGCGCAGTGACGGACTGCCGTGTATTGCTCAAGCTGGGCAGCCTGCGGCGCTTGCAGCAAAGTGCGACTACGGACTAGGCAGCAGCCAATAACCCCGCCTATACTGTGACACCATGTCAGCCTCACGTAACCGTCGCTCAACGATTGCGCTGTTTCTGAGCTGGTGCCTGTTTCTCAATATGTATGCCTGTTGCTTGCACCAGGCTGAGATGGCGGCGCCCGGTCCGGATTCAGTAGCCATTGCTTATTGCTCACTTGCCGAGCGCACCGCTCAAACGGTGGCGCTGGACGCCAGTGAGCATGACGCCGGGCTGATGGTCATGCTCGCTCCCGATTGCCCGCTGTGTTCCAGTGGCGCCTCGGTCGCATTGCTGGCAACCGATTGGCACTTGCCACCCGCGCCGGGCCTGCATCCACCAGTTCACCCCTCCAGCGCCCTGCCGCTGATCAGCCAACCCCTGCATTGGCCGCCAGCCAGCCCGCGCGCCTCGCCGTTCACTGCCTGAAGCTTCGATTTCATCGGCCAACCAGGTGTTGGTCTGGATAGATTTGCTCAGGAATTGAGACATGACGACTGTTCATTTTTGCCAGCCGCTGCCGCGTCTGGCTGGTATCTCTGTGTTTGCTTTACTGCTGTTGGCGCCGACGGCGCTTGCTGACCACCCTCTCAAGCTGGCACCGGTAGTCATCACCGGAGTTCAGCAGGAAACCCCGCTGACACTGGTTACCGACCCGAAGAATCCGCGCCAACCGATCCCGGCCAGCGATGCAGGCGATTACTTGAAAACCCTGCCGGGCTTCAGCGCCGTGCGCGGTGGCGGGACCAATAGTGATCCGGTTCTGCGCGGTATGTTCGGCTCACGGCTTAATTTGCTGAACAATGGCGGCGAAATGCTCGGTGCTTGTCCGTCACGTATGGACTCGCCGTCCTCTTATATTGCCCCGGAAACCTTTGACCGGCTGACGGTGATCAAGGGGCCGCAGACAGTCGCCTGGGGGCCGGGTAATTCAGCGGGCACCATTCTTTTCGAGCGTGATCCGGCGTATTTCAGTGAGCCGGGGCAGCGTCTGGATTTGTCAGCCGTGGTCGGTGCTGCCAGCCGGCGGGACCTGTTGCTGGATGGCGCCATCGGTGGGCCGAGTGGTTATTTGCGCGTGACCGGCAATCGTTCACGGGCGGATGATTACCGTGATGGCAACGGTGACCGGGTGCCGGCGCGCTGGGATAAGTGGAATACCGATCTGGCCATGGGCTTTACCCCGGATAGCGATACCCTTGTTGAACTGACCCTGGGGCGTGGCGATGCCGAAGCCCGGTATGCGGGGCGCGGCATGGACGGCAGCCAGTTCGAGCGTGACAGCGCGGGTCTGCGCTTTACCCGTGAGCTGGGTGATAGCGGTCTGAGTGCCGTATCTGCCCAGCTGTATTACAACTATGCCGACCATGTGATGGACAACTACAGCCTGCGCACCCCACCCACCAGCGGCATGATGGCCGGGCCGATGGCAACCAATGTTGACCGGCGCACCTTGGGTGCCCGTTTGAGCAGTGACTGGCTATGGGGGGACTGGGCAGTTCAGGTGGGCGCCGATGCCCAGCGTAACCGCCACCGCACGCGCAGCAGTGCCGGGGTCGGGGCGTATCGCGATCTGCCCTGGTTGGAAGACGCGCGTTTCAGTCAGTATGGCCTGTTCGCGGAAGCTACCTACACAGTCAGCCCCGGTAGTGAGTGGATAAGTGGTGTGCGGCTTGACCGGCATCGCACCCGAGATGGTCGTGAACGCTTGGGTAGCGGCATGATGGCGATGCCGAATCCAACGTCCGGCCAAAGCCGCAACGAGACCTTGCCGTCAGGCTTTGTGCGTCTGGAGCAGCGCTTGAGTGAGAACCTGCTCGGCTATGCCGGCGTCGGCCATGTGCAGCGTTTTCCGGATTATTGGGAGCTGTTTTCCCCGCGTGTAGCGCCGGTGGGCGAGGTTAACGCCTTTTCCGGCATTGACCCCGAGCGCACCACACAACTCGATCTTGGGCTGCAATACCAGCAAGGTGATGTGCAGGCCTGGGTATCGGCTTATGCCGGGCGCATCGACGACTTCATCCTGTTCACTTATCCCGCTGCCGGTGGTATGCCGCACCAGAACAGCCGGGCAGATAATGTCGATGCTCGCATAGCGGGGGCTGAACTTGGTGCGGTTTATCCGCTGGGTGAACACTGGACCCTCGACGGCAATCTGGCGTTTGCCTGGGGCAAGAACCGCGACAATGGCCGGCCGCTGCCGCAAATGCCGCCACTGGATGCCAGACTTGGGCTGACCTGGGCGCAGGGTGACTGGAGCCTGGGTGGTCTGTTGCGTGGTGTCACCGGGCAAAGCCGCACGGCGCTTAATCAGGGTAATGTGGTCGGGCGTGACCTGGGCGACAGCAGCGGGTTTGCTGTGGCGTCGGTGCATGCGGCGTGGAAAGCCAGCGAGCAGATACGCGTGACGACCGGCATCGATAACCTGTTTGATCGCGCCTACAGCGAGCACCTGAATATGGCGGGTAACGCGGGTTTTGGTTTCCCCGCCGAGCCCACCCGGATCAATGAACCGGGGCGGACCTGGTGGGTCAAGTTGGATATGAGTTTGTAGGGGGGATTCCCCCTCTCC
>REBY01000022.1 GCA_007692485.1 Pseudomonadaceae bacterium | reverse complement strand
GTATTGCCGCCATCCACGGCGAGTGCCTGGCCGGTGACATAGCTGGCATCCTCGCTGGCGAGGAAGGCGATGGCGCTGGCGATTTCATCCGGTCGGCCGTAGCGGCGCAGTTCACAGCGGGCACCGAGTTTCTGTTCCTTGTTATTGGAACGGGCATAGTCGAATACCGGCTTGGTCATCCCAGTCTCCACCAGCCCCGGGCAGACAGCGTTGACCCGAATGCCGAGCCCGCCCAGGTCACAGGCGCTGGTCATGGTGAAGTTGATCACGCCGGCCTTGGAGGCGCTGTAGGCGTTACCGCCGGCACCGGAGCGAATGCCGGCTACCGAGGCAGTATTGACGATAGCGCCGGCGCCCTGTTTTTCCATCTGCCGAGAGGCATATTTGGTAAACAGCATGACACCGTAGAGATTGACGCTGATGATCTTTTGCCAAGTGTCCAGATTCTGTTCCTGGGCGGTACCGTAGTCACTACCGGCGATACCGGCGTTGTTGCACAACACATCCAGCTGACCGAAGTGCGCAATGGTGTCGGCTACACATTGCTCGACCGCGGCTTCTTCCGCAACGCTTAAGACGCGCGTCAAGGCTTCGCTGCCTTCGGGTAATTCAGCAACGGTTTGCGCCAAGCCTTCTTCGTTCAGGTCGACAAGCATCAAACGGGCACCTTCGCTGGCCAGACGTTTGGCGGTGGCGCGGCCGATACCGCTACCGGCACCGGTGATCAGGGCAATCTTGTTGTTGTAGCGTTGCATAAAGCACTCCTTGAGTGGCTGTGCTGGAAGCATTAAGTGGATTTAATGGTCAATACTGGGGTCGTCGGCGGAGTTGCTGGGGTTGGTGTCCTGGTCAGCTTTGATGCCGAGTGTTTCCGCCCACTGAGCGCTGTCAATCTGCCAGCTGGCGATGTCGCGCTCAAAGCGCAGTGGTGAAATACTGATGCGCCCGGCGCGCAGGGCGCCAACATCGGTGTCTTCGCCGATCACCCGTTCGGTCTGGCGTTGAAATCCGAGCCAGTAATAGGGCACATCGCGCGTATCACGGCGGCTTTCGATATTGATACCGCCGATGCTGCCAGCCTGGGCACGGCACACAGCCACCCCAGTAACCTGCTCTGGTGGCCGGGCCGGGAAATTGATATTCATCGCACAGTCGGCCGGCCAGCCCTTTTTCAGCAGTTCGCGGATAACGCCGGCGCCGTACTGGCGAGCAGTTTCCCAGTGCACCGGCAAGCCCTTGTGATACGCCTGAGACAGGGCCACCGAGGGGATATTCAGTAGGGTACCTGTGAGGGCACCGCCAATGGTGCCGGAGTAGGCCACTGAATCGCTGATATTGGCCCCGTTGTTAACCCCGGACAAGATCAGATCGGGTGGGTCCGGCATCAGCTCGCTGACGCCAAGCAACACACAGTCGCTGGGTGTGCCGCTGACACTGAAGCGGCGCTCACCAAAGTGGTGAACACGCAGAGGCTGGTGCAGAGAGATGGACATGGAGACGCCGCTCTGATCAAGGTCAGGCGAGACAACCCAGACTTCGTCAGCAATCTGTTCGGCGATTTCTTCCATGACCTTGAGGCTGGGGCCACGCCAGCCGTCGTCATTGGTTAGCAGGACGCGTTTGATGGGTTTGCTCATGGTTTGCTCATTTCTGGCGTAATGTCAGGCACCTGTCAGGGAATAGCAGGCAGGTGCTACAGGTTAACGTTGGGCAATATCCCAGCCGATATCGGCCAGCAGGCTTGCCCGTTTGCCGACTTCAAGGGCATCGGCGTTGCTGGCGTTGCCTTGCAGCGCGCGGTGGTAAACGCCTTGCACGATGGCAGCCAGACGGAACAGCGAGAAGGCGAGGAAGAAATTCCAGTCGGGAATTTCGCTGCGCCCGGTGTATTCACAGTACCAGTCGAGCACTTGCTGTTCGTCCGGTACATTCAGCGACTTCAGGTCGAGCCCCTGCATACCGCGCATGCCTTCAACGCTGGCCGGCTGGTGATAGGGCAGGCAGCAGTAAGCCAGGTCGGACAACGGGTGGCCAAGGGTAGCCAGTTCCCAGTCGAGAATGGCCACGACTTCAGGCTGCTCGGGGTGCAGAATCAGGTTGCCGATACGGAAGTCGCCGTGGGCGATGGTGGTGTGATCATCCTGCGGCGCGTTCTCTGGCAGCCAGGCCATGAGTGCATCCATCGAGGGCATGTCGCCGGTACGGCTGGCTTCGAACTGGCCGCTCCAGCGCTTGATCTGACGGGCCACATAACCATCTGGTTTGCCATAACCTTCGAGACCGGCGGCTTTCCAGTCGACATTGTGCAATTGGGCCATGGTCTTGATCATGGACTGGTGGATCGGCATGCGTTGCTGCGGGCTGACATCCGGCAGCAGCGGCTGTGAATAGACGCGGCCTTCAACGTGATCCATGATGTAGAAGTTGGTGCCGATGACCTCTGGGTCTTCGCACAGCAGCTGCGCCTTGGGTACCGGCACGCCGGTATCACCAAGGGCATTGATCACCTGGTATTCGCGCTCGACCATATGGGCAGAAGGCAGCAATTTGCCCGGTGGTTTCTTGCGCAGCACGTAGCGCTTTTCGCCAATTTCCAGCAGGAAGGTCGGGTTGGACTGGCCACCCTGGAATTGCTTGAGCTTGATGCCTTTATCGACATCAGGCAGTTTGTCTTTCAGGTAGCTGACCAGTTTGGCTTCGTCAAAGCGGTGCGCAGGCAAGACGTCAATCAGGGTAGCTTCGCTCATGTTGAAGATCCTGTGATCCTATTATTGTGTGGTTAGAAAGTAACACGCCAGACAGTTGCCTGGCGCGATTAACAAGCGGGTGAATTCTCTACTATCAGGTGATGGTATCACCGCCGTCGGCGACAATCGTCTGGCCGGTGACATAGGCGCCGGCAGCCGAGGCGAGGAACAGGGCAACACCGGCGATATCGACGGGCTCGCCGACGCGGCGCAGCGGCAGCTTTTCTTCGACCCGCTTGAGGCGATCAGGATCATCCAGCAGGGCCTGGGCAAAATCGGTACGGATCAGGCCGGGGGCGATGCTGTTGACGCGAATATTCTGCGGCCCCCATTCCAACGACAGGTTGCGTGCCAGGCCCGCTTCGGCGGCCTTGGACATGCCATAGACACCGATATTGGCGCTGGCCCGCAGGCCGGCAATGCTGGAGAGCAGAACGATACTGCCGCCGCCCTGTTTGACCATGTGTGGAATGGCCATATTGCATAACCAGAAGGTGCCCTTGACGTTGGTACCCATGATTTTATCGAAGGCTTCGTCGCTGACATTGTGGGTAGGACCGTACACTGGATTGGTCGCAGCATTGCAGACCAGAATATCGATCTTGCCGAAGGCGGCCAGGGTCTGGTCCACCAAGTTTTGCAGTTGCGCCTTGTCCCCAACGTGACAGGCGACCGGCAGGGCATCGAAGCCCTGAGCTTTGAGTTCGTTGGCGACCTGTTCGCACATGTCGGCCTTGCGGCTGGAAATAACCACCTTGGCGCCGGCCTTGGCGTATTCTTCGGCAATGGCCTTGCCGATGCCCTTGGTGGAGCCGGTGATAATGGCGACCTTGCCGGTCAGATCAAAAAGACTGCTCATGCCATAGTCCTCATGTCATCCTGAGATAAAGATTGCGGGAGGTGTCTTGGCCTGCGAAATGGATTGCCACGGCCTTCGGCCTCGCAATGACAGCCTCTGGTGGAAGGCGACGTGCTAACCACCAAAGGCTTGCCGACAGTAGCTGACTTTTACAGGTACTGCGCCATTTCCATCTTGGCGATGGAGTTCAGGTGCACTTCGTCCGGGCCGTCGGCCAGGCGCAGGGTGCGGGCCTTGGCGTAGGCGGAGGCGAGGAAGCTATCTTGGCAGACGCCCTTGGCACCATGAATTTGGATGGCGCGGTCGATCACGTTGCACAACATGGTCGGAGCTACGGCTTTGATCATAGCGATCTGTTGACGAGCCACCTTGTTGCCGAACTGGTCCATGCTGCGGGCCGCATGCAGGGTCAACAGACGGGCCTGATCAATCTCACAGCGCGATTTTGCAATGGACTCTGGCACGCTGCCCAGGCGATACATGGGCTTGCCAAAGGCGGTACGTTCGGCGGCGCGGCGGCACATGGCTTCCAGCGCGCGTTCGGCTTGACCAATGGCGCGCATGCAATGGTGGATACGGCCTGGCCCAAGGCGACCCTGAGCAATTTCAAAGCCGCGGCCTTCACCCAGCAGGATATTGGATACCGGTACGCGCACGTTGTTGTACTCGATTTCGGCATGGCCATGCGGCGCGTGGTCGTAACCGAATACCAGCAGCTCACGGACAATTTTTACGCCGGGGGTGTCAAGCGGCACCAGGATCATGCTTTGTTGCAGGTGCTTGGGCGCATCCGGGTTGGTTTTACCCATCACAATGGCGATCTTGCAGCTATCGGCCATGGCGCCGGAGGACCACCACTTGGTGCCATTGATCACGTACTCATCGCCTTCACGGCGGATTTCGCACTCGATATTGGTGGCGTCTGACGAAGCAACGTCGGGCTCGGTCATGGAGAAGCAGGAGCGGATTTCACCGGCCAGCAGCGGCTTGAGCCATTGCTCTTTCTGCTCATCGTTGCCGTAACGCTCGATGGTTTCCATGTTGCCGGTATCCGGCGCGCTGCAGTTGAAGATTTCCGGGGCGATGGACGAGCGGCCCATGAGTTCGCACAGGTGGGCGTACTCTTCATTGCTCAGGCCGGCACCGCGCTCGGATTCAGGCAGGAACAGGTTCCACAGACCCTGCGCCTTGGCTTTCTTTTTTAGCTCTTCCTGAATAGCTGGAGCACCCCATTTGTTTTGTTTGACCTGCTCGTAGAACACTTTTTCATTGGGGTAAATGTGTTCATCCATGAAGGCCTGAATTTGCTTTTTCAGTTCCTGTACGCGTGGGCTGGGTTCGAACATGGGGTGTCCCTCTGTCAATCAGTGAGTAATGGCGATGTCCGGGGCAATTAAAAGCCTCGACAGTAATGCGACCATATAGTCACCGAGACACTTGGAGAACTATGTCCCACCGATGGAATACTTATGCATAAGCAGGTGTGATGGAGGGGGTAGAGCATTATTGACAGTTTATGACCCGCTACTGTCATCGGGCAGATTCAGGCGAGGCAGGTCGGCCGGTTCATCCAGGTCCCAGAGGGTTGGGCCCAGCCAGG
>REBY01000097.1 GCA_007692485.1 Pseudomonadaceae bacterium | reverse complement strand
GAAGCTGTGCTTCGTAAGCGCTTGCCTCACCCCTGGGGGCTCGTAGATGCCATCCATGGCATCTAACGGTCTTCAAAAGCCCTGCATCAGGTGGGCACCGAGCATTGATGCCCACTCAATCAGTATCACCCACTTGTGCATCCTTAGCCAAAGCCCACTGATACAAACGGTTCTTCTTTTCGCCGGTCAGCTTGGCCGCCAGCGCTGCGGCCTGTTTCAGCGGCAGCTCGTCCAGCAGTATTGTCAGGGTCCGTTCCACCTCGGCCGGCAGTGCGTCTGAATCATCGACGCTGGGCGCACCTTCCACGACCAGCACACACTCACCGCGCTGCTGATCGCTGTCGGCACGTACCCAGTCCACCAGTTCGGCCAGGGGGGCGCCCTTGATGGTTTCAAAGGTTTTGGTCACTTCCCGCGCCAATACCACCTGACGCTCGGGACCCAGCAAATCCAGAAGATCCTGCAGACACTCGAGCAGGCGATGCGGTGCTTCATAAATCATCCAGGTCCGGGGCTCGGCGGCCAACGCCTGGATACGGTCACGCCGCCCTTTGGACTTGGCCGGCAAAAAACCCTCGAAGGCAAAACGGTCCGAGGGCACGCCCGCGGCACTCAAGGCGGCAATCAACGCGCAGGGGCCCGGCAAAGGGCTAACCCTGACGCCGGCCTCACGGGCCTGACGCACCAAATGAAAACCCGGGTCAGAGATCAGCGGCGTGCCAGCATCGGAAATCAACGCGATGGATTCCCCCGCCAACATTCGCTCGATCAACCGCTGACTCTTGTCGCGCTCATTATGGTCATGGCAGGCAGTAGTCGCTGTGGTGATACCAAAATGCTGCAGCAAGCGTGCGCTGTGCCGGGTATCTTCGGCCGCAATCACGTCGACATCGCGCAAAATTGCTAGCGCGCGCGGGCTTATATCCTGCAGGTTGCCGATCGGTGTAGCCACGACATAAAGGGTTCCACTGACTGTCATCTTCCCGCTCTCTTGAAAAAACTGTGATCTATTGTACATAAGCAGGCTACAGGTGCGCGTCTGTATAGAGATTGACCGCCCCCTTGGTTACAATGCCAGTCCATTGATTCATGGTTTCGCCGGAAGCCCTGCCGTGTAAGGACAACACTCATGCGCCGCTCTTATTATCTGCCGCTGCTCCTGATCAGCTTTGCCTTGGTGCTCAGTGCTTGTGCCCAGCGTCCCAGTCAACTCTCAGATCTACCCCGTACACCCGAAGCCAGTGTTGACCAGATTCTGCAAAATGCTGATCGCCGCCGCGGTGAAGAGGCCAACCTGCTGCGCCTGCATGCGGCTCAAGCGGCGATGAATGCCGGCCAGGCTGAGCGTGTACAAGACATTCTCAGTCAGATACCGCAAAGCGAGCTTCCGGTCGATCAACAAATCCGCTTTAGCAGCCTGCTGGCGCAAAGTGCCCTGGCACTGGACCAGACTCGGGTTGCCCTGCAAGCCATTCGCCACCCGTCGATTCAACAACTGGATAGCCAGCCGATGGAGGAGCAGATAGCCATACACCAGTTACGTGCCAATGTGCTGGAAGCCAGTGGCGATTATGTTGCCGCCATTCGCGAACGAATTTACGTCGACGCCCTGCTGAGCGGCAATGCCCAGCGCAATAACCGGCTGGCCATCTGGGAGAGCCTTGAAGCCATGGGCAGCGCTGAGCTGCGGCAGGCATCCGAGCGCGCTGATGGCGAGCTGGCCGGCTGGCTGGAACTGATGTTGGCCAGTCGCGAAGCCGGCAGCCTGGATTTACAGGTCCGTCGCATTCAGCGCTGGCAAGAAGAAAATCCAGCGCATCCGGCGAATCAACCCTTGCCGGACAGCATCAGCCAGCGTCTGAAACTTTATGCCGAACGTCCACAGCATATCGCCCTGCTACTGCCCTTTGAAGGCAGCCTGGCTGGACCGGCCCAGGCACTACGAGACGGTTTTCTCTCTGCCCAATATCAGGTTCAGGAGCAGGGACTACCGCAACCACGGGTTAGCCTGTATGACAGCACCCAGTTCGCCGATCTGCAGCAATTTTACCGGCAAGCCAAGGCTGAGGGCGTACAGTGGGTTATCGGCCCGTTGGAGCGTGACAAGGTCACCCAACTGGCGCGCATGAACCCCCTGCCACTGCCGACCCTGGCACTGAACTATACCGATTCGGATGTCAGCGGCCAGGACGGTTTGTTCCAATTCGGTCTGGCGCCGGAAGACGAAGCCCGTTCGGCGGCGCTGAGTGCCTGGAGCCAGGGCTACCGCAGCATGGCGGTGGTGCAATCACAGGGCGACTGGGCCGAACGTGCCTACCAGGCTTTCGAACACGCCTGGCAAGAACTCGGTGGGCAACTGCTGGGGCGCGAAATGATCGACCAACCTACCGACATGGCGGGACAGATTGGCGGACTGCTACGCATTCGCCAAAGTGAGCAGCGGGGCCAGCGCATTCAGCGCCTGCTCGGCAGCAGTGTTGTTGTGCAACCGGCACCACGTGCCGATTTGGATGCTCTTTTTGTCGCCATCACGCCACAACAAGGTCGCCAGCTAAAGCCTATTCTGGCCTTCCAGTACGCGGCTGACATGCCCGTCATGGCCACCTCACACGTCTTTCAGCCGGGCAGCGACCCGGCCGGCAACCTTGATCTGGACGGTATCCTGGTAGCTGAAACACCGTGGCTGCTGAACCGCTCGGACGCCCTCTATCAGCCGGTGACCAGCAGTTGGCCACAAGCCAGTGGCGCCATGGGCCGGCTGTTTGCCATGGGCGTGGATGCCCAGCGGGTTTTTACCCTGCTACCGCAGATGCAACAAGATCCAACTACCCGGGTTGAGGGTGCGACTGGCGTGCTCAGCCTGCAAGCGGATGGCCGCATCAGCCGCCTGGTGCCCTGGGGCGAAATACGTGACGGCCAATTGAGCGAACTGGCGCCCATGCCACTGATGCCATGAAACTGCCCACCCTGCGCCAGGCACGCGGCAATCAGGCCGAGCGGCAAGCAGAACAGTTGTTGCTCCGCCACGGCATGCGCTGCCTGGCGCGTAACTTTCGTTGCAAACGCGGTGAGCTTGATCTGGTCATGCGTGACAGGGATACAGTAGTATTTGTAGAAGTCCGCAATCGACGGCGCAGCCAGTGGGGCAGTGCTGCTGAAAGCGTTGATTGGCGCAAACAGCAGAAACTTATTGCTGCCGCACAGTTCTATATACTCAGTCACCCGCATCTGGCGGACAGTCCCTGTCGCTTTGATGTCGTTGCCGCCGACGGCGATCCGGCGGATCCAGCCAACTACCAATGGATCCGCGAAGCCTTTATCTGCCAGTGAGTCCCTGTTTATGGATATGCAACACCGTATCAAGCAACTTTTTACCGACAGCATTGAAACCAAGACACGTGCTATGGATGAGCTTGGTCCCAGCATCGAACAGGCCAGTCAGGCCATGGTCAACAGCTTGCTCAGCGAAGGCAAAATACTCGCCTGTGGCAATGGTGGGTCAGCCGGTGACTCTCAGCACTTCTCATCCGAACTGCTTAACCGGTTTGAGCGTGAGCGCCCAAGCCTACCAGCGATTGCACTGACAACCGACAGCTCCACCCTGACCTCAATCGCTAATGATTACAGTTACGATGAGGTATTTTCCAAACAGATCCGTGCTTTGGGTCAGCCTGGTGACGTACTGCTGGCCATCTCAACCAGCGGCAACTCTGGCAATGTGCTGCAGGCCATACAAGCCGCACACGATCGTGACATGCTGGTGGTCGCCCTGACCGGCCGTGACGGAGGTGCTATGGCTTCTTTGCTGTTACCGGAGGATGTCGAGATTCGTGTCCCGGCGCGCTCAACCGCGCGGATTCAAGAAGTGCATTTGCTCGCCATTCACTGCCTGTGTGATCTGATTGACCGACAACTATTCGGGAGTGAAGAATGAAAGCGCTGGTTGCCATACTTCTTAGCCTGACCTTGGTCAGTGGCTGCAGCTCACTGGTAACCGCTACCCGTGACGGCCCCATTGCTGACAACCACGGCACCCGCACTCTGGGTAGCCGGGTTGATGACAACCTGATCGAAACCAAGGTACGCGTCAACGTGAACAAGGCACACCCGGATATGCAGAGTGAGGCGCGTATTCAGGTGACCAGCTTCAATGGTGTTGTGCTGGTGGCGGGCCAGGTGCCCAGTGCAGACATGAAACCACTGGCCGAGCGCGCCGCAGCCAATGTGCAACGGGTCAAGGTCGTGCATAACGAGCTGACTGTCGGCGAACGGCTGCCGATTCTTGCCCGCAACCAGGATACGTTGATCACCAGCAACGCCAAAACTCGCATGCTGGTAGATAGCAATATTCCCGGACGACGCATCAAGGTTACTACCGAAGCCGGTGTTGTGTATTTGCTGGGCCTGGTAACCCGCGCCGAAGCCGAGCTGGCTGTTGACGCAGTCAAGCAGGTAGGTGGCGTGCAGCGGATTGTGAAGTTGTTTGAGTATATCGACTAATTTTCAGTATCAAGCCACAAGCCTCAAGCAGCAAGAGTGCCGATGCCTGCTTGCAGCCTGTGGCTTGTGGCTTTTAACTGGCTGCGGCTACTTTACGACCTTTAGGCTAGGCTTGCCGCTCGACGGAGGCGGGGTGTTGTCGTCTTCTGGCGGCGGCGTGACCGGCTCCAATTCAAAGACCATACCCTGACCATTCTCGCGCGCATAAATAGCCATGATCGCGCCAATCGGAATCCAGACTTGTTGAGCTACACCGCCAAAACGGCCGTCGAAACACAACTTGTCGTTATCCATCTCCAGCGCGCGAATGGCACTGGGGGCCAGATTAAGTACGATCTGACTATCCTCAACAAAGCCTTCTGGCACTACGGTACCCGGATAAGCGGCATTGACCAGCACATAGGGTGTGCAGTCATTATCGAGAATCCACTCATAAAGGGCGCGTAGCATGTAGGGACGGCTTGGGCTCATGTCGGCCATGGCAAACTCCTTGGCTTGGCTGGGCCCGCGCGCTGGCAATCACCAGCGGCAGGAAAGACTGAGAATGGCGTGCAGGTTATAACCCTACAGTTACTGCATGTCCTTTTCCTGCGCCGACAGGCTGGCAATAAAGCCCTCGCGCTGGAAAATACGCTCCATATAATCGAGCAGCGGCTTGGCCGGCTTGGGCAACTCAATCCCCATAGCCGGTAAGCGCCAGAGAATAGGTGCAATACAGCAGTCCACCAGACTGAACTCTTCGCTCATGAAATAGGGCATTTCAGCGAAAACCGGAGCCACTCCGGTCAGACTCTCACGCAACTCCTTGCGTGCCTGGGTAGCCTGAGCAGCCGTGGTCGACGGCTTGTTCAGCATATCTACCAACTGGCACCAGTCGCGCTGCACCCGGTACATCAGCAGGCGCGTATTCGCCCGTGCCACCGGGTAAACCGGCAATAGTGGCGGATGCGGAAACCGCTCGTCCAGATACTCCATCATGATATTCGGCTCATAGAGCACCAGATCACGATCCAGCAGGGTAGGAACGCTGTTGTAGGGATTGTTTTCAGCCAATTCCTGCGGGATCTCCCCTGGCTGAACATTGATGACATCGACCGTTACGCCCTTTTCAGCAAGTACGATACGCACCCGATGGCAATAGTGATCAGTTGGATCAGAGAAAAAAGCCATCGAAGAACGCTTGTTGGCGGTAACGCCCATAAATCAATCCTCACTCTCAGCGATTACCCCGTATACCAAGCAACCTTGGTCACAGATGGGCAATCAGCCCTTGCATGGAAAGAAACATTATACCCCAGAAACAAGCACGCGCCCCAAAGGGGCGCGTGTTTTTACTGCCATTAACGCTCTGGATCAGTGAATATCTTTCCAGTACTCACGCTTGAGTAGTACAGCAAAGATAAAGAAGAATGCCAGATAGAGCAGTACATAGGTACCAATGCGGTGACGCTCCAGCTTGATCGGGTCAGCCGAGTAAGCCAGGAACGCAGCCAGGTTACGCACAGTGGTATCGAACTCTTCAGCAGTCTGGGTACCGGTACCCTCTTCCACGTAAAGCACGTCACACTGCTCTTCCATGACCACTTCACCCGTCAAAGGATCGCGCTTGGTGTTACGACCCTCTTTAACAGGAACCTGAGCACAACCTTTCAGCTGACGACCCTGCAGCTCCTTGAGCACATTCGGCATACCCACATTCCCGTATACCAGGTTATTGGCACCCAATGGGCGCGACAGATCTTCGTAGAAGGTTTTCAGATAGGTGTACACCCAATCCGAACCGCGCACGCGTGACACCATGGTCAAGTCAGGCGCCGGAGCACCCAACCAGGCAGCAGCATCCTGACGGCGCATACCAATCTTCATATGCTCACCAATCAGGGTACCTTCAGTGAAGATAAGGTTCTCTTCCATCAGCTCTTCCGGAATGCCGAGGTCATTAGCAACCCGCTGATAGCGTTGATACTCTGCCGAGTGGCAACCCATGCAATAGTTGACGAACGTACGTGCACCGTCTTGCAGAGCAGCCTTGTCACGCAGGTCAATATTGGCGCTCTCCAGCGGGATACCCGCCGGCGCAGCGAGCGCCAGACCAGGCAGCAGAGCGAATACCAGTGAAATCAGATATTTTTTCATTAGCCAGTGACCCTTTCCGGAACAGGTTTAGTCTTCTCCATCCGTGTATAGAACGGCATCAGGATAAAGAAGGCGAAATACAGGAAGGTGCAAATCTGCGAGACCAGAGTACGCACCGGAGTAGCCGGAATGGCACCGAGAATACCCAAAATCACGAAGGAGATGCAGAAGGTCAACAAAGCGACCTTGCTCATCCAGCCTTTGTAACGGATTGAGCGCACCGGGCTACGGTCCAGCCAGGGCAGTACAAACAGAATGGCAATCGCGCCACCCATGGCCAATACACCCGGGAACGAGGAGCCACCGATCGCCGGTATCGCACGCAGAATCGCGTAGAACGGCGTGAAGTACCAGACCGGAGCAATATGATCAGGCGTCACCAAGGGGTTAGCCGGCTCAAAGTTCGGATGCTCAAGGAAGAAGCCACCCATCTCCGGGAAGAAGAACACGATCGTCATGAACACGAACAGGAATACCACCACACCCACAAGGTCTTTAACTGTGTAATAAGGGTGGAAAGCAATACCGTCGAGCGGCTTGCCGTTCTCATCCTTCAGCTTCTTGATGTCGATACCGTCCGGGTTATTGGAGCCGACTTCATGCAGCGCAATGATGTGCAACAGAATCAAACCAAGCAGTACGATCGGCAGCGCGACCACGTGCAGGGCAAAGAAGCGGTTCAGTGTGATCCCGGAAATCAGGTAGTCACCACGCACCCACTGGGCCAGGTCTGGACCAATGAACGGAATGGCACCAAACAACGAGATGATCACCTGGGCACCCCAGTAGGACATTTGCCCCCAAGGCAGCAGGTAACCCATGAAAGCTTCTGCCATCAGGATCAGGTAGATCAGCATACCGAACAGCCAGACCAGCTCGCGCGGCTTCTGGTAGGAGCCGTACAGCATAGCCCGCAACATATGCAGATAAACCACAACAAAGAACATCGAGGCGCCGGTCGAGTGCAGGTAACGCAGCAACCAGCCATATTCAACGTCGCGCATGATGTATTCGATGGACCTGAATGCACCTTCAGCCGACGGCTCATAGCTCATGGTCAGCCAAATACCGGTAACCAGCTGATTAACCAGAACCAGTAGGGCCAGGGAACCAAAGAAGTAGAAGAAATTAAAGTTCTTCGGTGCGTAGTACTTGGTCAGGTGATCTTCGATCACCTTGGAGACGCCCATGCGCTCATTGACCCAATCAGAAATCTTGCTCATTAGGCGTTCTCCTCATCCACACCAACAACAATGATGTCATCGGTTTCATAGGAATGCGGCGGAACCGGAAGGTTCAGCGGGGCAGGCTGCCCGCGCCAGACACGACCGGACATATCATAGTGGGAACCGTGGCAGGGGCAAAAGTAGCCACCCTTCCAATCCGAACCCATATCGGCTGAGCCAACGGTCGGACGGAACAGGGGCGAGCAACCCAGGTGCGTACATATCCCGACGACAACCAGAACTTCCGGCTTGATCGAGCGCGTTCTCGGGTCGATGTAATCCGGGCTGTCGCAAGCATTGGATTGCGGGTCAGCCAGAATAGACTCGTTCTCAGCAAGAATCTCCAACGCCTCTGCACTGCGACGCGTAACAAAGATAGGCTGACCGCGCCATTCGGCAACGATTTGCTGCCCTTCGTCCAGCTTGCTGATATTCACACTCACCGGCGCCCCCGCTGCCCTGGCCCGGGCGCTGGGGAACCATGAACCCACCAAGGGAACAGCCGCCCCAACAGCTCCGACAGCACCCACCACAGAGGTGGCCGCTACCAGGAAGCGACGCCGGCCATTATTAACGCCGTCATTACTCATCCAGTCGTCTCCCATCAGCTAATCAACCCCTTTTGCGGGGCCTTATAAAGTTTCAACAGCATGCACAAAATGAACCCGATGGTAATGAAAAAGCCCTTTTTTGACAAGGCGATAG
Source organism: Pseudomonadaceae bacterium (assembly GCA_007692485.1). Classification (GTDB taxonomy): domain Bacteria; phylum Pseudomonadota; class Gammaproteobacteria; order Pseudomonadales; family Pseudomonadaceae; genus Halopseudomonas. The sequence continues at coordinate 13,151 of REBY01000097.1, read as the reverse complement.
TGCATGCAGTAACGATTGAACAAAAAAAACGCCCGGCCCCGTATACGGGTTGCCGGGCGTTCTTCTCGATACGCCGAAGCTTAACGCTTGGAGTATTGTGGACGCTTACGTGCTTTACGCAGACCGACTTTCTTACGCTCGACCTCACGTGCATCACGAGTCACGTAGCCAGCCTTACGCAGCTCGCCACGCAGAGTCTCGTCATAGTCCATCAGCGCACGGGTAATCCCGTGACGGATGGCACCGGCCTGACCGGTAGTACCACCACCGCGAACAGTGACAAAGATGTCAAACTTTTCTGTGCTTTGGGTCAGTTCCAGCGGCTGGCGAACAACCATGCGCGCTGTTTCACGACCAAAGAAATTCTCCAGTGTACGATTGTTCACCGAGATATTGCCGTTGCCGGGACGCAGGAACACCCGAGCGGTGGCTGTTTTACGACGGCCAGTACCGTAGTTTTGCGACGCCATGAGTAGCTCCTGTTAGATCTTCAATTCTTGGGGTTGCTGGGCAGCATGAGGATGCGCAGCGCCTTTGTACACTTTCAGCTTGCGGTACATGGCACGACCCAGAGGATTCTTGGGCAGCATACCCTTGACTGCAGACTCGATGACACGCTCGGGAGCACGCTGAATCAGCTTCTCAAAGTTGATCGACTTGATCCCGCCCGGAAAACCGGAGTGGCTGTAGTAAATCTTGTCTTGCGCCTTGTTGCCGGTCACATGGACCTTCTCGGCGTTGACAATAACGATGTAATCACCGGTATCAACGTGCGGGGTGTACTCAGGCTTGTGCTTGCCACGCAAGCGAGAAGCCACTTCGGTAGCCAGACGACCCAGGGTCAAGCCCTCGGCATCAAGAACGTACCAATCACGTTTTACTGTTTCCGGTTTGGCGCTGAAGGTTTTCATTAATCCTAGCCTCAGAGGCCCACTATTTAGAAGAGGGCGAATCTTACAGAATGAAATGTGTTTTTACAAGTCAACAAAGCCTAGACAGACACTCAGTGGGGGCTCTGTGGGTCTGGTGGCATCTGCGCTGTAACAACAACGACAGGCTAGGCATCCTGTCGAAAGTGGACCGGCATTATGCCAATGACAGAGGAAATTACAACTATTATTTCGTCCGCCCGTTGCTTGATTGATTGCGCCATGCAGCTCAGGATGCTGCTATTGTCAGCTAAGCTGCTTATCACCATCGCCATGCCAAGGAGTTTTCCATGCAATACCGCCCATTGGGTGACAGCCCCCTTAAGGTCAGCGCGCTTTGCCTCGGCACCATGACCTGGGGTGAACAAAATACCCGCAACGATGCCTTTGCCCAGATTGACCGCGCCCGTGGCGCCGGGGTCAACTTCATGGATGTAGCCGAAATGTATCCAGTGCCACCGATCGAGCCGACACAGGGCGAATCGGAACGCATCATTGGTGAATACTTCGCCAGCCGTGGCAAGCGCGAAGACTGGATACTGGCTAGCAAGATTACCGGGCCGGGCGCCTGGATGCCGCACATTCGCGAGGGCAAGACCCGCTTTACCCACCAGCACATCCAGAGCGCGGTTGATGGCAGCTTGAAGCGCCTGCAAACCGACTACATTGATCTGTACCAACTGCACTGGCCTGATCGCAACACCAACTTCTTCGGCAATCTGGGCTACCGTCACAAGGCTGATGAAGAGATGACAGCCATTGAAGACACGCTGGAGGCGCTCGACGTGCAGGTGCGCGCGGGCAAAATTCGCAATATCGGCTTATCCAATGAAACGCCCTGGGGCGTGATGCGCTTCCTGCAAGTGGCCAAGGAGCGTGGCTGGCCGCGCATAGTCTCGGTGCAGAACCCTTACAACCTGCTTAACCGCAGCTATGAAATTGGTCTGGCTGAAATATCCATGCGCGAGAAGGTCGGTCTGCTGGCTTATTCGCCCCTCGCCTTTGGCACGCTCAGCGGCAAATACCTCGACGGCAAACGGCCGGAAAAAGCCCGCCTGACCCTGTTTGAGCGTTTCAGCCGCTACACCAACCCGCAAGCCCAGGCAGCCATCGAAGCCTACGTAAAGCTGGCCCGCGAGCACGGCATGGATCCGGCACAAATGGCTCTGGCCTTTGTTACCCGACAGCCCTTCGTTACCAGCAATATTATCGGCGCGACCACCATGGACCAGCTGAACCGCAACCTCAGCAGCATCAATCTAGGGCTGAGTGACGCCCTGCTGGAAGCCATTGCTGCCATTCATGCCGCCAACTCCAACCCGGCGCCCTGAGCGCCGGAACAGGGGTTGCTCAGGGTTTGTGTGCGCGGGCGAGAAATTCGTGGGATTGCATTTCCAGCAAACGACTCAGCGTGCGCTGGAATTCAAACTCCAGTCGCCCGCCAGCATACAGATCCTTGAGCGGCACCTCGGCAGAGATGATCAGCTTGACATTACGGTCGTAGAACTCATCCACCATATTGATGAAGCGTCGCGCCATATCATCCTTGCTGGCATCCATGCGCTCGACATTGGCAATCAGCACCGCATGGAAGATACGCGCCAGCTCGATATAGTCGTTCTGGCTGCGTGGCCCGTCACACAACGCACGGAACTCGAACCAGGCAATGTCCTCACAGATACGGATCGACGGAATAGCGCGGTTTTCTACTTCCAGCAGCTCCGCCTCAACCACTTCGTCCATATCTGGCACCAGTGAATCAAAGCTGCGACGCAGGCTTTCATCGGCTTCAGGGTCGAGCGGCCAGTGATACAGTTCAGCCTGCTCCAGCGCACGCAAACGGTAATCCACGCCATTATCCACATTGATCACATCGGTATGCTGATTGATCAAGTCAATGGCAGGCAGGAAGCGCGCGCGCTGCAAGCCATCCTTATAAAGGCCGTCGGGGACGATATTCGAGGTCGCCACCAGCGTTACCCCGTTATCGAACAGCTCCTGCATCAGGGTCGACAGAATCATCGCGTCGGTAATATCCGAGACAAAGAACTCGTCAAAGCAGATAACTCGCGCCTCATCGGCGAAGCGCCGGGCGATCAGCGTCAGCGGATTCTTCTCACCCTTGAGCCCCTTGAGATCGTGATGCACCCGCTGCATAAAACGGTGAAAGTGGGTGCGCATCTTGCGCTCAAAGGGCAAGGCATCAAAAAAGGTATCGACCAGATAGGTTTTGCCGCGCCCCACTCCGCCCCAGAAATACAGCCCTTTGACCAAGGTCGGGCGACGGCGGCGCAACTTGCCGAACAAACCAGAACTGCCCCGCTGCTGTTCGCTGGCCACCAACTCATCAAAGAGTCGCTGCAAATGCCCGACGGCCCGCTCCTGAGCCGGGTCATGCATGAAATCGGGGCGCTTAAGATCAGCCTGATAGCGTTCAATGGGCGTCATACGAGGATACCCTGCGAGGATGAAAAAGGGGCGCTACTGTAACGCCATGCCCCGGCCTTGGCAATCAACCAGTCCCTTGCAGCATGGCTTGCGCTGCGGCTTTGAGCTCAACCAACTGACCATGGAAGAAATGACCAGCCCCCGCAAACTCTTGCAGCTGAACGCCCGGCTCGCCAGATAGCAAATGGCGGACCGCAACCGGCGACACCACATCATCCGCCTCGGGCACAAATACGGTCGCAGGACCGGCGAGCGGCAACAAGTCAGCGAAGGGCATACGCTCGACTGAGGGGGCCACCAGCAACAATCGCTGCGGCCAAGCGGCCAACCCACTGGCCGCAGCCGCTGCAACGAACCCGCCAAAAGAAAAGCCCAATAACCACAATCTACTGACCTGCAATTCCGCCTGCACCCAGGCTATCGCCGCCAGGCAGTCCTCGGTTTCGCCTGCACCATCGGCGTAGTCACCCGCGCTTTTGCCGACCCCGCGAAAATTGAAGCGTAAGGTATGCACCCCGAGATCTCTGGCCGCGCGCTGCAAGGTATGTACGACCTTATTCTGCATCGCTCCACCGTGAAGCGGGTGCGGGTGACAGATCACCGCGACGGTATCCGCACCCGGCTCACGATGCAGCAAGGCCTCCAGGCCACCAACCGGACCAGGTATGGTGATACGTTCTTCGAGTGGCCGACTCATGCAAACTCTCCATAAATAATAGCGTGACTACAGGCACAGAACCTACGTCCTGATAGACTGTCATAGAGACACAAATTGCACCAGCCAGAGCGCTGGAAACAGCGCTGGCCTTAGGCGGTAAATCTCGTTACCGTAGACATCAGGCATTGAATTGAACAATGAGGGACCTCATCGTGGAAGCAAGCGAAAATATCTGGATTGCATCGGTCATTGCCCTGGCCATCGGCATCATTGTCGGCGTGGTGCTGACTCAGGTCGCACGACGTGTCAGCAGCGGCTCCAGTTCCAGCACGCAGGCCCAGCTGGAAAGCCTGCAACTGCGCTTCGAGGAATATCAGCAGGAAGTTGCCAGTCACTTCAAGACGACAGCCGGACTGGTAACACGGCTGAATCGCGACTATCAGGATATCCAGCAGCATATGACCCAGGGCGCCGTGGACCTGGCACCGGATGAAATGACCCGCGAGCGCCTGCTTGCCAGCCTGCACCAGGACACCCCACTGGTAGCCAGCAAGCCCCGTGGCAGCGACCCAGAAGTCTTTGACAGCCTGGAGCCACCGCGTGACTACGCGCCCAAAACGGAAGGCCCTGGCACCCTGTCGGAAGATTTCAACTTGAGCAAGAAGGCCTGAGTGGTCGGACGCTGATACCCTCAGCGTTCCTCCTCTTCCCCCTCGCTCATGCCCAGCCTGCCTGACAACCCCTTTCTGCGCCCCGACCCTGAACAACCAGAACACTGGTTGATTCAAGGCGACTGGACGCTGGCCGACTACAGTCGTCTGCGCCAATTGGTAGCAACAGCGCACGCTCAATCCATCCAGCACTTTTCGCTGGCCAAGCTCGGTCGCCTGGATACCGCTGGCGGGCAGATGCTAGTCGAACTGCTTGGCCCCGAAGGCCTGCAACAGGCGTGTACCGATGCTGACCTGCCACTTGAACGCCAAACCTTGCTGCAACGCATAGCTGACAGCCAACAACAGGCGCTGGAGTCAAAGAAAAAACCCCGCAAGCCTGACCTGGCCAGCGAGCTACTGGCTCGTGTCGGTCAGGCCATGGTGGTGTTCTGGCGCCACCTGATCGATCTTCTCGGTTTTCTCGGCCTGACTTTGGCTGGTTTTGCCCGCCTGATGGTCAACCCGAGCCGCTGGCGGCCCACAGCGGTTGCCGCGCAGATTGAGCAAACCGCCCTGAATGCGTTGCCCATTGTGGCTTTGCTGACCTTTATGGTCGGTGCGGTGGTGGCCTTCCTGGGTGCCACTGTACTGGCAGACTTCGGTGCGACTGTGTATACCGTTGACCTGGTAGCTTTTGCTTTCCTGCGCGAATTTGGTGTGCTGCTGGCTGCGATCCTGCTGGCTGGCCGAACCGCCAGCGCCTTTACTGCACAAATCGGCTCCATGAAGGCCAATGAAGAAATCGATGCGATTCGCGCACTCGGCTTGAACCCCATGGACCTGCTGGTATTGCCCCGTGTCCTGGCCATGCTGGTCGCCCTGCCGCTACTGACTTTTGTCGCCATCATCAGTGGCATTTTTGGCGGCGCCATGGTCTGCGCTCTGGCGCTGGATATTTCGCCGACCATGTTCCTCACTCAGATGCAGGATAACGTCGAGATGCGGCACTTCCTGCTGGGCATGGCGAAGGCACCCATTTTCGCCCTCTTGATCGCAGTGATTGGCTGCCTTGAAGGCTTTCGCGTCAGCGGTAGCGCCGAGTCAGTTGGCGAACACACCACGTCCAGCGTAGTGCAATGTATCTTCGCGGTGATCCTGGTCGATGCCCTCGCGGCCCTGTTTTATATGGAGATGGGCTGGTGAGTACAGAGACGCAACCACTGGTACAGGTACGCGGGCTGGTCAATCGCTTCGGCTCTCTGGCTGTGCATGAAGACCTCGATCTGGACATCATGCCCGGAGAGATACTGGGGGTAGTGGGCGGCTCAGGTACCGGGAAATCCGTGCTGCTACGCTCGATTGTCGGTTTGCATCGGCCGAATGCCGGCAGCGTACGCGTCTTCGATGTGGACCTGCAGGCTCTCGACAGTGATCAGCGCAGCCAGTACGAGCGCCGCTTTGGCGTGCTCTTCCAGCAGGGCGCACTGTTCTCGTCGCTGACCGTCAACGAGAACATTGCGCTGCCCTTGATCGAGCACGCCAAGCTTAGCCGCCGCGATGCCGAGCACCTGGCCGGCATCAAACTGGCCCTGTCCGGGCTACCGCACCATGCCGGTGACAAGTACCCGTCCGAACTGTCAGGCGGCATGATCAAACGTGCTGCGTTAGCCCGCGCCCTGGCCCTGGACCCGGACATCCTGTTTCTCGACGAGCCTACTGCCGGGCTCGACCCGATTGGCGCTGCGGCCTTCGATGAGTTGATCAAAACCCTGCGTGACGCGCTTGGCCTCAGCGTATTCCTGGTCACCCACGACCTGGATACCCTGTACGCTATCTGTGACCGGGTAGCCGTGCTCTCCGAGCGCAAGGTGCTGGTCGCCGACCGCCTGGACCGGGTGGCCACCACCGACAACGCCTGGATTCAGGACTATTTCAATGGCCCACGTGGCCGAGCGGCAGCGAAAACCGCTGGCGACAATGCGACTTCGGAGGTATCCGCCTGATGGAAACCCGTGCCCACCATATCGTCATCGGTCTGTTTACCGTACTCGGTGCCCTGGCTGCCATCGCCTTTGCTATCTGGCTGAGCAACAGCAGTACCCAGCGCGAGCAGCAGTACTACACGGTGATATTCAATGAAGCCGTGACTGGCCTGTCCCGCGGCAGCGCCGTGCAATACAGCGGCATCCGCATCGGCGACATCAGTGAACTGCGCCTGGACCCCGATGATCCACGCCGGGTACTTGCGCGCATCCGTGTCGACGCCGGCGTCCCCATTAAAGTCGACACCCGGGCGCAACTGACCTTTACCGGAATAACCGGCTCATCAGTGATCGCTCTCAGCCAGGGTGAGCCGGAAAGCCCTATGCTGGTTGGCGTTAACGATGAAGATCCGGTGATCATTGCCTCACCTTCACCGATCTCCAGCCTGCTGGCCGACGGCGAAGACCTGCTCACCAATATCAACCAATTGGTCTCCAGTGCTCGGTCGATATTTTCTGATGAAAACACCGACAAGATCAGCGACACGCTGGCATCGATTGAAAAGGCCACCGGCAGCATCGCCGGCCAGGGCGACAGTATGGCGGAACTGATCAGTGAATTGACCAAGGTGACCCGGCAGGCGGGTGACACACTGAGCCATACCAGCGAACTGATGACCAACGCCAACCACTTGTTGAATGAACAGGGGAAACGCACACTCGACGGTGCTGAAGAAGCGCTCGAGTCCATCGCCAGAACCAGTAAAGCGCTGGAACAAATGGTTGACGATAATAGCGATGCGCTAAGTAGTGGCCTGCAGGGTCTGGCGCAACTGGAGCCGGCGATCAACGAGCTGCGTGGCAGCCTGACCTCTTTACGTAGCATTACCCGCCGTCTTGATGACAACCCCAGTCGCTTCCTGCTTGGGCGCGACAGCATGGAGGAGTTTGAACCATGAGTCGCTTTCCCCGTTGGCTGGCACCGGTATTGCTTGGCAGCAGCCTGCTGAGCCTGAGCGCCTGCTCGATTTTGCCGGAAGCCGAACCGATCAACGTATATCAATTGCCCAGCGCCCAGATTGAACCCCAGCCGCATCCAGCCGTGCCCTTGGCATTGCGTATCAATACGCCTAGCGCCGGCTTTGCCCAAAGCAGCCCCCGTATGCTGGTCAATCCGGAAGGTAATCAGTTGAGCACTTACAAGGGCTCGCGCTGGAGCGATCCGGCCCCGGCACTTATGCGCGAGTATCTGACCCGCGCGTTTAACGACGCCGGCCTGACCAGCGACGTGAGCACTGATGAACAGGCGTTGCATGCCGACGTGCACCTGGGCAGTGAGTTACGTCGCTTTCAAGTGGTGTATCCGGGCGGCCCGGTTCGGGTGGTGATTGACTTCAAGGCTCGCCTGGTTGACCCGGTCAACCGCCGCACCCTGGCAACACATACATTTCTGATCGAGCAACCGTTGGACGATCCACAAGTCACCGCAGTGGTTGAAGGTTTCGGCATGGCTGCCCAGCAGCTGGCCGAGCAAGTGCTAGCCTGGACGGCCGATGAACTGAATCGCCGACAGCACCTGCCGCAAATAGAGGAATAAGTGATTGCGCCCCTAATACCGGGGCGCAATCACCGGATGTCAGTCCTCCAGTTCGATTTCAGTCGCAATGTGGCGGCCATCCACATAATCAAAATCCACTTCGACCTTTTGGCCGACGCGCAAATCATCGAACAGTTTAAGCCCGTCATCATAGTCAGTCCGATCCGTCGTCTCGAAGGTGATGCCTTGAACGGTCAGAGTCCTGGCATCGGCATCGACCGACTCAATAACCCCTTCAATATCATTGGCATGCGCCTGCAAGGCCGCAAAAGCCAGTACTGTACCTGCTGCAAGTCGGATAAGCATGGAACGCATAGTAATCATCCTGGTATGAGTGTATAGCTTCACATTGACCCACCCATTAGGGTGAAGTTCAGCGCCCTGCTTACACGCTGTCACGTTTTTATCCAGACGCAGGCAGCAACACAAGTGCAGCAACCACCCCCAACACGTAGCATGGAGACAATGATTATTGTTAACAGGATGCTGCATGCTCCGTTTCACTTCTGCTCTACTGGTCGCCAGTATCCTGCTGCTGAGTGCTTGTGGCGATAACGAGCCAGCCACCAGTTCACGCGACAACTCGGCCACCCCCATTGCGGTCTGGACTGTTGAGCGGCAAGAGCTGTCACGGCCTCTAAGCTTGTCGGCAACTGTTCAGCCGTATCAGCATGTGCACCTGGCCAGCCGAACGGCGGCACAAGTCAGCGAGGTTGCCGTACGCGAAGGCGATCAGGTTGAACAAGGCGAGCTGCTCGCCCGTCTGGATGTAAGCGAGGCACGCGCTGAACTGCAGCGAGCCGACGCCGAAGCACGCTCGGCCCAACTGGACTTTGATCGCAGCAAAGCGCTACGCGAGCGTGGCATTGCCACGCTGGAAGAATTCCAGCGCGTCGAACTGGCGTTGGACGTCGCCCGCAGTCAGCGTGCCCTGTGGCAAGCGCGGGTTGCTTATGGGGAGATAAGCGCCCCGATCAGCGGCACCATCACCGCCCGACACATCGAACCCGGTGAGGCCGTAGACCAACAACAGACCTTGTTTGAACTGGCGGATTTGCAGCAGCTGGTGCTGCGTCCAGGCCTGTCCGAGCAGGATATACCGCTGCTCAGCACTGGGCAGACAATGCCTATCACACTGGATGCGTTACCGGAATTGGCTCTGGACGCAGAACTGACGCGCATATTCCCTGCCGCCCGCGGCGGCAATCGCCTGATCGAGATTGAGTTACAACTACCCGAAGACAGTTGGCAGCAGGGCGTGCGTCCCGGCTATCTGGCCCGCATCAATACGCGCATTGATCGCCGCCCGGATACCTTGGTTGTGCCAGCACAGGCGATAGCCACCGATGCTGACGGCGACTATGTTTACTTGCTCACCGACGACCAACTGGAGCGTCGCAGCATCAGCGCCGGCATTACCCGTGGCCGCTGGCGCGAGATCAAGGACGGATTGAGCAGCGGCGAACGTATCCTCGCCAGTAATCCACTGGATATGCGTAGTGGTGAAGAGGTTGAGGTGGTCAGCGAGTATGAGTGACACGGGCGCACCTCGCAGCGGCCTGACCGGGCTGGCCATCCAACGCCCGGTTGGCACACTCTCACTGGCCGCGGTGGTGCTGGTCATAGGCGCATTCTTTTTCCGTGGTCTGCCTATCGACCTGCTACCTGCCATCGACTATCCGCAAATCCGTGTTACCGTAAACTACCCTGGCGTCTCCGCCGAAGTACTTGAACAACAGGTCACCCGCGTACTCGAGCGCAACCTGGCCGCTACCGAAAACCTGCGGCTGATTACCAGCCGGGTGCGCGACGGGCGTACCGACGTTGATCTAACCTTTACCTTCGGCACCAACCTTGACCTCGCCTTGCAGGACACGGCACGCGGCCTGGAGCAGGCCCGCGCCTTATTACCGGATATCGACCCGCCGCGCGTACGCAAATTTGATCCTGGCCAGCAGGCCGTCTGGCAAGGCGGCTTCAGTTCGGCAGTGCGCAGCGAGGCCGCGGTAAACGACTGGATCGAGAACACCCTGTTCCCCCAGTTGATTGGGGTGCCTGGGGTCGCTTCTGTCGAGGCTGCCGGCGGTATGGTGCGTGAGATCGAAGTCATTGTTGATCAACCACGACTGCATGCCTTTGGCCTTGGTCTGGCGCAAGTGCGTGAAGCCTTGGCCAATGCCAACCAGGACGTTGCCATCGGCCGCATCAGCTCGGATACCTGGGATGTCGGGGCCAAGAGCGAAGGCTTGTTGACCTCGCTGGAGCAAATCGAACAGATCCGCCTGTCATTAGCTGACCAACCCGATGGCCTGAGCAGTATCCGCCTGGCCGACCTGGCCGAGGTACGGGATGGCCATCGACGCCAGCGGGTGTTTGCCCGCCTGAATGGCTCACCGGCCGCGCAAGTATCCATCTACAAACAACCCGAAGCCAACACGGTGGCTGTCGCTGATGAGGTAAAAGCGCAGCTGGAGCGACTGGAGCGCAGTGGCTTCATCCCCTCTGATATCCGCTTTCAACCAACCAGCGACCCGACTTTCTTTATTCGCGGGGCGATTGCCAGCGTCGGTATGGCCGCCGTCTTTGGTGGCAGCTTGGCGATGCTGATGATTCTGTTGTTCCTCGGCAGTTTGCGCAAAGGTTTTGTCATTGGCCTGTCCATACCCATTGCGGTGATGGCCACCTTCAGTCTGATGGGCGCCAGCGGGCTGACCCTGAACATCATCAGCCTGGGCGGCCTCGCCCTGGGGGTTGGCCTGCTGCTGGACAATGCCATCGTCATGCTGGAAAACATATCCCGACACCGGGAAGTGCTCGGCAAATCGGCCCGCGACGCCGCGCATGATGGTGCCCGTGAGGTGGTATCAGCGATTACTGCGGGCACGCTGACCAATCTGGCAGCCGTGCTCCCCTTCCTACTGGTCAGCGGGGTCGCCGCACTGGTGTTCCGCGAGATGATTCTCACCATTGCCTTTGCCATTCTGGCCACCCTGGCGGCAGCTATTACCCTGGTCCCCAGCCTGGCGGCCCTGTTGGGCAAGGCAAAAGCCCGCAGCGGTTTGGATCGCAGCCTGCCGGTGCGCCTGTTTTCTCGCTTGATTGATCGTCTGCGCCGCGGCTATCGCAGCCTGCTGCCTGGCGTCTTGCGCTGGCGCTGGCTGGTACTGGCTACCGCCGCAGCCAGCCTGGGCGGTGCCGCCTGGCTGTTTACCCAGTTGGGTAACGAGTTTTTACCGCAACTGGATGACGGTGCGGTGCAGGTCCGTATCAGTATGCCCGCGGGCACTTCGCTGACCGCCACTCAGGAAGCCAGCCGCCAGGTCGAGCAGCTCCTGCGTGACCGCGACCATGTGGATAATGTGTTCAGCTTGACCGGCGGCGCACTCTGGGGCGGCGTCGTCACTGAACGCGCCGGCCAGGGGATCTTTCTCATTCAACTGACCCCGGCCAGCCAGCGCCCGGATATGCCCGCCGGCCAATGGATTGTCGAAGCCCAACAGGCAGTGCGTGACCTCAAGCTGCCCGGGGTGCGTATTTCAGCCAGGCCACCACAGATTCGTGGCCTGCGTTTCACCACCGGTGACAGTGACCTGGTCATCGGCATCAGCGGCCCCGACCTCGATGCCCTGCAAGAGCTCGCAGCAGAGGTACGCGAGCGCCTGCGAGGCATTGATGGCCTGGAAGGCCTGGATATGGCCGGCGAAGAATTCAGCCCGCAGCTGGAAATGCGCGTCGATCGCGACCGGGCCAGCGAGTATGGCCTCAGCGTACGCGAAGTGGGGGAAGCCATTCGCGCCGCGGTTGATGGCGAAGTAGCCACCCGCTATGTCGACGGTAACCAGGAATATGATGTCCGTGTGCGCCTACCCTATGACCAGGTTGCCGAAGTTGACCAGATCGGCAACCTGCAACTGTTCCGCTATCAAGGCGAGCCCCTGCTGTTACGCGACCTGGCCACTCTGGAGCCAGGCCAGGGGCCAGATACCATTGACCGCGAGAACCAGAGCCGTATTGTGCGGGTAGAAGGGGACATCAACACGCGTATCAACGACGTCGGCAGCATCATGGCCAAGGTAGATGCGCGGCTGGATGATCTGGAACTGCCCGAACGTTATAACCTGATCTACGGCGGACAATGGGAAACCATTCAGGACACTCAGCGTGAAGTGACCCTGGTCATGCTGCTGGCTGCCTTTCTGGTGTTTGTCGTCCTGGCTGTGCAGTACGAACGCCTGAGCAATCCACTGGTCATCATGACCGCCGCTCCGCTCGCCCTGGTGGGTGTCAGCCTGATGCTGTGGGTTACTGGCACGCCGGTATCAGCGCCAGTCCTCATCGGCTTGGTGCTGCTAATCGGTATTGTGGTCAACAACGCCATCTTGCTGGTGGAATATATCGAGCGTGGCCAGCAACTAGATGGACTGGATGTGCGCAGCGCCATTATTGAGGCCGGCAGCGTGCGCTTGCGCCCCATCCTGATGACCACGCTGACCACAGTGCTGGGCATGACGCCCCTGGCCATTGGCTTGGGCGATGGCGCCGAGATTATGCGCCCGCTGGCCTTGACCGTCGTCGGTGGCTTACTGTTCTCCATGCTACTGACACTGGTGGTCGTGCCCTGTCTTTACCTGATTATCAATGGTCTGGCTGAAGGTCTTACACAGCGTTTAACCCGACAGAGCAAACCGGCTGGCTAAGGTAACAAGCATCAGTCGAGCAATGCGCGTTTACCGCACGGTTTGCTCTTAGGCTGGTGCTAGCTGGTACTGATTGCGGCCGGCGTGCTTCGCAGCATACATAGCCCGGTCAGCTTTCTGCAGCAAAATACCCGGCTCATTACCGTCTCCCGGGCACACACTGATGCCGATACTCAAGGTTATGTGC
>REBY01000169.1 GCA_007692485.1 Pseudomonadaceae bacterium | reverse complement strand
GCTGGTTTGATGCGGTCATGCTGCGTCGGGCCATCGAGATCAACAGCATCAGCGGGCTGTGCCTGACCAAACTGGATGTATTGGATGGACTGGATGTCATCCGTATCTGTATTGGTTACCGCAATGCAGACGGTGCCGTTATCGAAGCGCCAACCGATGCTGATAGCTACATTGGTCTCGAGCCAGTGTATGTGGAAATGCCAGGCTGGACTGAAACGACATTGGGGGCACAGACGCTGGAAGAGCTGCCAGCCAATGCGCGTGCCTATATTGCGCGGATTGAAGAGTTGGTGGGTGCGCCGATCGATATTATTTCGACCGGTCCGGACCGTCATGAAACCATTGTACTGCGCGAGTTGTATTAAGCGCTTGCTGGTTCAAAAAGCGCCCTGAGGGGCGCTTTTTTGTGTCCACTGGGATGATGCCAAGGCAGTGATCAGTTATGCAAGGCAGGTAAGGCCTGGAGGGTATCTGCGGGCACAAAAAAACCGAGCCGTAGCTCGGTTTTTTTCAAAATTGGTGCCCAGGAGAAGACTCGAACTTCCACGGGGTTGCCCCCACCAGCACCTGAAGCTGGCGTGTCTACCAATTTCACCACCTGGGCGTAACATGTTCAACGGATGCTATGCTAAACCCTGAGGTTTTCGCTGCCAACCGTTGTTGTGTTGACGGCGCGAATAATACGTAGCCATCAGGGGGCTTGTAAAGCCTTCAATGCGAAAAAAGTTTATTTTATTCAATCTACTGGCGAAATTGCTCACCCTTGGCATGGTCGTGATATGCGGCCTGAATGCAGACAGTGCTTCACAAGGGCAGGTGATTCGCGGTTCAATAGACACCTATGACGAAAAAAACTGAAGATAAAGCCTCGACCTCCGGGTCGAGCCGTTCTGTTGTGGCGGATTCTGCCGCTGCAACGCCATGGGTTGAACGTGACCCTGCAGCAGAACGCGAAGCAGAAAAATATGCCAATCCGATCCCAAGTCGCGAACTTATCCTTGAGCTGCTCACTGAACGCGGGGCGCCAGCAACGCGTGCCCAATTGCAGGATGAGCTTGGGGTTGTCGGCGAAGACCCGATTGAGGGCTTGCGCCGTCGGCTGCGCGCCATGGAGCGTGACGGTCAGCTCATCTATACCCGTCGCGGGGCCTATGCGCCGGTCGACAAGCTGGATCTGATCAAGGGGCGTGTGCAGGGCCACAAGGATGGCTTTGGCTTCCTGGTGCCGGATGAAGGCGGCGATGACCTGTTCCTTGGTCCGGCGCAAATGCGCCTGGTGTTTGATGGTGACCGCGTACTTGGGCGCGTCACTGGCGTGGACCGTCGCGGTCGCAGCGAAGGTGCCATTGTCGAAGTGCTGCAGCGCGGGCATGAATTTTTGGTTGGGCGCTTCTACCAGGAAAACGGTATTGCCTGGGTCGTTGCTGATAACGCCAAGATCAACCATGAGGTACTGGTTCAACCGGGCCATGAAGGTGGTGCTGAGCACGGCCAGTTCGTCGAGGTGCGCATTATCCAGTGGCCTAGCTTCCATCGCCAGGCCATGGGCGAAGTGGTTGAAGTGGTCGGTGACTACATGGCGCCGGGAATGGAGATTGAGGTTGCGTTGCGCAGCTACGATATTCCCAGCGTTTGGCCGGAAGAAGTCATGGCCGAAGCGGACAAGCTGGCAGATTACGTCGAGGAGCGCGACAAGCAGAAGCGCATCGATCTGCGTGATTTGCCGTTGGTGACCATTGATGGCGCTGATGCGCGTGACTTTGATGATGCCGTCTACTGTGAGCCGCACAAAGCCAGTGGCTGGCGCTTGTTTTCCGGTGGTTGGAAGCTGTATGTGGCAATCGCTGATGTCAGTCACTATGTGCCGCTGAATTCCGAGTTGGACAAGGAAGCCGAGCTGCGCGGCACCTCGGTGTATTTCCCCAGCCAGGTGATTCCGATGCTGCCCGAGGCGATCTCCAACGGCCTGTGTTCATTGAATCCCAAGGTGGATCGTCTGGCCATGGTCTGCGAGATGACCGTGTCCAAGAGCGGTGAGCTGACGGATTACTGTTTCTATGAGGCGGTGATTAACTCGCATGCGCGGCTGACCTATGATCAGGTGTCGGCCATGCTCGAACACCCGCGCAGCAAAGAAGGCAAGGAACTGTCGGCGGAGTATGCTGAGGTATTGCCGCACCTGCACAATTTGCATGACCTGTTCAAGGGCTTGCTCAAGGCCCGCAAACAGCGTGGCGCCATTGAGTTCGAGACGACTGAAACCCAGATTGTGTTCGGTAAAGACCGCAAGATCAGTGAGATTCGCCCGACCACACGCAATGATGCGCACCGGATGATCGAGGAGTGCATGCTGTGTGCCAACGTGGCAACTGCGCGTTTTATGCAGGAACACAGCATTCCTTCACTGTATCGGGTGCATGATGCGCCGCAGTCCGAGAAGCTGGATCGTTTGACGCAATTCCTTTCCAGTATGGGGCTGTCACTGAATCGCAAGCCGGGCGCCTCACCCGCACCGGAAGACTTTAGTGCTTTGCTGCAAAAAATCCAGGGTCGTCCGGACGCCCAGCTGATCCAGACGGTGATGCTGCGCTCGCTCAGTCAGGCGGTGTATAGCCCACATAATCAGGGTCACTTTGGCCTGAATTACGAGGCTTATACACACTTTACCTCGCCGATCAGGCGTTACCCTGATCTGCTGGTGCATCGAGCCATTCGTAGCGTGGTGCGCTCGCGGCGCAAGACGGATTGTGTGCGCCGTGCCGGTGCCAGCCTGCTGCCGAAAGCGAAAATATATCCCTATGAAGTGACAGATCTTGAGCGCTTGGGCGAGGATTGTTCGCGTAATGAGCGCCGTGCTGATGAAGCCACGCGTGATGTGGTCAACTGGCTCAAGTGCGAGTTTATGCAGGACCGTGTTGGCGATGATTTCAGTGGTCTGGTGACCTCGGTTACCAGTTTTGGGCTGTTTGTCGAGCTGACCGATATCTATATCGAAGGTCTGGTGCATATCACTGCCTTGCCGGCTGATTACTACCACTTTGACGCGGTACATCACCGGCTGACGGGTGAAGGCTCGGGTCGTCGCTACGGATTGGGTGATCCGATTCGGGTCAAAGTGGCGCGTGTGGATCTGGATGATCGCAAGATCGATTTCGAGATGTCTGCGGATCAGCCGACCCCCTTGCCGGGGCGTGGTCCGGTGGCCGGCAAGCCGGCTGCTGGCAAAGGCAAGCCCAGGTCAGCGGGCAACAAGCCGCGAGCCGGCAAGCCGAAAGCTGCGTCGAGCAAGGCTGGCAAGCCGGCCAAAACCGGCAAAAGTGACAAGCCGGCAACCCCGGTAGCCCGCAGCAAGAAAGGTAAGGCCGGGCGCCGTCCGGCGGAGCCCGGTGCCGCACCAGCGGCTGCCCGGGCTCCACGCAAACGCAAGAACAAGGAGTGATGGCGTTTCATGAGTGAACTGGAAAGCGTCTTCGGCCTGCACGCGGTCAAGGCGCTGCTTGAGCGTCATCCCAAACGAGTCAAGTCACTGTGGTTGCAGCGTGGGCGGCTGGACGAGCGAATGCAGGCAATTGCCAGCTTGGCTGAGCAGCAGAGTATCAGTGTGCAACGCGTCCCAGCTGACGAGCTTGATAAGCTTTGTGAGGGTGTGCATCAGGGCGTACTCGCTCAGGTGCTACCGAGCCAGTTGTGGTCCGAGGATATGCTCGGTCACTTGCTCGACAAGTTGGACACACCGCCTTTGTTGTTGGTGCTTGACGGGGTAACTGATCCGCATAACCTCGGTGCTTGCATGCGAACGGCTGATGCGGCGGGCGTTCAGGCTGTCATTATCCCCAAGGACAAGTCAGTCGGTTTGACGCCGGTGGTGCGTAAGGTTGCCTGTGGTGCTGCTGAGACCGTGCCCTTGGTCGCGGTGACAAACCTGGCGCGCTGCCTGAAAAGTCTGCAGCAGCGGGGCTTGTGGGTGGTGGGTGCCGCTGGCGAAGCCGAGCAGTTGATCTATCAGGTTGATTTCAAAGTGCCTAGCGTGCTGGTCATGGGCGCCGAAGGCAGCGGCATGCGCCGATTGACTCGTGAGCATTGCGATTACCTGGCAAAGCTACCCATGGCAGGTAGCGTCAGTAGCCTGAATGTCTCGGTCGCCACCGGGATCTGTCTGTTTGAAGCGGTACGGCAGCGAGGCTAGGGTCTTGCTGCTTATGGCTTGACGCTGAGTTTTAGCTTGCTGCTTACGAGTTGCTCACCTACAATACGCGCCCCAATTCTATGTTTCACTCCTTGCCAGACCATAATTGGGTGGCTGGCTATTACCCGTAAGGAGCTACAATGCGTCATTACGAAATCGTATTTCTGGTTCACCCGGATCAGAGCGAGCAGGTCAGCGCGATGATTGAGCGTTACACCAAGCTGATCGAAGAAGACGGTGGCAAGTTGCACCGCCTGGAAGACTGGGGTCGCCGTCAACTGGCATACCCGATCGACAAGATCCACAAGGCACACTACATCATGCTGAACGTAGAGTGCAGCGCCAAGGCATTGGAAGAGCTGACCGAAAACTTCCGTTACAACGATGCCGTTATCCGTAATCTCGTGATCCGTCGCGATGAAGCCGTTACCGAGCCGTCTGACATGCTGAAAGCTGAAGACACTGGCCGTGGCGAGCGTCGTGAGCGTCGTGAGCGCAGCGATGACGACCGCAACGACAACGATAACAGCCGTGACGATGACGACAGCGACAACGCTGACGACAACGACGACGAGTAAGTTTCGCTTTTTCATTCCGCATCAATAAGGAGACGTTGCCATGGCACGTTTTTTCCGTCGCAGAAAGTTCTGCCGTTTTACCGCTGAAGGCGTTAAAGAGATCGATTACAAAGATCTGAACACCTTGAAAGCCTATGTCACCGAAACCGGCAAGATTGTACCCAGCCGTATTACCGGTACCAAGGCCCGATATCAGCGTCAGTTGGCTACCGCGATCAAGCGCGCGCGCTATCTGGCTCTGCTGCCCTACACGGACAGCCACGGCCGCTGAGGCGGCTGATCAACACAACGGAATAGAGCAAGCGGATGCGCGGTCTGGCGGAATACATCATGCGCGGCAGCCGGCAGGCCACTCTGGTAGTGGGTGTCAGTGCTGCGGTGCCTTTGTTCTTCTGGCTGGCCGCAGCCGCACTGGCGCTGGTGATCCTGCGCCGAGGGTTGCAGGATGCACTGAGCGTCATGATCTGGGGCGGCTTGCCGGCCTTGGTCTGGGCATTTCTCGGTGACTGGACTCCGGTACTGGTGATTGCTGGTGCTGCAGGTCTGGCCACCCTGTTGCGGCAACGCAATGAGTGGATGCCATTGGTGCTGGCCACCGTGCCACTGGGGTTGCTGTTTGGCGCCATTCTGCTGATAGCGCTGAACGCGCCGATGCAGGCATTGGCCAATGATGTGCGCGAGATGTTGCCGCAGCTGTTGGGCGGTATGGGTGAGCTGGATGAGTCGGCGATGAACCGGCTGGACAGTTTGCTGATACCCGTCCTGGCAGGCTTGATAGGTGGCGCACATGCGCTGCTGGCCATAGTGAGTGTGATGATCGGTCGCTCGCTGCAGGCACGGCTGTTCAATCCGGGCGGTTTTCGGGCGGAATTTCACCGCCTGCGCCTGACGCCTCTGCTGGCAGGTGGCTTACTGTTGTTGTCATTGTTCGGTACGCAGCTTGGCCAATTGGCCATGATCGCACCGATTGCCACTCTGCCGCTTTTTTTGGCAGGTGTGGCGCTGGTGCATGGTATCGCTGGCATAAAAGGGATGGGGGTGGCCTGGTTGGTCATGTTCTACCTTTTACTGGTGCTGTTTGCCCAGTTTGTTTTTCCGTTGCTGTTGTTGTTGGCATTAATTGACAGTCTGTTTGATTTCCGAGGTCGCATGCAGCCGCCACAAGCGCCGCCGCAAGATCCGGATTCGAACGACCAACCCTGATTTAGAGGTCATCGTAATGGAAGTTATCCTGCTCGAGAAAATCGCAAACCTGGGCAGCCTTGGTGACAAGGTATCGGTCAAAGCCGGTTACGCCCGTAATTTCCTGCTCCCTTTCGGTAAGGCTACTGCCGCCACCGAAGATAACGTTGCTGCTTTTGAAGCGCGCCGTGCCGAGCTGGAAAAACTGGCTGCTGAGAAGAAAGCCGCTGCTGACGCCCGTGCTGAGCAACTGGCTGAGCTAACAGTTACCGTCACCGCCAATGCTGGTGAAGAAGGCAAGCTGTTCGGTTCTATCGGTACTCGTGATATCGCTGATGCTGTCACCGCTGCTGGCGTTGCCATCGAGAAGAGCGAAGTGCGTCTGCCGGAAGGTCCGCTGCGTACTGTTGGCGAGTTTGATATCGATGTGCAGTTGCACACCGATGTCAGCGCTATCGTCAAGCTGGTTGTTGTTGCAGGCTAAACCCTGCTACACCGGTTTCACCGCGAGGTGATTTAACCGGGCGCAACCGCTAGACTATGCAACACGGCGTCTGTCCTTGGGCAGCGCCGTGTTGTCATTTCCGCTGTCAGCACAGGTGTAGACCATGACACAACCCTCTGCCTATTCCGATGAGCTGGATCTGCAAGCCAGTTCGCTCAAGGTGCCTCCGCACTCGATCGAAGCAGAGCAGGCGGTGCTGGGTGGCGTCATGCTCGACAACATGGCCTGGGAGCGGATTGCCGAGCTGGTCAGTGAAGGGGATTTTTACCGTCACGACCACCGGCTGATTTTTCGCGCATTGGTCAGTCTGGCCAAGCGTAACCAGCCCTTTGATGTGGTAACCCTTGCCGAAGAGCTGGATCGTGAAGGCCTGAGCGAGCAAGTGGGTGGGCTGCCGTATCTGGGGCAACTGGCTAAAAATACCCCTTCGGCCGCTAATATCACCGCTTATGCGCAGATTATCCGTGAGCGTGCGACCCTGCGTCAGTTGATTGGTATCAGTGCGGAAATTACTGATACGGCTTTCAATCCCAAGGGTTTGCAGGCTACTGAAATCCTTGATCAGGCCGAGCAGAAGATTTTTTCGATTGCTGAAAGCCGGCCGAAAGTGGGTGGCCCGATCGGTGTCAACGAGCTGCTGACCAAGGCTATCGACCGCATTGATACGCTGTTCAACAGTGATGGCGCGATTACTGGTTTATCGACCGGGTTTACTGATCTGGATGAAATGACCTCCGGGTTGCAGCCGGCTGACCTGGTGATTGTTGCCGGCCGTCCGTCCATGGGTAAGACGACCTTCGCCATGAATCTGGTGGAGAACGCGGTGCTGCGCAGCGAGAAGGGTGTCCTGGTGTTTTCGCTGGAAATGCCTGGTGAATCGCTGATGATGCGTATGTTGTCATCACTGGGACGCATCGATCAGACCAAGGTGCGTTCTGGGCGTCTCGATGATGACGATTGGCCGAGGCTGACGTCGGCGGTCAATTTGCTGAATGACCGCAAGTTGTTTATTGATGATACCGCCGGCCTGTCGCCGATGGAAATGCGCGCCCGGGCCCGGCGGGTGGTGCGCGAGCATGGTGATCTGGCATTGATCATGATCGACTATCTGCAGCTGATGCGTATCGGTGGCGGCGGGGCTGAAAACCGCACCAATGAAATTTCCGAGATTTCACGGTCGCTGAAGGCGCTGGCCAAGGAATTCAATACGCCGGTGGTGGCGTTGTCGCAGCTCAACCGTTCACTCGAGCAGCGGCCTAACAAGCGCCCGATTAACTCCGACTTGCGGGAATCAGGTGCTATCGAACAGGATGCCGACGTCATCATGTTTGTCTACCGGGATGAGGTCTATCACCCCGACACCCAAGACAAGGGAATGGCTGAAATCATTATCGGCAAGCAGCGGAACGGGCCTATTGGCACCACGCGGCTGGCTTTTCTCGGCAAATACACCCGTTTCGAGAACCTGGCACCGGGCGCTTATTCCGGTTACGGTGATCTGGAGTAGTCATGTCCCTCAGTATGCCGGCGGCGCGTCCGCTGTTCGATTATCCCAAGTATTGGGCCGAGTGCTTTGGTCCGGCACCCTTTTTGCCGATGAGCCGTGCTGAAATGGATCAGCTAGGCTGGGACAGTTGCGACATCATTATTGTGACTGGCGATGCCTATGTTGACCATCCATCTTTCGGTATGGCCGTGATCGGTCGATTGCTTGAAGCCCAAGGTTTTCGCGTCGGCATCATCAGCCAGCCAGACTGGCAAAGCAAAGATGCTTTCATGCAGCTCGGTAAGCCAAACCTGTTTTTCGGTATTGCTGCCGGCAATATGGACTCCATGATCAACCGCTATACCGCTGACCGTAAGGTACGCTCGGACGATGCCTACACGCCGGGAGGCAAGGGTGGTAGTCGGCCTGACAGAGCCAGTTTGGTGTACAGTCAGCGCTGCCGAGAAGCGTTCAAGGATGTGCCCATTATTCTGGGTGGTATTGAAGCCTCGTTGCGACGTATTGCCCATTACGATTACTGGCAGGACAAAGTACGTCGCTCGATTTTGCTGGATGCGCGGGCCGATTTATTGCTCTTTGGCAATGCCGAACGGGCGATTGTCGAAGTCGCGCAGCGTATCAGTCGCGGTGATTCGGTTGCCGACATGACGGATATTCGTGGTACCGCTTTTATCCGCAAGGATAGCCCGCAAGGTTGGTTTGAGCTTGACTCCAGCCGTATTGACCGACCGGGCAAGGTCGACAAGATCATCAACCCCTATGTGAACACCCAGGACACATCCGCGTGTGCCGTGGAGCAGGCCAAGGGCGATTCGCAAGCGACCGAGTCCGATGTTCAGGTGCTGGAACTGCTGCCTCACCCGCGCCTGGAGCGTGACCGCACGGTGATCCGTCTGCCAGCTTATGAAAAGGTCAAGGGCGATCCGGTGCTGTACGCACATGCCAATCGGGTACTGCACCTGGAAACCAATCCGGGTAACGCGCGTGCGCTGGTTCAGCGACACGGGGATCAGGAGGTTTGGTTCAATCCGCCACCGATCCCGTTAAGCACCGAAGAAATGGACTATGTCTTTGACCTGCCGTATGCGCGGGTGCCGCACCCGGTGTATGGCGATGCGAAAATTCCGGCCTATGACATGATCCGTTTTTCGGTCAATATCATGCGTGGCTGTTTTGGCGGCTGCACTTTCTGTTCAATCACCGAGCATGAAGGACGCATCATCCAGAACCGTTCGCACGATTCCATCATTCGCGAAATTGAAGCGATCCGCGATACTGTGCCGGGCTTTACCGGGGTGATTTCCGACCTGGGTGGGCCGACGGCGAATATGTACCGCGTGGCCTGCAAGAGTCGTGAAATTGAAGCATCCTGCCGCAAACCGTCCTGTGTTTATCCGGGTATCTGCGAGAACCTGGACACTGACCACTCTTCGCTGATCGGTTTGTATCGCAAGGCGCGTGAATTGCCCGGGGTGAAGAAAATCCTGATTGCCTCTGGCTTGCGTTATGACTTGGCAGTTGAGTCGCCTGAGTATGTCAGGGAGCTGGTCACCCACCATGTGGGTGGCTATCTGAAAATTGCGCCTGAGCATACTGAAAACGGCCCGTTGGATAAGATGATGAAACCGGGCATTGGCAGTTATGACCGCTTCAAGCAGATGTTCGAGAAATACAGTAAGGAAGCGGGCAAGGAGCAGTACCTGATCCCCTATTTTATCGCGGCCCACCCAGGGACTACCGATGAAGATATGATGAATCTCGCTCTGTGGCTCAAGCGTAACGGCTTCCGTGCTGATCAGGTTCAGGCTTTCTATCCGTCACCGATGGCCAGCGCTACGGCCATGTATCACAGCGGCAAGAACCCGCTACGTAAGGTCAGCTACAAGAGCGAGTCGGTGGGCACGGTCAAAGGGGAGCGCCAGCGTCGCTTGCACAAGGCTTTCCTGCGCTACCATGACCCGAACAACTGGCCGCTACTGCGTGAGACGCTCAAGGCGATGGGGCGCAGCGATCTGATCGGTAACAGCAAACAGCATCTGATTCCGACTTTCCAGCCGGCGGTCGACAGCTATCAGAGTGCGCGGCGGAAGAATTCCACGCCAGCGGGCAGTCCCAAGGCCGGTCGTTTGCTGACCCAGCACACCGGGTTGCCGCCGCGGGAAACCGGCAAGCGCAAATCAGCCAAGGGCAAGCCGCGTCCAGGGGCACGATAGTTCATTGGCTATGATGCCGATAGACAGACGCAACTGGCGTCGAGGAGTCTCTGAGCTAAGCTGAAGACTGAGTAATGGATGTCATCGAGGAGGTGCACCATGTCATCATTCAGCTTGTTGATGCAGATTTTTGCCGGTTATGCCTGTGCCAATGCGGGCTGTCAGCCGGGTGAATCCGAATGGCCAACGCGGGTGCCCAACCAGTAGCTGAGCTGTTCTTGCAGCTGCCCCAGATCAACCGGTTTGGCCATATGCCCGTTCATGCCGGCGCGACTAGCGCGCTCGCGGTGCTCCGGCATGATATGGGCGGTTAGGGCGATAATGGGTACCGGTTGGCGGTGGTTGTCTTGTTCCCACTGACGGATCTGTTCGGCGGCGGTAAAGCCGTCCATTTCCGGCATTTCGCAGTCCATCAGCACTAAATCAAAATGCGCTTCACGCACTTTTTGTAATGCTTCACGGCCGTTGGCCACGGCTTGACTATCCAATCCCAGCTTGCCTAGCATGCCACGAATCACCTTGGTGGAAATGGCGTTGTCTTCAGCAACCAGGATATTCGGTCGCTGACTGGGTCGAATCTGGCCCTGCTGCAGTGAGCTGGTCTGGTTGAGCCGGCGCTGGCGCTGGTGTTCCTGATGCTGTAGCCATTCGTCAATCAAGGTAGTACGCAAGCTGTAACCGGCAACCGGCTTACTGAGAATGCGACTGATGCCAGCATTGCGAGCGACAACCCGGCTGGGCACCTGGCTGATACCAGTAAGCATGATGACCAGTACATCTTGGGTTAGGGTGGGGTCATCCTGAATGCGTTTAGCGAGTTCCAGGCCGGTCATTCCCGGCATCGATTGGTCAATCAGCAAGATATCGAAGGGTTGGCCGAGATTGGCCTGATTGCGCATCAGGGCCAGGGCTTCTTTGCCGCTGGATGCGCTTTGTGCCTGCATCTGCCAAGCACTCAATTGTTGTTGCAACACCTTGCGGCAAGTGGCGTTGTCATCAACGATCAATGCGCTGCGTTCGCGCAGGCAATTATCTTCATCGGCGGCAGCGGGCCCCTGTTCGATGACACCCAGTGGCAGGGTAAACCATAGGGTGTTCCCTTGATCGCCGGACTTAATGCCCAGCTGACCATGCATCATGTCGATCAGGTGGCGGCTGATCAGCAGGGCCAGTTGTCCGTCACCTTCAGCGCCTGGAATACCGTTCACACGAGGTGCGCGCTCGGCCAGCAGACGTTGGCGCAAGTTCGCTGCCAGGGCGAGTCCAGTATCCTGGATGGCGAAGCGCAGGCGGACCTGGGTGGCGTCTGGGTCCTCGCCCTTGAGTGGTTGGTCGGGGCCCACTACCAGTAGCACTTCGCCTCTGTGGGTATGCTGCAGGGCATTGTTCAGCAGACTGGCCAGGACTTGGCGCAGTCGGCTGGCGTCGCCACTAACCCGTCGCGGGGTGTCCGGATGGACGAAGCCGATCAGCTCAAGCCCTTGGCTTTCTGCCCGGGTACGAAAATTATCCAGGCACTCGTTGACCAGTGCATGCAGATCAAAATGGACACTCTCAAGCTGTAATTCACCGGCTTCCAAGCGTGACATGTCAACGATTTCATTGAGTAGCGTCAGCAGGTCATTACCCGATGCATGGATGGTCTGTACGTAGTCACGTTGTTTGGCAGAGAGGGCGGTATCCATCAGCAGCTCGCTCATGCCCAGTACACCATTCATTGGTGTACGAATTTCGTGGCTGACGCGGCCGAGAAACTCTGCGCGCGTGCGGCGTTCGGCCAGCTGGGTGGCGGCCTGGTGCTGAGCTCGGGTACGAACCTTGAGGCCACGCTGTTGGCGTCCATACAGGTGCCAAGCAAGCGCAACCAGGCCGGCCCAGAATAAGAGGCGGCAGAGAGGTTCGGCCAGTGCGCTGCTGATTAGATGAAAGTGCAGCAGGCCGCTGGCAAACAGGGCCATGCAGGCCAACAGGCCTGCGACATTAAAACCTTGTTGGCGTAGCCACAAGTGCACCAGGAGCGCACTGCCGGCCAGTGGCACCAGCAGGGTGATTAGCGGTGCCAGTGAGCCCAGCAGGCTGGGCCAGATAGCAATCAGTACGGCGGCTGTAAAGGTGGCCAGAGCGCTAATGTTCAGCAACCTGCGCTCTTGCTGAGGCTCGGGTGCTGGTAGCCAGGAACGGAACAGCAAAAGCACTAGCGGCAGGCTGAGCAGGTACAGCAAGTCGCCAGCTTGCCCGTACAGGCGCGGCAGCTGGGTAGCGGCCCAGTCGATATGGCTCATGCCTCCCAGTGCTTGCAGCAGAGCCGCCATAGCCAGCAGCAGATGGAAGGGGTCGCGACCACTGAAGCCTTGCAGTAAACCATGCAGCACCAGGGCAAGGGCCAAGCCAACTAATAAGCCTTCCAGAGCCTGCCGGTTGCCGTGCAACAGCAAGGCGCTGTCATGCGGCCAGAAGTCCAGTTTGGTTTGTTGCGGGTAGGGGTTGTGCAGACGCAAAAAAATCTGATCCCGAGGGCCCAGGCGCGGCAAGGCAAAGACGAAGTCGGCGTGCGGCTCGGCACGTTCGGCGGGTGGCTGGTGGGCACCGGTCTGATAATGTTTGCTCAAAGCGCCATCTACCAGATGGTAATAGCTGATGGTCTGAATGGCGGGGTTGCTCAAATGCAGCCACTGACTGCGCTCCAGGGGGCCGCGCACTTTTAGCCAGATAGCCGTTTGCCGGCCTGGCAACTCAATGCGCCCCGGTGGCAAAGGGATAAAACGATTGGCATAGCGGTTGGTCAACACGTCGGCAAGCTCCAGCTCGCCTTGGCTGTCAATGAAAACCTGTGGCTGCGCAAGTTCACCGGCATTGGCTGCGGCACTTGGCAGCAGGCAATACATCAGCGGCAGCAGACTCGCGAACAACAACCAGCGTACTTGCTTCACGTTCGGTCAGTCCTGTCCATGGGCCCGTAATGATGAACGAGCAGTATAGCGCAGGCGTCACAGACTGTCTGTCCGTCACGCCTGCCGCCAAGGTCACCCCTTAGCTTTGCTGCTCACGAGCAATCGCACGGTAGCCGATATCCTGTCGATAGAAACAACCGTCCCACTGAATGCCAGCTGCCAGTGCATAGGCCGCCTGCTGTGCGCTCAGTACAGTGTTACCCAACGCCGTTGCGCAGAGTACCCGGCCGCCACTGGTGACTACCTGGCTGTCTTGCAGCGCGGTGCCAGCATGAAAAACCTTGGCATCAGCAGCGGTAGCCTGGTCGAGCCCGTTGATCGGGGTGCCTTTGGCATAGTTGCCCGGATAACCGCCGGCAGCCAACACTACACCGAGACTCGGGCGTGGGTCCCAATGTGCTTCCGCCTGGTCGAGCGTGCCATTCAGGGCGGCTTCGACCAAATCTACCAAGCTGGATTGCAGACGCAGCATGATGGGCTGAGTTTCTGGATCGCCGAAGCGGCAATTGAATTCGATCACCTTGGGTGCGCCATTGGGATCAATCATCAGCCCAGCGTAGAGAAAGCCGGTATACACGTTACCTTCGGCGGCCATGCCCTTGACCGTCGGCCAGATTACCTCATCCATAATGCGTTGGTGCACTGTCGGGGTAACCACCGGAGCGGGCGAATAGGCGCCCATGCCACCGGTATTCGGCCCGGTATCAGCATCACCCACACGCTTGTGATCCTGGCTGGTTGCCATGGCAAGGACCTTGTCGCCGTCGACCATGACGATAAAGCTGGCTTCTTCACCTTCAAGAAACTCTTCGATCACTACCCGTGAACCCGCGTCGCCAAAGGCATTGCCAGCGAGCATGTCACGCACGGCTTCTTCGGCTTCGGTGAGCGTCATGGCAACGATCACGCCCTTGCCAGCCGCCAGGCCATCGGCCTTGATCACAATGGGAGCGCCTTTCTCGCGAAGGTAGGCCAGCGCCGGCTCGATTTCAGTGAAATTACCGTACTCGGCTGTAGGGATGGCGTGACGGGCGAGAAAGTCTTTGGTAAAGGCCTTGGAGCCTTCCAGTTGCGCGGCGGCAGCGGTCGGGCCAAAGCAGGGCAGGTTGGCTGCACGGAAGCGGTCAACCACCCCGGCAACCAGCGGCGCTTCCGGGCCGACAATCGTCAGTGCGACATGGTTGTCACGGGCAAAATCGACCAGCCGCTCAAGCTCCATTACATCAATAGCAACGTTTTCGCATTTCAGTTCCAGTGCAGTGCCGGCATTGCCAGGGGCAACAAAGACCCGTTCCACGCGGGCATCTTGCGCCACCTTCCAGGCCAGCGCATGCTCACGCCCGCCACTACCAATAATCAATACATTCATCAGTATCCCCTAAAGAAGGCGAGCTTCATTCCCGCATGCTGGCAGCACAGCCGCTGACCAGATCTTCTGATTGGTTCATTTCAGGTCGCAATCGAGTAGGTGGCTGCAAGGCGCCTGGACTGTCTCACAGCGCCATTGCCAAGTGGCAATGAGCATGGGAGGCAGACCGGGCAACACCACAGATGCCTGCTCGAGTGCGGCCGTTATTTTAATGTCTGAAGTGGCGCATGCCGGTAAATACCATGGCCATACCCGCTTCATTGGCCGCATCGATGACTTCCTGGTCGCGCATCGAGCCACCAGGCTGGATGACCGCGCTGATGCCGTTGGCCGCGGCGTTGTCGATGCCGTCACGGAACGGGAAAAAGGCATCCGATGCCATGACCGCCCCAGCCACCTGCAGGCCGGCATGTTCTGCTTTTATGGCGGCAATGCGGGCCGAGTTTACTCGGCTCATTTGTCCGGCACCAACGCCAACAGTCTGTCGTTGCTTGGCATAGACAATAGCGTTGGATTTAACGAATTTGGCGACTTTCCAGGCAAAGATCAGATCATGCATTTCCTGTTCGCTGGGTGCACGCTGGCTAACCACCTTGAGGTCTGCTTCGCTCACCATGCCGATATCGCGGCTTTGTACCAGAAGGCCGCCATTGACGCGTTTAAAATCCCAGTCAGCATGGCGTTCGGCGGTCCACTGGCCGCACTCAAGCAAGCGCACATTGGCCTTGGCGGCGACGATCTCACGGGCAGCTGGCGCGATGCTCGGAGCAATGATGACTTCGACAAACTGACGCTCAACAATGGCCTGGGCGGTGGCTGCGTCGAGTTCACGGTTGAAAGCGATGATGCCGCCAAAGGCTGACTCGCTATCGGTTGCGTAGGCCAGTTCGTAGGCCTGGCGAATACCGCCATCGGCCTCGGGCACCACGGCAACACCACAGGGATTGGCGTGTTTGACGATGACGCAGGCGGGTTTGCTGAAGCTCTTGACGCACTCCAGAGCGGCATCCGTATCCGCTACATTGTTGTAGGACAGCTCTTTGCCCTGTAACTGGACTGCGGTCGCAATACTGGCATCAACGGGGGCGGCTTCCTTGTAAAAGGCCGCCGCCTGGTGCGGGTTTTCACCGTAGCGCATGTCCTGTGCCTTGATGAACTGACTGTTGAAGGTGCGCGGGAAAGTAGCGCGATCTTCAGTGCCAAGGCTGTCGCGTGTCTGGTCGATGGTGCCCAGGTAATTGGCGATCATGCCATCATAGGCGGCGGTGTGTTCGAAAGCCTTCAGGGCCAGGTCAAAACGCTCAGCATAGGTCAGCCCACCGGACTGCAGGCTGGCCAGAATAGCGCTGTAATCACTGGCATTGACGACGATGGCAACATCTTTGTGATTCTTTGCTGCGCTGCGCACCATGGTCGGGCCACCGATATCGATGTTCTCGATTGCATCCGGCAAGCTGCAACCCGGCTTGGCCACCGTAGCGGCGAAGGGATAGAGGTTGACCACCACCATGTCGATCGGCTGGATTCCGTGTTCCTGCATGACCGGACCGTCCTGATCACGCCGGCCGAGAATGCCGCCATGAATTTTCGGGTGCAGGGTTTTTACCCGGCCATCCATCATCTCCGGAAAGCCGGTGTAGTCGGCAACCTCGATAGCCTCGATGCCCTGTTCGCGTAGCAGCTTGAAAGTACCGCCGGTCGAGAGGATTTCTACGCCCTGGTGGGTCAGTGCACGGGCAAAGTCTACAATGCCGGTTTTGTCTGAGACGCTGATCAGCGCACGACGAACCGGGAGGCGGGTGGTTTGGTCGGTCATTTTGGGTCCAGGGTTGTTTACAGAAAAAACAGTGACTAGTGTGGTATTGCGGCTTGCTGCTTGCCGCTTGCCGCTTAAAGCAATCCGTACTGTTTGAGCTTCTTGCGCAGGGTGCCGCGGTTGAGGCCGAGTACTTCGGAGGCACGCGTCTGGTTGCCTTTGACGTAGTCCATCACGCTTTCCAGCAACGGCGCTTCCACTTCGGATAGCACCATGTTATAGACATCGGTGACGTCCTGACCATCAAGATGGTTGAAGTAATTGTGCAGTGCCTGTTCGACGCTGTCGCGCAGGGTAGCGCTGGGGTTCAGGCCGGAGTTGTTGACTTCAAGAGACTCTGGGCTGGGTTCGGTGGTATCTCTCACGGGTAGGGTTCCGTTAGTCTGGAAAGTGTTCAGAAGCGTCATGCCGCCAGGTCTCCTTCCATTACGCGGGCAAAAAAGCTATTGATGCCTTGTTGTTGTTCCTTGGGGCATTCAATGCGGTTGAAAATCGTGCGAAAAGGTTCGGCACCTGGCAATGTCTTCAGGTACCAGCCGACATGCTTGCGGGCTATACGCACGCCTTGCAGATCGCCATAAAATGCGTGCAGGGCGCGAATATGCCCGAGCAGAATGTCACGCTGATTATTCAGGCTGGGTTCGGCCAGCAAAGTGCCCTGTGTCAGATAGTGGGCAATCTGCCCGAGCAGCCAGGGGCGGCCCTGGGCGGCGCGACCAATCATGACGGCATCGGCGCCGGTGTAGTCGAGCACGTGACGGGCTTTTTCCGGGCTGTCGATATCACCATTGGCAAACAGAGGAATGCGGATTTGCTGGCGAATTTCAGCAATGGTGTCGTACTCAGCAGCACCCATGTAGAGGTCGGCTTTAGTTCGCCCGTGTACGGCGAGTGCCTGGATACCGCAGTCTTCGGCGATGCGTGCGATGCGCGGGCCATTGCGTTGCTCACGGTCCCAGCCGGTGCGAATTTTTAGCGTAACCGGGATATCGACAGCAGCGACCACAGCGTCGAGGATCTCGCCGACCAGTTGTTCGTCACGCAGTAGCGCAGAGCCGGCAGCCTTGTTGCACACTTTCTTCGCCGGGCAGCCCATATTGATATCGATGATCTGGGCGCCGAGTTGCTGATTCATGCGCGCGGCTTCTGCCATCATCTGCGGATCGCCACCGGCGATCTGCACGGAGCGCGGGGCGGCTTCACTATCATGCGCCAGGCGCTGACGGGATTTGCGCGTGTTCCACAGGCGAACATCGCTGGTGACCATTTCCGACACCACCAGACCCGCACCCTGCTGCCGGCACAGTTGCCGGAACGGGCGATCGGTAACCCCGGCCATGGGGGCCAGAATAACCGGATTGGCGAGCTGGTAAGGGCCGATACTGATCACTGCATGGTCCATCCCTGTGGTTGCCAGTCGTCAAAGCCACAGCCGTTGATGACTACCCGGGTAGCCGTTAACGAATGCGGGAAGAGTGAAAAAGGTCGATCATCATACCTGTAAAGAATGACCATATAAAGTCTGATCTGGGTGATTTTTAATCAGCCCGATCAAAGGGCCATCAGGTGGATTTATTGCTCGGGGCTAAGGAAATCCAGGCGGTAGCTGGAGCCTGCCTGCTCTGGGGCCAGCATGCTCAGGCCGACGTGTATTGGTGTTTGCGCAGGCATCAGTCTAGCTCCAGCCAGTTCACCACCGAGGTATTCCTGCGGGCGGAACAGTCGGCTGGCCACTTCGCGGTCGCTTTGATCGGTAAAGCGCATGCGCAGCACCGGGAATGGCTGGGAAAAATCCGCGCGGTTATAGAGGATGACATCGATGGCCAAAGTGTTGGGATACTCTGGGTGTTGGCGAACCGTCAGATTACTGCTGCGAATCAGGCTGATATCTACCTGCGGGGGCAACTGACAGCCTGCCACGTTGCACCAACTGGCGATTAGCGGTCGGCTACGTTCATCATGCGCCAACGCGGCAAAATTGAAATAGCCGAATTGCCCGATCAGGGCCAGCACAGCGAGCAGGCTGAGCGCCGTCCAGAGTGCACTGCGTTGGCGTGGCCGGGTTATCGGCTGGTCATCCAGTAACAGCATATCGGTATCCAGCTCGGGCAGCATGAAGTCATTGCCGAGCAGGGGTTCGCGGCGGTATTCAACCGCGTCCTTGGCTGCTGGTTTGGGGGACTCGGGTTGATCGCGTTCTGCATGTAAGCCGCTGAGTGGCGTCTCGGTATCCTCATACGCCGGCAGATCATCGCTGTATCTGATTGGCGGCGGTACCGCCGGCTCGCTGATTGCTGCCGGTTGGTCGCGGAGAAAAATACCGTGCTCCGCAGCGTCCTGGTCAGTGTCGGGCTCAATGCTGGCGTTTGGCGTTACCGGGTCGGCAATATCTGGCCTGAGCAACAGGGCTGCTTCGTCTGGCTCGTGTCGCGCGGATTCATGCTTTGACTCAGGGCCGGATTCAGGCTTGATAACCGGTTCGGCTTCGATCTCAATATCGAGCTCTGGCTCTGGCTCTGGCTCTGGCTCTGGCCTTGGCTCACTGATCGGCTCGGGCCCGGCGGCAGGGGGGCTGGCCAGTGGCAGGCTGCTTTGCTGGGGTGGTGCTGGGTTAACCTCGTCAATGATCGATTCATCCAGGCCGAGATCTTCCAGGTCCAGATCGTCCAGCTCCAGGTCATCATGGATAAGCACGTCATCCAGGCGGGTCTTGTTGCGCGGCTGACGGTCAGGTAACGCATTGACGGTTTCTGAAGCGGGTTTGTCATTGGCTGTCGGCGGGGTGGCATTGAACACCTTGAGGCAGGCACCGCAGCGCACGTTACCAGCGGCTGCGCGCAGGTGTTCCTGCGATAGCCGAAAGCGCGTCTGGCAATGTGGGCACTGGGTGACCAAGGTTGCACTCATGGTAGGTGTCGGGTCCTTTGCCGATCGCCGGCAAGTCGTTGTAAGTACTTATTCTGCCGTTATCCGCGCGCGGCGCCAAGCCGACGACCGCTGATACGTACCCAGCCATCGCGTTCGGCCACCGGATCGAGGTCAAAGGCGCCAGCATAGGCCGCTACCACCTCGTCAGCCTGCTCGCGCAGGATACCGGATAACGCCAGGCGGCCACCAGGCTTGACCAGCTGGGTCAGTTGCGCAGATAACTCGACCAGAGGGCCCGCTAGAATGTTGGCCACCACGACATCGGCTGGCACCTGGGGCATGTCGGCCGGCAGGTAGAGTGCCAGGTCAGCATCAGCAATCTGGTTGCGCCGCGCATTGTCACGGCTGGCCTCCAGAGCTTGTGGGTCAATATCAGTGCCGGTGGCCGGGCTTGCGCCTAGCAGCAGGGCAGCAATCGCTAAAATGCCGGAGCCACAGCCAAAGTCAATCAGCGAGCAATTATCCAATGGTTGGCCATCCAGCCACTCAAGGCACAGGGCCGTCGTTGGGTGGGTGCCGGTACCAAAGGCCAGGCCCGGGTCCAGCAGCAAGTTGACAGCCTCAGGTTCCGGAGCACTGTGCCAGCTGGGTACGATCCATAGCCGCTGGCCGAAACGGAGTGGATTGAAATCGGCCATCCAGCTGCGTTCCCAGTCTTGGTCAGCAATCAGCTCATGGGCATGTTCAGGCAGGGTTCCATGTCGCAATGCCCGCAACTGGGCCAGCAATGCCTCTGCGTGCTGATCGGCCTCGAACAAGGCCAATATATGGGTATTGCGCCATAACGGCGTCGTGCCCAGGTCGGGCTCGAAAATCGGCTGATCTTCGGCATCCATAAAAGTGACTGACACTGCCCCTAACGCCAGCAGCTGATCTTCCAGCTCCTCGGCTTGGTCAGGGGTGATGGCCAGACGAATTTGTAACCAGGGCATAGGACTTCCTTCGGACAGCGGCAAGCAGGTAGCTGCCAGCGCAAAGCAATAATAAAAGCAACGGGAGCGCTATACGCTCCCGTTAATACCACATCATACGCTTGCAGCTGGGTTACTTGATGCCCAGCTTGTGCTCCAGGTAGTGAATATTGACCCCACCTTTGCAGAAGGCGGCGTCACGGACCAAGTCGCGGTGCAAGGGCGTGTTGGTCTTGATGCCATCAACGACCAGCTCATCCAGTGCGTTGCGCATGCGAGCCAGGGCTTCGTCACGGGTGGCCCCATAGGTGATCAGCTTGGCGACCAGTGAATCGTAGTTCGGCGGTACCTTGTAGCCACTGTACAGGTGCGAATCGACCCGTACGCCATTGCCACCGGGTGCATGGAAGAAGGTAACCGTGCCCGGGCTGGGCATGAAGGTCGCTGGATCTTCGGCGTTGATCCGGCACTCGATGGAGTGGCCACGAATGACAATGTCATCCTGGGACACGCTCAGCTTGTTGCCGGCAGCGACCAGCAGCTGCTCTTTGACGATATCTACGCCGGTGACCATTTCTGAAACCGGGTGCTCGACCTGAACGCGTGTGTTCATCTCGATAAAGTAGAAACCGCCGTCTTCATAGAGGAACTCGAAAGTGCCGGCGCCCTGGTAGCCGATATCAATACAGGCTTGAACACAGCGGGCCTGCACTTCAGCTCGGGCTTTCTCGTCGATGCCGGGTGCGGGGGCTTCTTCGATGATCTTCTGGTGCCGACGCTGCAATGAGCAGTCACGATCACCCAGATGAACAGCATTGCCCTGGCCGTCAGAGAGAACCTGAATTTCCACGTGACGCGGATTGGTCAAGAATTTTTCCAGATAGACCACGGGGTTGCCAAAGGCTGCACCTGCCTCAGTGCGGGTCAGGCGAATGGATTTCAACAGGTCTTCTTCCTGGTGCACCACGCGCATGCCGCGACCACCGCCACCACCAGCCGCCTTGATGATCACTGGATAGCCGACCCGGCGACCAATGGCCAGGCACTCGGCTTCATCTTCCGGCAAGGGGCCGTCTGAGCCCGGTACCGTAGGAACGCCAGTGGCTTTCATTGCTGCGATGGCAGATACCTTGTCGCCCATCAGGCGAATGACATCGGCTTTCGGGCCGATAAAGGTAAAGCCTGAGCGCTCGACCTGCTCGGCAAAGTCGGCGTTCTCAGCGAGGAAGCCATAGCCGGGATGGATACCATCGGCGCCGGTGACTTCGGCAGCACTGATGATCGCCGGGATATTCAGGTAGGACGCGGTGGCATTGGGCGGGCCAATGCACACAGACTCATCGGCTAGTGCCAGGTGCATGAGTTCACGATCAGCCGTGGAGTGCACGGCGACGGTCTTCAACCCCAGTTCCTTGCAGGCGCGAATCACGCGCAGGGCAATTTCACCGCGGTTGGCTATAAGTACTTTCTGCATCGGAGGCTCCGGGTCGGGCTCAGGCGATGCTGAACAGAGGTTGATCGAATTCCACCGGCTGGCCGTTATCAACCAGGATGGCCTGAATAACACCGCTCTTGTCAGCTTCGATGTGGTTCATCATTTTCATGGCTTCAACGATGCACAACACATCACCGGCCTTGACGCTTTGGCCAACACTGGCGAAGGCCGGCGAGGCCGGCGAAGGTGCTTCGTAGAAAGT
>REBY01000038.1 GCA_007692485.1 Pseudomonadaceae bacterium | reverse complement strand
AGCGCTGTCCAGACGATGCTCAACACCGAAGGCGTACATGTCGGTCTGGCTGTCGGAGGCATCAGCGTCGCGCTGCAGCCACATACCACGGATGTAGGTTTGCGGAGCGACTTTGAAGTCTGCACCCAAACCCCAAGTGTCAGCGGACCAATCATCTTTTCTCGCGATCTGCTCGACAGTACGCCCGTCGTAATCGACTGTCTGGTAGAAACCAACGAGTTTCAGGTCGCTGGTTACGTTGTAACCGATGGCAAATCGCACGCCATCACGCTCACCACGACCGGTATCTTCCTCAAACTTCTCATAGGCCAGAGCGGTATCTAGCGGGCCTGCTTTGTAGGTCAAGGACAGGCTGATGGCATCGCCATCCTGGCCATCTGCAGCTGTCTTGCCTTCGTGTACGGAGTACGCGATGTTACCGGCGAAGCCACTGAAATTCGGCGTCTGGTAATGGAAGGTGTTAGGCGTACGCTCGTCAAAACGGGCATCACCAACACGTGTCAGGTTACGCATATCACCGACCTGGTCACCAAACAGGTTAGCCGGGCCACGCGCTTGCTTGAAAGGAGTATCGAACTGACCCAGGCGGATGCTACCGAAGTCGCCACGCAGACCCGCGAAGGTGTCGCGGCCAGCGAAGCTGGAGGTGCCTTCGTTGAAGTCAATTTGCTGTTCGATCTGGAAGAAGGCAGTGATGTCGCCAACTGCACGGTTACCACGGAAGCCCAGACGTGATGAGTTGCTGGAGACGTTGACTTCTTTGTAGTCGTTACCATTGTCGAGGTGATCCAGCGACATGTGAACGCGACCATAAATGGATACATCAGCTGTTGCCATCAGTGGCATTGCAGCGGTAGCCCCGATAACAACCGCAAGCAGCTTCTTCTTCATCATAACTCTCCTTCAGTGTGAATAGCGTCAGCCTTGGCTGGCGCCGTGTCGTTATTCGACTGAGGGTGAGTATGGAAAGCGTGGATGACAGAAGGGTTACTGCTTTATGAAGTTTTGATGTCAGCGGAACTTTTAGTAATCAAGCATGACCATCACGATCAAACGCAGCGCCAGGGCAACCAGGAAAACGCCAGCCAGGCGGCTGAACCAGTGGCCGTGACGCTCCAGCCAGGGCAGAAACCGGGCATGGGAAAACACCACGGCAACGACCATGTACCAGCCGGCATCAATTAACATTGCAGTGAGGATGATCAGTAAATGCCCGCGCCAACCCAGCTCCGGAGTAACGAACTGGCTGAACAGGGCAAGAAAGAACAGGATGAGTTTGGGGTTGCCCAGGCCAACCAGAAAACCGTCACGCATCGCCTGGCGTTTGAAGTCAGGTTGTAGCGCGCTCGGGTCGATGGTGGCTGGCTGCGCCTGCAAGGCCTGAAAGCCCATCCACAGCAGATAGCCGGCACCGAGCACGCTGACGGTCTGGAACAACCAGGGCTGGCCCAGCAGCAAGGCGCCCAGGCCGAGTACCGTGAGTAGCGCATATAGGCCGACACTCAGTGCATGGGCCAGGGCAGCAGTGATGCCACTGCCCCGGCCGCCTTGCACGGTATGCCGCAACACCAGTGCCAGGCTGGGCCCCGGCGACATTGCGCCAAGGGCACACACAGCAACCAGAGTCAGCCATAGACTGAAGCTCATGACTCGCCTACCCCGCTACGCCCGGTGTTCAAGGCATGATTTCGGTAAAGCTGATTTCAGCCTCTGAACGCTCGCCATCCAGATCGGTCAGCCAGATGTAATAGAACCCGGTTTCCGGCGTCTCGAAAATAACCCGTGGGTCCAGCTCATACAGTGAGCGGTCATCATTGCAGCGTACTTCGCCATCCGGGGCGATGACCACCAGTGCCGTATCGGTCGGCGCGCTGGCCTCGATAATCAGGGGGAATGAGCCGGCTTCGTAAAACAGCTCCACATTGGCGTCGGCAATATTGGTAAAGCCGATACAGCCCTCACCATAGCCCTCATCCACCAGGTCATCGCCGCCAGAGGTCACCTTGACGACATAAGGATCAGGGCTGAACCCGGCCGACAGCTCCAGCACACCGCCACTGATAGCAGCACTGCTACCAGGCATCAACGCTTCGCCCATGGCCAGCAAAGTCGCCAGGTCCATTACCGGCTCATCATGCGCGGTGAGCATGTGGTCACGCAGGGCAAAGTCGAACTCATAGCCATCATCTGCCTGGCGGGCAAAGGGGCTTTCCTGCATTTGTAGGGTGAATTGCATCTTCAGGACGTCAGCCATCAGGACTTGTTCACTGCTGCCCAGCTCGGCATTTTGCTGCGCGACGACCAGCTCCATCAGCTTGTCGATGGCGCTTTCCGACAGGAGCGCCTGCCCCGCTATGCTCAGGTCATCCCAGATTTTTTCTGCGAAGTCGGCATCCAGCGTCCCTTCACCGTGGTAATCAACGTTCAAGCTGGCGCTGGCGTTGTGGGGCTCGCCCAGGCTGATACTCAACTCATCCATGCTCAATTGCGGATGCCCGGCAAGAATCCGCTCCAGATGCGGGCGCAGGCTAGCCCAGTGTTGGTCGAGGTCCTCAATATCGTCCAGGCGGTGGACGGTGCGCATCAGGCCGGCATAGCCCTCGATATCCAGGTTGCGCATGGAATAGCGCAGGCGCGATTCACCAAAACGCATGTCATCCATCATGATCGGGCCCAGGCTCAGCTCAGCCGTCGAGTCCAGCTTGTCACCGTTCTGCACGGTATCCGAGGTTATGCGCAGGGCTTCCATGCTCAACTGATTGTCAGCGGACATGACACCGAGGTTATCCAGCGTCAGGGTGGCATCACCAATCCAGACATAGGGTTGCAAACGGGTGGAATCGGTTTCCATACGCAGCCCTTCCAGCATCATGCTGACGGGTTCAGACGGGAAATCCAGCTGCAAGGTGTCCAGCTTGGCGAGCAGCGTCAAGTGCCGTTCGACAGGGTGCAAACGGGCATTGAAGTAGGCGCCGGTATGTTCCCATTGCGCCTCTTCCTTGTTCTCAGGGTCCTGAATAGATCCTTTATAGTCAATTGCTTGCAGCGTAAAGCTCAACGTATTGTCAAAGTGGCTTTCGCCGCGATAACTGATCATTGGGGTTTGGCCGGGATACTGCGGCAGCCAGGGACGGAGAATCTGTGGCAGTGGAATATCGCCCTGCAACTGGGCCAGACCAAAGCCGTGGCCGGGTAACCAGGGGCCGTGGTCGATAGTAGCGGTACCTTTCCAATGCAGCTCAGGCTTCGGCAACAACTCTTCTAGCACTTGATGCCAGGGGTTGCCGGCCGCCGGGCGATACACCAGATCATAGTGCAGCTCACCACTACCCCAGCCTTTGGAGTACTCGAGCTGGTTAACCAGGATTTCATTATTGGCAATTAATTGTTGGTTGATCAGCTCAACCTGCTTGTCCACTTGCTGGCCCACATAGGCCTGCATGCCCAGATAGCCGGCAGCTGCGACAGCCACGGCGACCGCCAATCCGATAACGGGTTTATTCATGAATGCTTGGCGCAACCAGCGTGCGCACGCTCCTTGTGAAGGTTGATAGGCAGGCAGCTAGATTACACGCAAATCCGCGTGCGGCCCAAGCTGCTGCAATGAGAATTCAGGCTATTGTTGCCAGCGTTCCAGCGCTTGATCGTCGCTCTCGCGCGCATCCACCCAGCGCGGGCCTTCGGCGGTGTCTTCCTTCTTCCAGAAAGGCGCGCGCGTCTTCAGATAATCCATAATGAAATTGCAGGCGTCGAAGGCTGCCTGACGATGCGCTGAGCTGACGCCGACAAACACAATGGGCTCGCCCGGTTCCAGCCGCCCTACCCGGTGCAGCACATCCACACTCAGCAGTGGCCAGCGCGCTCTGGCTTCATCGACGATCTTGCCCAGGGCTTTCTCGGTCATGCCGGGGTAATGCTCCAGCAGCATGCCGGCGACGGCCTGACCGTCATTGAAGTCGCGCACATAACCAACAAAGTTGACCACAGCGCCAACGCCCAAGTGATCGGCATGCAGTTGGTTGAGTAACTGGCCGGGATCAAAGCAGGCAGTCTGAACGGTGATGGTCATATCAGCCCCCGGTAACCGGCGGGAAGAAGGCAATCTCATCGCCATCGGCAATGGGTGTTTCCAGCCGGCACATATCCTGATTGCGCGCGCACATCACCTTGGGTTCATCCAACACTTGCCAGGCCTCGCCACGGGTCAACAACTGCGCACGCACATCATTAACCGTCACCAGTTCGGCGGACCAGGGTAACTGCTCTTCGCCAACGCCGAGGGCTTCACGGTAGCGGGCAAAGTACACGACAGTCAGCATGCTCAGCCCTCCCCGCGCTGGTAATCGCCGCTCTTGCCGCCCTGCTTGCTCACCAGGCAGGTGGATTCAATAACCATGCCCTTGTCCACGGCTTTGCACATATCATACAGCGTCAGCGCGGCGATGCTGGCAGCGGTCAGCGCCTCCATTTCCACCCCGGTCTGCCCGGCCAGTTTGCAGCACGCCTCGATCAGCACGGCATCCGGTGCTTCCGGCGTCAGTTCAACCTTAACGCTGGTCAGCATCAGCGGATGGCAAAGGGGGATGAGTTCATGGGTGCGCTTAGCGGCCTGAATGCCGGCAATCCGCGCCACGGCAAACACATCACCCTTAGGGTGGCCACCGTTCTGGATCAAATCCAGGGTTTCCGGGCGCATACGCACGCGGCTGCGCGCCACAGCTTCACGGGAAGTCACCGACTTCTCCGTCACATCGACCATATTGGCCCGGCCCTGGCTGTCGAGATGGGTAAGCATGCTAGCGTCCTGTCTATCTATCAGGCGTCTACTTTACCGCATGCAGCCCAGTCGGGCACGCTTGTGGCCTGATGCGCGGATCAAGCCAGAGAAAATGGCGGAAGGACATGGGAGTCGAACCCACCAGACACGCGTTGCGCATCTCACCGGAGTTGAAGTCCGGGCGCCCCACCGGGGACGATGTCCTTCCAAAACAGTTGGTTAGCAGTACTATCTCAAACAATCTTTACCCTGACGGGCACGGTATATCGTGCCCCGACGTGAACCCGGTTACCGTGCAATGGGTCAGGTTTTGGAGATCCCTGACCCTGGCGTAGGGACACGGCATGCCGTGTCCGCAACAGCCTTGACCTTGGCAGCCAATCCACACCCATGCGCCCGCCATCTTACGTGATTCGCCGCTGCCACGCCGGTTGCAGATAACGCCGTTGCTTGCGGTACCAGGTCACTCCGGCGCGGTCGAGGTACTCCAAGACCTGAATGG
>REBY01000189.1 GCA_007692485.1 Pseudomonadaceae bacterium | reverse complement strand
GTAAGGTCAAACTCCAATGCCGTAAGCTTTTTATTCTTGTTTGCATGGCAGATCCTCTCTTGAGTGAGATAGGGAGCGTCCTGACCGGAGTCAGGACACCCCCGGTTGCAGCCCATCCTCAGCCCCATGCCGGGCCGAAGCGGGAGTGGGAAACAGCGGTTCACGGTCGGCGTAGAGCACGCCATCCTCATCGGCATACACATTGGTGATAAAGCGTGGGCGGAATACCAGGACCCAGGACGGCACCAGCAACATCGCGGCCAGACCGTTGATCACGATCATCACGCAGAGCAACATGGCAGCATCGGACTGGAAGCGCAGCTCGGAGAAAATCACCCACATGATGATCCCGGCCATCAGGGTTACCGCAGTAAAGCTGATCGCCATACCGGTGGTAGAAATAGCCCGGCGTACGGCATCGCGCAGGTCACCGCTCTTGGCCATTTCCTCGCGGATGCGATCCATCATGTAGATCGAGTAATCAATCCCCACGCCAATCCCGACAGCAATCACCGGCACCGTATTGATATCGATATTCAACCCGGAGAAGCCCATGTAGGCATAAGTCAGGGTGGTGGCGAACAGCATCGCCATGAGCATCATCAGCCCGGCATGCCAGGAGGTGTAAAACATCATCACGAAGCAGAAGATCAGCAGGAATACCAGCGGCAGCACGATCAGATTAGTCTGGAAGGCCGACTCGTTCATCGCCGCGGCCACGCCCAGGGTACCGCCCGCCAGCCGGATAGTTAGGCCCTCAACTTCGTTCTCGGCAATCCATTCATTGGCCATGTGAATCGCCCGCCGAATGGTCTCGCCCTGACGATCCTTGTAATAGAACACTAGGTTGGCAATACGGTCGTCGCTGTCATTGAATTCATTCAGCGCACCCGGAATCGGGCTGGAGGCCATGTAGGTGAACATCAACCCGCCGACATAATCCGCCTCATGGGGAATCTGGAACCAGCGCGGATCGTCATTGTGCATCAGGCGGTTGACCTGCTTGATCAAATCCGGCAAGCCCTTAGTGCCACCCACCTCCGGGTCGGACAGCATATGTGCCTGCAGATTACTCAAGGCATGCAGCACTTCCGGCTTTTTCAGCCCACCCAGCTCCGCATGCTCGGCAATGATGTAGAGCTCCTCGGACCCCGGGAAACGGTCGTTGATCACCTTGGAGGAGATGTTGTAGTCATGATCCGGGTAGAGAATTGGTGAACCCGGTTCACTGTCACCAATGCGCACCTGAGACGCTGACAACAGGCCGAACAGAATCGCCCCGGCCGCCAGCATCAAAGCAATGGGCGCCGCCTTGGGCCGCGATACCGTACGCGCACAGGTATTGCCGATCACCCGCAGGAAGGTTTCCTTGATATGCGGGTTTTTCGGCGTAGGCAGGATCGACAGCAGCAGCGGCACACCGATCAGTACGGTCAGAATCACGGTACTGGCCCACAGCGAGGCATAGATACCGAGCTTGGTATTCAGTGCGATCGAACCGATTGCAATCAGCGACAGCCCCACCGCATCCGACACTACACCCAGTGAACCCGGGCGGAACAGGCTCTCGAAAGTGGCCCGCGCTGCTTTCGGCCCGTCACCGATGATCTTCACCTCGGCGTAATAGCGCTCGACCAGCTGCACCCCGTGGCTCATGGCTCGGGCCGCAATCAGGAAGGGGATCACCAGACCCAGCGGGTCCAGGTTGAAGCCGAGCAGACTGATGATGCCCAGGCCCCAGATGGTCGAAATCATCACCCCGCCAAGCGGAATCAGTACGCCATAGGCCTTGCGGAAGTGGAAGATCAGCAGCGCCAGCATAGTCAGCACAGTGAAGAT
Source organism: Pseudomonadaceae bacterium (assembly GCA_007692485.1). GTDB lineage: Bacteria > Pseudomonadota > Gammaproteobacteria > Pseudomonadales > Pseudomonadaceae > Halopseudomonas. Next base: position 3,462 of record REBY01000189.1, on the reverse strand, counting down.
GAAAATCTGCAGGATCTGGTCCATATAGGTATAGGCCCAGCCGACCAGCACTGGCTGGCCAGTGGCGTATATGGTCATTCCCTCGCGGGCTTCATTTTCCCGCAACGCCTGCAACTGGCTGAAGGTCGCCTCATAATCGAGCTGGCCTTCAATCAGCTGGGCCTTGACCAGCGCCATTTTCAGATCCGGCGACACCAGTGGCCCGAACACCTGGGGATTGGCAATCACATTGGCTTCCATCACCGCCAGTTGTTTCTGGCTGTAAGGCAAGTGCTGGATATCGAAGTAGGGCTCAGAGTTGATCGAACCCACCTCGGTCAGCCAGATATGCCGTGAATTGCGGTGGGTAACACTGGACACCAGGTTGTGGTTCACCCCGGGCAGGCTATCGACCGCATGGGTAATACGGTCAATCGCCGCCAGATTGTCATTGTCGAAGATAGTGCCTTCATCAAAGGCCACCCCGACCACCAGCACGTTGGCACCGCCAAAGCTGTCCTTGATGCTGTTGTGCAGCTCGATATAGGGGTGCTGCTGCGGCAGCAGATCGGCAAAGTCGGTATAAATCTTCAAGCCGGGAATCCGCAGCGCAAACAACAAGGTGAGCAAACCAATGGCAACCAGAACCTTGCGCGGATTATTGAAAATCCACACTTCGAGGCTATGCAGGGCATGGGTAAAACGATGCATGTGAATATCCTCAGTCAGTACTGGCCGCCAGGGCCTTTGGGAGATCGACACTCAACACCAAGCCGCGGCCACCGGCGACCAGCAGTTGCTGGTTGGGTAGCATGCGGCCGGTTCGCAGATACAGGGGTTGATCTGGGGTGGGCAGCATCTGCCACTGCTGGCCCTCCAAGCCCAGCACGGTGGCGTTATCACCCAGCGCAAAAAGCCCCTGGGCATCATTGATAAAGCCAAAGATCGGTACTTCAGTCGGTGTCGTCTGACGTTGCCAGCTCTCACCGCCATCACGGGTGTAGTAGATGAAGCCGTTCAAACCACCCACCCAACCCTGATCCAGACTGTTGAAATGACTGGCATGCGGGTAAAACTCATCCGGCAAACTGCCTGCCGGCTCCCAGCTCTGGCCACCATCGTCACTGGTGAAGAGCATGCCGAACTCTCCCAGCATGACCGCCTGGTCTTCATCGATGAACTGCAAGTTGGTCAGGATGGCATCTTCATACAGGCTGTCTTCCTGCCAATTGGCACCCTGGTCATCACTGACCTGCCAAGTTGAAAAGCCACCGGCCGCCCACCAGCTGCCATCCGGCGCGCAAGCTGCGGTCATCATTTGCTCGCTGCTGGGTAGGGGGTAAGCCGTCCACTCGCTGGCGTCGGCACTGCCATGCCAGATGCGGTTATCAAAACTGAGGGCGATAAAACTCTGGTCCGGGCACAGATCCAGGTCAATCAGGCTGGCCTCGGTGGGCAGTTGCAAACGTTGCCAGCTGCCGCCGTTGTCAGCGCTGCGGAGCAGCACGCCGGCATTGCCGGCCAGCACAGTCAACTGCTGGTTGGCTGCCATAGCCTGAAAGAAGTCAGTACGTTGCAGAGATTGTTGGCGCTGCTGCTCAACCGCCTGCAAATTCAGCGGGGCTTCACAGCCAGTCAATAACCAGGGGCTGAACGCCAGAGTCAACAACAGGGGGCGCAGGTATGTACTGCGCGAGGGACGCAAGGGCACTTGAAACATGTCTTGTCACCAGTCAATTGTCTTGTTTTTGTTACAAAGCGACTGGGAACACACTTAGCAACGGTTGTGCCAGCAACCGGACATCATTTATAAAACACTTGTTTTTCAATCGGTTAAATCAAAAAGGCGAGAACTCAGAGCCGATCAGGGCAGCTCAGGTGAATAGTTACCAGAGGTAAATGTGATCAATTGATGAAGTCGAAAAAACCAGCTGCAGCATTTGATCAAATTGCTGCAGCGCGCGCTCATTCTGCACTAAGCAGACCAGTTTTTTTCAGCCGATAGGCCAGCGCCGGCCGGGTAAGCCCCAGCAGGCGCGCAGCCTTGGACACATTGTTATCCGCCATCTGCATGGCGCGCTGCATCAATGCCAACTCGACCTGATCCAGGCTGACGTTCTGCTCAATCAGGCTACCAACCCAGTCCGGCTCACCGCCTGACAGCATCTGGCTGGCATCCGCCTGAACCAGATAACCCTGACCATCCAGGCGATCCTCGGCGTGCAGTTCGCTGGCCGAAGGCGATACCGCAAACAGCGCCTCCTGCCCTATGCTCTCGCTGCTGTCGGTCAGAATCACCCCGCGCTCGATCACATTTTCCAGCTCACGGATATTGCCCGGCCACTGATAATGCATGCACAGCTCCAGCGCCTTGTCCGACAGCCCGAGAGTGCGCTTGTTGTATTCATGGTGAAACTTCTGCAAAAAGTGCTCGACCAGCAGTGGCAAATCATCAATACGTTCACGCAGGGCAGGAATCTTGACCGGGAAAACGTTCAATCGATAGTACAGGTCGGCTCGGAAAGTGCCCGCTTCCACGGCTTCGGCCAAGCTTTCATTGGTCGCCGCAATCACCCGCACATCCACCGAGCGTGTGCGGCTATCACCGACCCGCTCCAGCTCACCCTCCTGCAACACCCGCAACAGCGTAGCCTGGGCCCGCGGGGTCAGTTCAATGACCTCATCGAGAAAGATGGTGCCGCCATTGGCCCGTTCAAAGCGGCCCGGGCGGGTCTGGTTGGCGCCGGTAAAAGCGCCTTTTTCCACCCCGAACAACTCGGCCTCGATCAGGTCCGGCGGGATGGCCGCACAGTTGACCGCGACAAAAGGCTTGTCGGCCCGCTCGCTACGCAGGTGGACACTGCGGGCAATCACTTCCTTGCCCACCCCGGTTTCACCGAGCAAGAGTACCGACACCTTGCCCTGCGCTGCCTTGTCGATCACGCTACAAACCTTCTGATAGGCCTGCGACTGACCAATACCGTAATACTGCCCTTCCTGCTTTTCCAGACTGGTACGTAGTGAGCTGAGCTGCGATTGCAGATCATACAACTCTTCAATAATCGGGTCGGCCTTGAAGTACTGCTTGAATTCGGCGGCATCCGGCCATTCTTCCGCGGGCTTGCCCACAATCAGGCAGCGCTCATCGCCACAGCCACGGCAACTGACCTCGCGAAAAATAATCTCGCGCTTCATGAAGGAAGAGGTATAGGCGCAAGCATAACCAAGTAGCGACCAGCACGCCGGCTCATCCATAAGCCCCAATTCGGTCTGGCAGATTTCCACTTCAAAGGAGTCAAACCACTCCAGTTCGCCGTAAAAATGACCGGTTTCCTGGTCAAGATCAATCTGTAGCGGCTTGACCCTGACCATGCCCTTGAGTGCATGCAGCTGCGGACCGGCGAGAAAAATATCCAGCTCGCTGCAATGCGGCCTGAGCTTGCGGGCAACCTGCGCATCCTTGAGCCCTGACTGATAACCCAG
>REBY01000124.1 GCA_007692485.1 Pseudomonadaceae bacterium | reverse complement strand
CCCGGCCCTTCGCAGAGCTCAGGGCGTTCAGGCGGGCGAAGCAGTGCTTCGCTTTACCCGCCCTCACCCCGCGAGGGGAGAGGGGCTATTATGGCGCGAGGGAGAGGGGCTACTAGAGGACGTCGTCCGTCCCAGGGGGTGGGCGCGGTGTGCCGCGCCATGGGGGTTAGTTGGTCCAGCGTTTGAGGACGAGGGTGGCGTTGGTGCCGCCGAAGCCGAAGCTGTTGGACATGACCTGGTTTACGCTGACGTCTTTGCGTTCGCGCAGCACTGGCAGGTTGCCGACGTTTTCGTCGAGTTCGTCGATGTTGGCTGAGGCGCAGAGGAAGTTGTCGCGCAGCATAAGCATGCTGTAGATGGCTTCCTGTACGCCGGCGGCGCCGAGGCTGTGGCCGGAGAGGCTTTTGGTTGAGCTGATCATCGGGGCGTTGTCACCAAAGACTTCGCGGATGGCTTTCAGCTCGGCGACGTCGCCGACCGGGGTCGAGGTGCCGTGGGTGTTGAGGTAGTCGATATCCCCTTCAACCGTGGCCAGGGCTTGCTGCATGCAGCGGATGGCGCCTTCACCGCTGGGGGCGACCATGTCGTAACCGTCAGAGGTTGCGCCATAACCGACCACTTCGGCGTAGATCTTGGCGCCACGGGCCAGGGCGTGCTCCAGCTCTTCAACCACGACCATACCGCCACCGCCGGCAATCACGAAACCGTCACGCTTGGCGTCATAGGCACGGGAGGCCTTGTCCGGGCTGTCGTTGTATTGGGTGGAGAGGGCGCCCATGGCGTCGAACAGCATGGATTGTGACCAGTGCTCTTCTTCACCGCCGCCGGCGAAGACGATGTCTTGCTTGCCGAGCTGGATCAGTTCCATCGCGTGGCCGATGCAGTGGGCGCTGGTGGCGCAGGCGCTGGAGATGGAGTAGTTGTTGCCTTTGATCTTGAACGGGGTGGCGAGACAGGCGGAGACGGTGCTGCCCATGGTGCGCGGTACGCGGTACGGGCCGATTTTCTTGACGCCTTTTTCGCGCAGAATATCCACGGATTCCATCTGGTTCAGGGTGGACGCGCCACCACTACCGGCAACCAGGCCGGTACGCACGTTGCTGACCTGGTCTTCACTCAGGTTGGCGTCGGCGATGGCCTGTTGCATGGACAGGTAGGCAAAGGCTGCGGCATCGCCCATGAAACGCTTGACCTTGCGGTCGATGAGTTCATCCAGTTTGACATCGACGCTGCCGGATACGTGGCTACGCAGGCCCATTTCGACGTATTCAGGGTTGTGACGAATGCCAGATTTGCCGGCCTTGAGGCTGGCGGCTACGGCTTCCAGGTCTTGGCCCAGGCATGACATGATGCCCATACCGGTTATGACGACGCGACGCATGGTAATGTCCTCAGAAACTATCGGTAGAAGTGAACAGGCCTACTCGCAGCCCTTCGGCGGAGTAGATCTCGCGGCCGTCAACGGCGACGCTGCCATCGGCAATACCTAGCGTCAGTGAGCGGTTGATGGTCCGTTTGATATGAATGGTGTAGGTGACTTTCTTGGCGGTGGGCAGTACCTGGCCGAAGAATTTGACTTCGCCAGAGCCCAATGCGCGGCCACGGCCTTCAAAGCCGAGCCAGCCGAGGTAGAAGCCGACCAGTTGCCACATGGCGTCAAGGCCGAGGCAGCCGGGCATGACCGGGTCACCTTCAAAATGGCAGGCAAAGAACCACAGGTCAGGATTGATATCCAGTTCGGCAATGATTTCGCCTTTGCCGTATTTACCGCCCTTGTCGGTGATGGAGACGATGCGGTCCATCATCAGCATGTTAGGGGCGGGGAGTTGTGCGTTACCCGGGCCAAACATCTCACCGCGGCCGCAGGCCAGCAGTTCTTCCCGGTTGTACGCATTCTGTTGTGACATGAAGTGGCTCCTGCTCTGCCCCTGTGGGGCGCTATTATTTCGACGATACGACAAGTCAGACTCATGGTGCGACCGTGAGGTCACACCTGTTTTAGCTGCGCAAAGGATACCCTTGATCTTTCTTCAGCACAAAAAAAAGGGTATCTGGTGTGGGGGCGCCTGGGAGGGACGACGTCCCCGTCGTCCAAAGGGCGACATTCATAGGCGTGCTCAATCGAGTACGCCGAATTCGGCCTGGAACTGGTCACGCAGTTCGCGTTTGAGTACTTTGCCGATGGCGCTGCGTGGCAGTTCGGTGGCCAGTATGACCCGGGTCAGGCGTTGGGTTTTGCCGACCTGGGCGTTGAACCATTCCCGTACGGCTTCGGTATCCGGCGTTTTGCCGGCTTTGGGGACGACGTAAGCGACCGGGGTTTCGCCCCAACTGGTGGAGGCGACGCCGATCACGGTGACATCGCCCAGCTCGGGGTGTTGGCGCAGGACTTGTTCCAGGTCACTGGGGTAGATATTGAAGCCGCCGCTGATGATCATGTCTTTGCGGCGGTCCATCAGGGTCAGGAAGCCGTCTTCATCAAAACGCCCGACATCGCCGGTACGGATGAAGCGTTTGCCGTCGGCGTCATACCATTCGGCTTCGGCGGTTTTTTCCGGCTTGTTCAGGTAGCCGGTCATCATGGCGGTGGAGTGGCCGACGACTTCGCCGATTTGCCCGGTAGCCAGTTCACTGCCCTCTTCATCAATGACGCGCATGTCCTGGCCGTCCAGCGGTTTGCCGACAGTGTGCAGCTTGTCCGGGTGCAGGTGCGCGGGCAGCATGCAGGAGCCACCGCCCTCGGTCATGCCGTAAAACTCGACCAGGCCGCCCGGCCAGCGGGCCAGAATGTCGGCCTTGAGTTCGGCATGAAAGGGCGCGCTGGTGCTGAATTTGACCTGATAGGTGGACAGGTCGAAGTCTTCGAAATTGGGTAGCGACATGATGCGTTGGTATTGCACCGGCACCAGCATGGTGTGGGTGGCTTTGTGGTGCTCGGCCAGCTTGAGGTAGGCCTCGGCGTTGAACTTGCCCATCATGACCACGGTGCCGCCCAGGCCCAGGGTGGGCAGGAAGGAGACCAAGGTGGTGTTGGAGTACAGCGGAGTGGAAATCAGCGTGACGCTCTCCGGACCATAGCCGAAGCTGAGGCTGCGGGTGATATGGGCAAAACGCATGGCGTGCGATTGCACGATGCCCTTGGGCTCACCGGTGGTGCCGGAGGAATAGATGACGTTGAATGACAGCTCCGGCGGAATGTTGACCGGCGTGGGGCCGTTATCTGCCAGCCAGGCGCTGAAGCTGTGGTCGCTGCTGTTGTCCAGGCTGATCGGTTGGCCCGGTAATTGGTCGCGCACGCCCTGCAGCGCCTGCTCGGTGGCCTGGTCGACAAAGAACAGCTTGGCGGCAGCGTCCTTGAGCATGGTCAGCAGGCTTTCCGGGGTGGACGAGGGCGCCAGTGGGGCGACGACCACGCCTGCGCGCAGGGCGCCCAGAAAGAGGCAGGCATAGTTGATGCTGTTCAGGCCGCAGATGGCAATGGATTCGCCGGGCTTGAAGCCGTCACGCTGCAAGGCGGCAGCGACGCGATCCATTTGTCGGTTGAGGGCGGTGTAATCGAGTTGTTCGCCATCCTGAATCAGTGCCGGGTGCTGCGGGCGCTGACGGGCATGGTCGGCAATCAGGGCGGGCAGGGTGGTAAAGGGGCTTTCTGCGGTCAGGGTCATGACGGACTCTCTTATTGGGTGATGCTTATTGAAGGGTCAGCCTGCATTTTCCCTGCTGTGGCCCGCAGAATCCATGCCCAAGCGTGCCAGCGCTCTTGCAGAATGATGCCTGATCAGCCCAGTCAATGATCCGCTGTTTCGATCTGTAGGACGCGGGCGACTTCTGCCAGCAGTTTTTGCCGTGAAACCGGTTTGCTGAGAAAGCCTTGCATGCCGGCTTGCAGGCAGTGTTCTTTTTCACTGTTCAGTGCGCTGGCCGTCAGGGCGATGCAGGGCGCCGGAGTCAGCAGGTGTTGCTGGCAGAAGTCCAGGTAGCGGGCCCAGACTTCCAGGCCGTTGCGGTCGGGCAGTTGTAGGTCCATGAGGATCAGGCTGACCGGTGTGGCATCGGGATCATTGAGTAGCTGCAGGGCCTGGTCGCCGTTTTCGGCCATGATTAACGGGCTGTTGAGGTCGCGCAGCAAGCCTTGCATGACCAGGCGGTTAACCGGGTTGTCTTCGACGATCAGCACCGGGCGTTGGCCTTCGGTGGCGGGCTCGGGTGTGTTGTTGGCCGCTTGTTCTCCGGCCGCCTCAGCATTGAGATTGTCGGAGCGGTGCAGGGGAATACCCAGGCTGAAGCTGGAGCCCAGGCTTTCACTGCTGCGCGCTGTCAGTTCGCCGCCCATGCGGCGGGCAAAGGTGCGGGCAATGGACAGCCCCAGCCCGGTGCCACCGAAGCGCCGTGAGGTGCTGCTGTCAGCCTGGGCAAAGGCGTCGAACATGGTGTCGAGGCGGTCGGCCGGAATGCCGATGCCAGTGTCGCGCACTTCACATTGCAGCCAGAGGCGCTGCTCGCTGTCAGCCGTGATGTGGGCGTTGACGGTGATACTGCCGTTATCGGTGAACTTGAGCGCGTTGCCGAGCAGGTTGACCAGGATCTGGCGTAGCCGGGTGGGGTCGCCAGTCACCTGGCCGGTGCCGTGTTCCTGATCGATGTTCAGGCTGAGTTCGAGGTGTTTCTGCCGTGCGGCATGCTCGAAGCTGGCGACCGTGCTGTGTAGCAATTGAGGCAGGTCGAAGGCGATATGGTCCAGTTCGATAATGCCACGCTCGATACGTGAGAAATCCAGAATGTCGTTGATGACGCTGAGCAGGTGATCGGTGGATTCACCGGCAACAGTGACATATTCTCTTTGCTCGTCATCCAGCGGCGTCGTTTGCAGCAGTTGCAGCATGCCGAGAACCCCGTTCATCGGGGTGCGCAATTCGTGGCTCATCATGGCGAGGAAGCTGGATTTGGCGCTGTTGGCCTGTTCGGCGTCTTCGCGGGCACTGATCAGTTGTTCGATGGCGGCTTGCTGTTCGTTATCGGCCTTTTGCAAGGCGGTCGCCAGGGCGTTGATGCTGCGCATCAGGTCGCCGATTTCATGCGTATCGGTGATCTTGATCCGGGTATCCAGGTGGCCGGCCTCGAGCCGTTGTACGGCTTTGCCCATGCGTTGCAGCGGGGCGGACAAGGCTTTGGCCAGGCGGGCCGCAAGCACAAAAGCACCGACCAGCGCCAACAGGGCCAGCAGGGTCGTGCGGGCGAGAATTTCGTTTTGCTGGCGGAGCACGGCTTGATTGCTCAGGCCGACACGAACCTGGCCGATGTAACGGTCACCATTGATGCCATCGACTATGGGGTTGCTGCTGAAGGGGTCGGTTTGCAGCAGGATGCGTTCACGCAGAATATCGGCGCTGTAATATTGCAGGCTATCCAGCGCCGCCTGGTCCAGCTCGTCGCTGCTTTCCAGCAGTATCTGGCCATAGCGGTCAATCACTTGAACATATTGCACATGGGTCGAGTCCAGCGTACCGCTGACCAGCCCGGTGAGGGTCGCCATGTTGCCACTGATGACGCCATATTCCACGGCCGGAGCCAGTTGTTCGGCGATCAGTTGGCCGGTTTCCGCCAGGTTACGGTTGACCTCGCTGAGGCGGGCATTGGTGGTATAGATCAGTGTGGTGATACCAAACAATAAAACGGGCAGCAGCGCGATCAGCAGCAGGCGGCCATGAATGGTGCCACGTTTAAGCAGGTTCAAGGGGCTAACTCCTCGGCCTTGAGGCGTTCCAGTAATGCCGCGTTATCGGGTTGCGGCAGGCTCAATGAGCGGGCTACCTGGGCATTGGTACGCAGGGAAAATTCTGTGGGGTAAAACACCGCACCGGGCTGCCAGGGCTGGCTGAAGCGGTAACGGCTGCTGAGTGCCATATCCATTGGCGTGCTGTAGGTGGTGCCCAGGCTGCCGGCGTCGACAAAAGGGGCGGCCGGGCCAATAATGACGCGGTTGCGCGCGTAGCTGGTGAGCAGGATGGTTTTCAACTGGTCGGCATTCCAGATGGTCGGGTCATCCAGGGCAATCAGGGCATCGCTATCACCCAGCAAGCTGCTCAGTGGCCGGGTGATGGGGCTGTCGGTTGACCACTGGCGGCTGACCAGTTGCAGGTCGGTAACGGCGGCTGCGGTGTGCCAGAGCGGTAGCTGGTTGGCGCTGTTGTCGGTATAGAGCATGCCGATGCTTTGCAGCCGCGGCACCATGGCTTTGGCCAGGCGCATCTGACGCCGGGGTTCGGGGCTGGAGAGCATGATTTGCAGCCAGTCCGGGCGCTCGTCTGGCAGTTGCCGACGGTTGATATAGAGGGCCAGCGTGGGGATGTCACTGGCGTCTTGCAGGCGCCAGTTCAGGGCATCGAGCCCCAGGGTGATGATCCGGGTGGGTGGTTCGTCGAGGTCGACCTCAGCCAGGGTGGCGACCTGAAAAGGCGCCAGCGGTGACTCGTCGGCAATGCCAGCAATAAAATCCCGGGTCAGCTGGCTTTCCGTCGGGATCACAATCAGCGTTTGGCTAAAGACCGGCCAGGCAGCAAACAACAGAATCAGCAGCAGGTGCCTGCATACCAGATTCATGATGGCGCCCCTTTGTCGGCTACTAAACGCATGAAAGACAGTCCTTGTCTGATGTATCAACTCAGCTTAACTCAAAAGCTGAGGCCGGCGCTGAGTTGATAGTAGTTGCGGCTTTTGAAGTTGTTTTCATCCCAGGTCAGCGGCATATCATCCAGCCGGTGCTGCCAGACGAACGCCAGCTCCAGGCTGCTGCGTTGGTTCAGGCGAAAATCACGGGCAATGCGCGTATCCAGCCTTTCGAAACGCCGTTCATTCAACTTTTGTGCGCCGTAATAAAACAGGCTGGTTTCCAGCTGGTTATTCCAGTTGCTGATCCAGCCTGCGCTGCCTGAGTGGCGCGAGGTCAGGCGTTGGTCCTGGCGCCGGGTGGCGACAAAGTCGACGTAGGCGTAGGTGGCCCGCAGCCGCTGGTTACTGGTGGCTTGCCAGTCCAGTTGGGTTTCTGCGCCGGTAAAACGGGCCATGTTGTCATTGGTGGTGACAAAGTTGATGACCTGCAAGGGTTCGCTGATCAGCTTGTCGATCTCTTCATAGAAAGCACGGATATCTATAGACAAGCCCAGGTTGTGAAAGTGCCCGTTATAACCCAACTCGGTTGACTGGATTTCTTCTTGTTGCAGATTACGCGGACCATTGGCCTGAGCGTAGAAGGTATCGGTATCAATGGCAGCGCCGCTGACGTTGTAGGGCGGGTAAGTCCAGTCCGCTTTGTTCTCGAACATATCGGGCGAGCGGACGGCTTCTGAGTAGACCAGGCGCACGCTGTGCGACGGGCGTACAAAAAAATGTGCAGCTACTCGGGGCGAGAAGGAAAAGCCGCTTTGGCGGTCATCCTCGGCCATGCCGGCGGCATGCAGCAGCCAGCGGGCATGCGGACGGTACTCGATATTACCGAATACCTGGTTGATGTTGTTGTTGATACGCCCGCCGAGCAGGGTTTGCGACTTGGTCTGGTCGTGGCGCAGGGCTGCGCCATATACGGTGCGCAGGTTGTCGGTCAGTTGCAGGGTTTGCTGGATTTCAATCTGGTAGCGGGTTTCGCGCAGGTTCTGGTTGATGCTCCAGCACACCGGCTCGTCATTCTGCGCGGCGCGGTGCAGTGCTATTGCCTGATCTGCGACCGGCATCAGCGCCGGATCAACGCTGTTGATCAGGTTGCGGTAACGGGTTTCGCTCCAGGAGCCGCGCAGAAAGTTGTTCATGCGACGGGCGATTTCCGGTTCGGCGTCATACAGGGTGCGCATTTCACTGGAGAAGGCAATCGGGGTGTCACAGGCGCGCCAGTCCTTCAGCCGCTCCATATGCTGGGCATAGGTGGAGATCTCCAGCTTGTTGTGGTTGTTGATGTTGTGCGTCCAGTGCAGATGGGCAAAGTAGTCTTTGGCTTTGGTGTCGGACGGCGGTTGGTGGTTGGCAATAGCGACATCAAGCGGCAGCACGGCACCGCCCGAGGGCGTTTGCGCCAGTGGTGCATAGTCATACCAGTGCTGGTTGCTGCCTTCTTTCGCTCCAATCTGCCAGCGCAGACTTTGCTGGCTGTTCAGCTCCGTGCTGGTAAACAGGTTGAAGGCACTAAGCCGGCGCCCATTGCGGTAATCAGCGCCGTCACGCGCGAAATCAAAGCCGGTATCTTCCTTGCCAAAAATGCTCAGGCGGCTATGGGTGTTATCCAGATGGATGTGCTGATTGGCGTAGAAGTCATTCACGTTGCGTCGGCCTTGGGTCACCTTGACGCGGGTGCCGTGATAGGCGGACGGATCAGTAGAGATGATGTTGATCACGCCCATCAGCGCGTTGGCACCATAGGCAGCGGTATTCGGGCCACGAAATACTTCGATGCGTTCGATATCTTCGATGGCCAGGGGAATGTCCGTCCAGTCAACCGTGGCCAGGCCCGGACGGTAGACCGAACGGCCATCAATCAGCACCTGCATGCGCCGCGCTTCGGTGATATTCAGGCCATGATAATTGACGTTGGCTTGGTGGCCGCGGCGGTAGCCAACCTTCATGCCGGGTACCAGCCGCAACAGCTCGGGAATATCCCGCGCGCCACTGGCGCGAATCAGGTTGCGGTCCAGAATGGTCATGCTACCAGGGACTTCCGCTGGTGCCTGCTTGAGACGGGTGGCACTGAGTACGGTGGGCAGATCCGTTGCTTCACTCAGAAGGTCTTCCAGCGCCATCAATGGCAGGCTGGTAGTCAGGCTGATAACAGCGATGAGCGATTTTTTTGGCAGCATTTTTTATTAAGTGATATCAGGTTGGTGGCGTGTCACCGCATATTACCCAGACCGCAGGTTTTTTTCACTGACTGATCGCATGCGTTTGGACCAGCGGCTTATACTGACCGTGAAAACTTACTTGTTCTCACTGGTTAAGGATGTCTGATGAATGATTCCCGCGGACCGGTCGCCGTACTCGGTGGCGGCAGTTTTGGTACCACGCTGGCCAACCTGATGGCTGCGGACGGGGTGCCGGTAACCTTGTGGCTGCGCGATGCAGCGGTGGCCGATGAGATCAGCCAACAGCACCGTAATTCGCGCTATTTGCCGGATATCCCTCTGGATAGCCGGTTGGTGGTGACCACTGATCTGTTGCAGGCGGTCAAGCAGGCGCCGGTGATCTTTCTGGCGATTCCCAGTAGTGCCTTGCGCACGGTTCTGGGTCAGCTCGGCGATTTGCTTACGGACAAAATTGTGGTCAGCACCACCAAGGGCATCCAACTGCCCGGTTTTGTGTTGATGAGTGACATTATTGAAGAGGCCGCACCAACCGCGCGGGTTGCCGTGTTGTCGGGACCCAATCTGGCCCGTGAAATGGCGGAAGGGGCGCTGACAGCGACTGTGGTCGCGAGTCCGGACACGGCTTTGTGCGAAGCGGTCCAGGATGTGCTGGGCGGGTCAAAGCTGCGGGTGTATGCCAGCCAGGACCGCTACGGTGTGGAGTTGGGCGGAGCGCTGAAAAATGTCTACGCCATTATTGCCGGCATGGCGGCCGCGCTGGGCATGGGCGAGAACACCAAGAGCATGTTGATTACTCGCGCACTGGCAGAAATGACCCGCTTTGCCGTGCATATGGGCGCCAACCCGTTGACCTTCCTTGGCCTGGCCGGGGTAGGGGATCTGATTGTGACCTGCATGTCGCCGAAGTCCCGCAACTACCGCGTGGGGTATGCGCTGGGTGAAGGCAAAACCCTGGATGAAGCGGTGGCCAGCCTGGGCCAGGTTGCCGAAGGGGTGAATACCCTGCAGGTGCTCAAGCAAAAAGCCGATGCCGAAGGTGTTTATATGCCTTTGGTGGCCGGTTTGCATGCCATTCTGTTCGAGGGCCAGCCGCTGGACAAAGTGGTCAGCAAGCTGATGAGTGCCGAGCAGAAGCATGATGTCGAGTTTGCGGCCTTTATGTCGTGTACGCCGTTGGAGGGGGTGTGATGAAGCTCTGGATTATGCGACACGGTCAGGCGCATGCCATGGCCGACAGCGATCCGCAACGGACGCTGACCGCGCGCGGCCATCAGGAGGCGCGCGAGATGGCTATCGAATTGATCGATCAGCCGCTGGACGCCATTTTGGCCAGCCCCTATGTGCGGGCGCAGCAAACGGCGGCTGAAGTGGTGGATGTGACCGGTTATCGCCGGGCGATCGCGACTGTGCCTTGGCTGACCCCGGATGATGACCCCAAGGCGGTGCTGGACTATCTCAGCGAGCGTAGCGAGCAGGCCTTGCTGCTGGTCAGCCATCAGCCTTTGGTCAGTCAGTTGATCAGTCTGCTGGTCGAGGGTAACCGCCAGGGGCACTACCCGATGGCGACGGCCTCACTGGCGTGTTTGCAGCTGGATTTCCCTGCTGCCGGAGTGGCTGAATTGTTGAGTTTGCGAGCCCCTGCAGAGCTGCACCCTTGAGCCATTGATGATGGGTTATTTGCCTTGCGCTGCTGGCTTGTTTGCCAGCCCCCGCCGTGGGATAGTTAACCACCCATAGGGGTGATGTTGTACTGGGTTATCACCTTGAAATAATTATAAAAAGTTGAGGTAACCATGACGAACAAGGGGCCGGCTGCGGCGGTAACACCCTTGCACGCCTTTTATGCGCACGAACAGAGCCACCCGGACCAGCCCTGGCTGATGCAGCCAGATGCTGAGGGTAAGGTGCAAGCACTGACCTGGGCTGAGGTGGGTCGTCAGGCGCGTGCCATGGCGGGTTACCTGGGCGAGTTGGGCCTGGCTGAAAGAGCCCACGTCGGGCTGCTGGCGAAAAACTCTGCACACTGGTTTATCGCTGACCTGGCTATCTGGATGGCAGGCTACATTTCGGTACCCGTACATCCGAATCTGGATGCCGAGGCGGTGGCCGAGATTATTCGTCAGGGTGATGTGCAAGCCCTGTTTGTCGGTGAGATCAATGAATGGGCAACCATTCGTCAGGGTATTCCGTCGGGTATTCCACGTATCGGCCTGCCGACGGCCAGTGAAGACGGCTGCCTACGCCCTTGGGAGAGCATTATCCACTCGGCGACGCCGGTCAGTGGGTCACCGGTGCCGGAACAACAGCAAACCGCTACCGTGATTTTTACCTCAGGGACGACGGGTCTGTATAAAGGCGTCATGCTGAGTTTTGCCAATCTCGCCTTTGTTGGCCGCAACAACCTGCGGCTGTTCAATGTCACCGCCGATGATCGCTTGCTGTCTTTCCTTTCGCTGAGCCATATCTACGAACGTCAGGTGATGGAAATTACCTCGCTGTATGCGGGCATTCAGGTGCATTTCGTCGCCAGCAGCGACACCTTTATGCAAGACCTAAGACGCGCCAGACCCACGCTGCTGTTCGTGGTGCCCCGGGTCCTGGATGTATTGCGCCAGGGGGTGGAACAAAAAATATCGCCCCGGCTGTTACGTACCCTGATGCGTATCCCTTATCTGCGAACTCAGGTGGCACGGCGCATTCTGCAGCGCCTGGGTATGGCCGATGTGCGTTACCTGGTTAGCGGTGGGGCGCCGGCCAGTGTGTCTTTGATTGAATTTTTCCGTCAACTGGGGCTAGCCGCTGCCGAGGGTTACGGCATGACCGAAAATGTTGGCTACTCCCATCTGGGCCGGCCCAAACGCTACCGGGCAGGCTGGGTTGGCCTGCCCAATCCGGGTGTCGAGTGCCGGGTGAGTGACACTGGTGAACTGTTGGTGCGCAGCCCGGCGGTGATGCAGGGCTATTACAATAACCCGGAAAAAACGGCTGCGGCTCTGGACGAAGACGACTTTCTGCATACCGGTGATCTGGTCGAAATGGACCACGAGGGTTTTTTGCGTGTGCTGGGGCGGCTGCAGGATGCCCTGGTAACCAGTGAAAGCCAGCAGGTTATGCCAGTGCCCATCGAGTTGGCCTTGCAGGAGCACCCACTGATTGATCAGGTCTGTATCCTGGGTAACAATTTGCCGCTGCCATTGGCGCTGTTGCGCCTGAAAGCCAAGGTGCAGGACCAATTGGGCAAGGATCGAGAGCAGGTTGAGCGCGCGTTGAGCGATCTGCTGGAAGAGACCAACGAGGGGCTGCCGCGGCGCAGCCGCCTGTCCTGTCTGGTGGTCGTTAGCGATCCCTGGCGGATCGAGCAGGGCTTTTTGACGCCCACCCTGAAATTGCGCCGATCGGTGATTGAGGCGGCCTATGCCAGCCGCCTGAGCGTCTGGTCGGTCAGCGGTCGTCCTGTAGTATGGGCCGACCACAACAACGAGTAATTGCATGAGTACGAGTCACGAAGTCCGTTTCAATTTACCGAATATCGAAGTTGCCGCCAAAGTCTGGGGCCCTGCTGACGGGGTTCCGGTCATTGCCTTGCACGGCTGGCTGGATAATGCCGCGACCTTTGACCTGATTGCCGCACAGATGCCGGCGCTGCATATTGTGGCGTTGGATTTGCCGGGCCATGGCCTGTCTGATCATTTGCCTGCCGCTGGTTACAGCCTGTGGCAGCAGGCCGCGACTGTGCTACAGGTTGCTGACAGCTTGGGCTGGCAGCGCTTTGCGTTGATGGGGCACTCCATGGGGGCAATCATCAGTGGCATCCTGGCCGGCAGCCTGCCTGACCGGATTATGGGCGTTGGCATGATTGATGGTTTGCTCCCGGTTACTGCCGAGGCCGATGATGCGCCGGCGCAAATGGCCAAGTACTTTGCCGCCAGTTTGAAAGCGGCGAACAAGCGCAAGCCGGTGTATGACAGTATGGAAAAAGCGGTCAAGGCGCGGCTGATGGGCGCGAACACGCCGATTTCCCGCGAGGCAGTCGCCATTCTGGTTGAGCGCGGCCTGATGCCGGACAAGGGGGGCTGGACCTGGCGTACCGACCCGCAATTGTTTTTGCCATCGCCCCTGCGTTTTACCCATCAGCATGCGATTGCCTTTATTGAGGCGATTAGCTCGCCAGCCTGCGTCATCCTGGCCAATCAGGGCGTGATGGCGAAGTATCCAGCGGTGGTTGAGCGCGTGTGGCAGTTTGAGCATATCCGCGTGCACGCAATGGATGGCGGGCATCACTTGCACCTGGAGGCGCAGGCTCCCGAGGTCGCAACCATTCTTCACAGTTTTTTCCGTGATTTGTCTTGACCCCGGGTTGACCCTGGGTGAGGCTGAATCGCTGGTTTATCTTTCAAGGAGTGTGCATGCGAGCGTTGTGGTTGGCTGGGGTGATGAGTGGGCTGATGGTTACTGGGCTGCAAGCTGCAGAGCCACCGGATGACCTGTTGCTGGCGCCCCATTCACAGGCAAATATCATGCTGAGTGAAGAGCGCAGCGGGGTTGAGCATGCTGTTGTTATCGGTAACGTGCGCCGCATCAACAATGAATTGCGCATTGAGCGCGAAGTGCGCTCAGAAGGTGACCTGATTCGCTTTACTCAGGAACTGCCTGCCGGGCATTCGGCGCGCGAGCTCTTTATGCAGGCCAAGGCTAGCTTGCAGGAAGAGCCGCACAGCGTGCTGTATTTCTGCGAAGGTCGTGAGTGCGGCAGCAGCAGTATCTGGGCAAACCAGGTGCTCAACTTTGCTCGTTTGTATGGTCCGGAAGCCGGTCAGTACTACGCGGCCCTGCGCCTGGATACCGAGCCGCAGCGCTTTGTCAGCCTGTATGCGATTACCCGTGGTAACCGCCGGGTGTATTTGCACACGGAACAATTCACCCCGACCGAGCCGGTAATGGAAGCCTTGCTGCCTACACCCGCCACCCTGATCAAGCAAATTGACGCTGAGGGCTATATCGCCGTACCTGCGTTCGACTTGCAGGATGAAGACAATAACCTGCGCACCGACTGGCTCGACCACCTCAACCGCATGCTACGCACCGACCGCACCCTGCGTGTCGAGATCCGTGGCGAACAGGGTCAGGCCTTTGTTGACGGCCTGATAGAACGCGGCATCCGCCCCGAGCGCCTGCAGATGGGTGATCAGGAACCAGCCGACCAAGTCATCATCCACAAAATCTGATCGCTGGCAGTGCCGAGCTCCTGTTCGACAATAGGCGCTTTTGGACGACGGGGACGTCGTCCTTCCCGGGAGGCTTGGGCTTAGGGGAGTAGTAGCAGTTGGTCGGGTAGGGCGCTGATGCCTTGCCAGTCGAATAGCTGGGTGCGGTAGCGGCCGTGGTTGTAGAGCTCTACCTGGTCGTTAAAGTGGCGGTCGAAGGGGTTGCCGGATTGGCCGAGGGGGTTGCTGCCGAGGGTGGAGTTCAGGTCGGCGAGGTCGATCAGGCGGCGGGTGGAGGGGCCGGCTTTGACGTGGTATTGCTCGCTACCCAGATCAAACGTCATGTTGTTCAGGGTTTCGCGGCTGCCGTCGATACTCACCGGGTCGATACCGAACAGGCCGGCAAAGCGCAGGCGGTCGTGCAACGGATGTTTGTGCTCCAGACTGGCCAGGCGTGACCAGGTCCAGCGGTCTGGCACCACGCCGAGCTGGTCACTCAACCCTTCGATGGTCTGTATCCAGGCGTGTTCTATTGCAGCCTGACGGCCATCGCGGCTGGGGTGCAGGCGGTTATCCCACCAGGGTGAGGCGGTTTTCCAGAACAGTTTGTAGAGGGTTTTTTCCGCCATCAGGGTTTGCCGGAAGAAGCTGTATTGGCTGCCCAGCTCGTCGGCAAACAAGGCTTCCATCAGGGCTTCCTGCCAGCGTTGGTAGATGCTGGCGGCGGCGCTGTCACGGTGGAAGCTGCCATCCCAGTCTTCCAGTAGTGCGCGGGCTTCGGCTGCGGGGGCGCGCAGATCGCTGCGCAGCAGGCTGTCTTCCAGCAGGGGCAGGGCTTCCTGCAGCATGGCCAGGGCTTGGGGGCGCTGATTGTCCAATTGCATGGCCTTGAAGTCTGCCAGGTCGAAGGTGGCATCGACCTGTAGCAGCTCACGCAGGCGCTCGCTGCGCTCAGACGGCGCGTAATAGCCGGGAATGTGCCGGCGCGGGTTGTTGTCAGGGAATGGCTGGTTGGTACTCCAGAGCATGCCTGAGCGCGGGTTGATGCTGCGCGGGTTGCTGCTGAATGGGCGGTAGCCTTGGAACAGATCATCCTCGGCGGCACCATCGAGCAGGCTGAAACTATTATTACTGTTCGGCCAGCGCTTCAGGCGACCCAGGGTGAAATGCGCGATATTGTCGTCGACATCCGCATAAATGGCGTTGAGGCCGGGTGCCCAATGATGGGCAGCGGCGGCTTCGAACTCTTCGATTGAGCTGGCGCGCGACAGGCCATAAAAACCTTTGCTGACCTCGTTGTCTGGGTGCAGGAAGCTCCACAACAGGCTGACCGGAGCGGGGCGTTGCTCGTCGGCGCCGGCAGTGTGGCTGTCATTGATAATCGAGCCGTGGCGTGAGCTGCGCAGGCGTATCAGGCGGTCTTCCTGGCCACGTACCTTGATCACTTCTTCGTGGATGCTCAGGTTCTGCCAGCGCCCTTCGGCGCGCACCTGGTTGGGGTTGTCCGGGTTGACCTGCTCGCGGTAGAAGTCGACGTCATCGTTCATCAGCATGGTCAGGCCCCAGGCATGGTGCCGGGTGTGGCCAAGCAACGGGAAAGGCATGCCCGCCAGAAAGTGACCATAGACTTCCTGCTCCGGGGTGCGCAGGTGAGCTTCGTACCACACGGCTGGCACGGCAAAGCCCATGTGCGGGTCGTTGGCCAGCAAGGGCGCGGCGCTCTGGCTCAGGCGGGCATTGACGGCCCAGGCATTGCTGCCCAGAAAGCGCGGCGCTGGCAGTTGCTGCTCAATCCGGACAACCTGGTGTAGTACCGGCAGCAAAGGGCTCTGGGCGTGTTCATTGGCTGCCTGTTGGTTCGCGGATTGTCGGCTGCGTGGTGGCAGGCTGTCGGGCCAGTCAAACACCAGGTCATTGACGTAACGCTCACCCAGTGTGCCGCGAATATGGTCGACCAGCGCGTCGGTCTTGAAGGCTTCGGCAAAACTGTAGGCCATATAGCCGCTGATTTGGGCGATGTCGGCAAAGGAAAAATCAGCCGGGCGGCTGAACAGCAGGCGGTATTCGACCGGCCGGGCACCGCTATCAATATAGGCATTGATGCCGTCCAGGTAGGCCTGCATGGCTTGTACATGGGGCTCGTCAGCCTCTTCTTGCATGCGCTGCTCATATTGGCGGGCGAAGCGGTTGATGCCCAGCGAGCGGAAGAAACGGTCGGTTTCCAGTGAGTCGGGGCCGAGCAGCTCGGCCAGACGACCACCGCCGATACGACGCAGCATGTCCATCTGGAACAGACGGTCCTGAGCATGCAGGTAACCGAGTGCACGGTAGCCATCAAGGTCACTGGCGGCTTCGATATGCGGGATACCCCAGGCGTCGAAATACACCTGGACCGGGGATTCCAGGCCGCTTAGCGTCAGGGTGCCGGCACGCTGGGCAGCGGCGCGCTCAAGCATCCAGTTGAGGCTGAATTGCACCGCCATTACCAGCAGCATGAGGGCCAAGGCCCATTTTAATAGTGTCCGAATTCGACCTGTGATCACGCGACCGCCTGTTGTCGTTATACTGGCGGCATATTGCGCAAGGCTGTGGAATTCGTCAATTGGTGATGGGCAGCCAAGGTAAGGAGAAGTTGATGGCAAAGCGGGTTGCCCTGGTCTTGGGCAGTGGCGGGGCGCGTGGTTACGCGCATATTGGCGTGATTGAAGAACTCGAGCGGCGCGGCTACAAAGTCGACTGTATTGCCGGCTGCTCCATGGGATCGGTGGTCGGTGGCGTTTATGCTGCCGGCAAACTGGGTGAGTACCGCGAGTGGGTATCAGGCCTGGATTATCTGGATGTGATCAAGCTGTTGGATATCGGCTTTGGCAATCTGGGGGCGATCCGGGGTGAGAAGGTGTTCGGGCATATCCGTGAAATGCTCGGTGATACGCGTATCGAGGATTTGCCGATTGCCTTTACCGCCGTGGCCACGGACCTGACCAGCCAGCAAGAAATCTGGTTTCAGCAGGGTTGCCTGCACCAGGCAATGCGCGCTTCAGCGGCGATTCCCAGCCTGTTTGCACCCGTGCGGCAGGGTAACCGGGTGCTGGTAGATGGCGGCCTGTTGAACCCGCTGCCGATTGTGCCGGTCGTTTCGGCGCACTGTGACCTGATTATTGCGGTCAACCTGAACAGTATGAATACCAACGGCTACACTTTGCCGGTAATTGAGCGCCCACCGTCGATCCGCAAGCAGTGGGATCAGTGGCTGGAGAACCTTAACCTGACCGGTTGGCTGTCACGCCGGCGTGACCCCGACGACGAGCAGGCCTTGTTGATGGAAGACCTGGACGATACGGCGGCCTCTGAAATGCCGGATATCCCGCCAGAGAACGATCCGACAATGGATGACAGTCTGAATACCATGCCAACCAGTATGATGGAGCTGGTCAACCTGTCGTTTGAGACTATGCAGTCGTCACTGACCCAGTACAAGATTGCCGGTTATCCGCCGGATCTGGTGATCGATGTGCCCAAGCGGCTGTGCCGGTTTTTCGAATTCTATCGCGCCCCTGAGCTGGTTGAGCTGGGGCGCATCGTTGCCAGTGATGCGCTGGATACCTACGAAGCGCGCAAGCCACAAGGTGGCGTGGTATTGCGCTGAGCGTTCGATAGCCAAGGAGTAAGCATGTCTGACCCGATTCGCTTGACCCAGTACAGCCATGGTGCTGGCTGCGGCTGCAAGATATCGCCGAAAGTACTGGATGAAATCCTTGCCGTTGGCCAGCCGGGGCCGGCTTTTGCCGATCTCTGGGTAGGTAATGACAGCCGTGACGATGCGGCCGTATTTGCCTTGGATGCCGAGACCGGGATTGTCAGCACGACCGATTTTTTTATGCCGATTGTGGATGACCCTTTTGATTTTGGCCGCATTGCCGCGACCAATGCGATCAGTGATATCTACGCCATGGGCGCCACGCCGATGATGGCGATTGCCATTCTGGGTTGGCCGGTGAACCTGCTGCCGGCCGCGATTGCCGGTGAAGTGGTGGCTGGCGCGCGCAGCGTGTGTAGCGAAGCCGGTATGCCCTTGGCGGGCGGGCATTCAATTGATGCGCCGGAGCCGATCTTTGGTTTGGCAGTGACCGGCCGGGTCGAGCGTGCGCACCTCAAGCGTAATGATCAGGCGCAGGTCGGTGACCAGCTATACCTGACCAAACCGCTGGGTATCGGGATTTTTACGACTGCCGAGAAACAAGCAAAGTTACGCGCCGATGATCAGGGCCGTGCGCGGGATTTGATGTGCCAGTTGAACCGTATCGGCACGGACTTTTCCCGCTTGCCGGGGGTGCATGCGATGACGGATGTGACCGGTTTTGGCTTGCTCGGGCACTTGGTGGAAATGGCCTCAGGTTCCAGGGTTACCGCTCGGTTACAGGAGGCAGCAGTACCACGCTTACCCGGGGTCGAGCACTACTTGGAAGCGGGTTGCGTACCGGGCGGCACCGGACGCAACTTCGCCAGTTATGGCGAGCATGTCCTACTGGCGAATGCGGGCTGGCAGAACCTGTTGTGTGATCCGCAAACCAGCGGTGGTTTGCTGGTGGCCGTGAGTCCCGACGCCTGCGCGGCTTTTGAGCAGTTAGCGCGGGAGCAGGGGCTGGACTTGCAGCCGATTGGTGAATGCCTGCCGTCAACTGACGGCCCCTGCGTTGAGGTGGTTTGATGCGCGATGACAGCGCTGACTTTCAACAGATCCTGTTAAGCGGTGCCGCGCTCTTTGATGTCCGCGCGCCTGTTGAGTTTGCTCGTGGCAGCTTTCCAGGGGCAGTGAATCTGCCCCTGATGAATGATGCTGAGCGCACTCAGGTGGGTACTTGCTACAAACAAGAGGGGCAGGCGGCGGCGATTGCCTTGGGGCATCGGCTGGTCAGTGGTGAACTGAAAGCTGAGCGCATTGCGGCCTGGGCTCAGTTTGCCCGTGAGCATCCGCAAGGCTACCTGTTTTGTTTTCGTGGTGGTTTGCGCTCGCAGTTGGTTCAGCAATGGCTGGCGGACGCGGGGGTGGAGTATCCGCGAATTGTTGGTGGCTACAAGGCGATGCGGCGCTATCTGATTGATAGCCTGGAAGCGGCGGCTAACCAGTGCTCCCTGTACTTGTTGGCCGGGCTGACGGGTACCGGCAAGACGGAAGTGTTGCAGCGGCTGACCAATAGCGTGGATCTGGAACATCATGCCCATCATCGTGGCTCCAGCTTTGGCCGCCACGCGACCCCGCAGCCTGGGCAGATCGATTTCGAGAACGCGCTGGCGATTGAGGTGCTGCAGCGCCGTACTGCCGGTTTTAGTGCGCTGGTGCTGGAAGATGAGGGTCGGATTGTCGGTAGCTGCAACCTGCCTTTGCCTTTGTATCAGGCGATGCAGCAAGCGCCGCTGGTATGGTTGGAAGACAGCTTTGAGCAACGGGTAGGGCGTATTCTGCAAGATTACGTGCTGGATATGCAGGCTGAGTTTTCAGTTCAGCATCCTGATGATCCGGATGCGGCTTTTGCGGCCTTGTCGGATTATTTGTTGGGGAGTTTGCTGCGTATCCGTAAACGTCTGGGTGGCGAACGCCAGCAACGTATCCAGGCACTGATGCAGGATGCGCTGGCGCTGCACGAGCGCAGCGGTGATGTGCACGCACACCGCCAGTGGATTGCTGCTTTGCTGCAAGAATACTACGACCCCATGTACGCTTGGCAGCGCGAGCAAAAGCAGACGCGCGTGGTGTTTGCCGGGGAAGCGGATGCGGTGGTGGAGTATTTGCAGACCCTGCCCACGCAAGACTGACCCACTGCTTGGAAGGACGACGTCCCCGTCGTCCAGCGTCGTTTGCTGTCGAGCGGGAGCTCGACATTCCCGGGGCGATCAAACGACTCTGACCCCATTGATCGGCATTGCGCGGTTGCGGCTAAGCCGGTAGATTGTTGCGCCATCTATTACTTGTCTTATCAGGAGTGTTGCGTGGAAATCGCTTGTCTTGACCTTGAGGGCGTACTGGTCCCTGAAATCTGGATTGCCTTTGCCGAGAAAACCGGTATTGAAGAACTCAAGGCAACTACCCGGGATATTCCTGATTACGATGTGTTGATGCAGCAGCGCCTGCGCATCCTGGATGAGCACAACCTGAAACTAGGTGATATTCAGGAAGTGATCGCGACGCTGTCACCACTGGACGGCGCAGTCGAGTTTATCGACTGGCTGCGTGAGCGCTTTCAGGTGGTGATTCTGTCGGATACTTTCTACGAGTTTTCCCAGCCGTTGATGCGCCAGCTTGGTTTTCCGACCCTGCTGTGCCACAAGCTGATCACCGATGAGAGTGACCGTGTGGTGAGCTACCAGCTGCGCCAGAAAGATCCCAAGCGTCAGTCTGTGATTGCGCTGAAGAGCCTGTATTACCGCATTATTGCGGCAGGTGACTCCTACAATGACACCACCATGCTGTCTGAAGCCCACGCGGGTATTCTGTTCCACGCGCCGGATAATGTGATTGCCGAGTTTCCGCAGTTCCCGGCGGTGCAGACATTTGCTGATCTCAAGCAAGCCTTTATCAAGGCCTCGGTGCGAGATCTTAGCCTCTAATTATTGGATGATGTGTCGGGCGAGCGTTCGACACATCTATCCGGCAACAGGTCTGGCTGGGCATTCTGGAGGGATTATGACTTTCTGGGTCCTTATTGATAGGCCTGATCTATGAATATCTTCAAGTTTTTTGCCTGGTAAAGCGTTTTCATTGCGGGCCATCTGTGTTTTATTGAATTGGTACATAACAATTCGATAAAGGCGGTGTTCAGTGACGAATGATGATCTTGTCACGTTCATTGATGAACACGATTCTCTTGAAGCGACCTCTCCTGCTGCATTCGATCAGCCATGTTGGCATGTGCTTATTGTTGATGATGACCCATCCGTGCACAGTGCGACGCGCTTGGCCATCGAAAATATCTCTTTTGAAGGGCGTAAGCTCAACTTTATTAGTGTGTATTCTGCTGCGGAAGCGCATGAGGTGCTCGCCAAGCAGGGCGAGCAGATTGCCGTTATCCTCCTTGATGTGGTGATGGAAAGCGATGATGCCGGGCTGCAGCTGGTCTCTACCATCCGTGAGACCCTGCGGCTCAAGTTGGTGCGGATCATCCTGCGGACTGGGCAGCCGGGGTATGCGCCGGAAGTCAGCACCATTCAGCGTCTCGATATCAATGATTACAAAGCCAAGTCAGAACTGACCCGTAGCGGCTTGTTCACGACCTTGGCTGTGGCTATTCGCTCATATTCCCAATTACATCAGATGGAACGTAGCCGCCGCGGCCTGGAAAAAATTGTTCAGGCCAGTTGCGACTTGTCGCGGATTCGTGGCCTGAATGCGTTCGCAGAAGGGGCTGTGTTGCAGATATGTTCACTGCTTGGTGTGTCGGAAGAAGGATTGGTCTGTGTCCAGAACCGGGGTAACTCCAGCAATGAACCACAGATCATTGCCGCCGCAGGCAGCTATGCCAGTCTGATCAATGATCCATTGTCCGCTCTGCCAGATGCTGGAATGCGCCTGGCTGTTGAGCAAAGTCTGAAGTCAAGAGCCCATTGTATGGGTGAAACGACAGCGCTGTTTTTCCACTTGGGGGAAGACCGTTCTGTGGTGGCGTGTGTCCACTCTAACCAGGCGTTATCTGATATTGACCAGCAGTTGCTGGAGGCCTTTTGCGCGAGCATCTCGGTTGGCTTTGACAATATTTTAATTAATGAGCGGCTGGAATCCGAGGCGTTTCTGGATTCGTTATTAGGGATTCCCAACCGGAGCGGATTTGAACGCGTTATTTTACGGCAACAAAAGCGCTTTCCTGACTCCTTGTTGATGCTGGTGGATATTGATGATTTCTCTTCGATCAATTCGACCCTTGACCAGCACTAT
>REBY01000122.1 GCA_007692485.1 Pseudomonadaceae bacterium | reverse complement strand
GATTCCGATGGTGAATCATTGGACCCTGAGGTAACAGGTAATCTTGAAGCTGGGCCCGATGGCAGTTTTAGTATTCGTTACGCTGGTGTTGTCGTAAAACTGGATGGCGAACTGCAAGCCGGTGATGCATTTACTATCGAGCGCGGCGATTTGGCGGATGGAAGCCAAAACCGCGAAAAACGGAGCATCCTCGACACCATAGGCTTGTTACGCGAAACGCTGGCTAACGACAGCGATGATGCCGATAGCCGCTTGCAGCGTCGTGATGTACTTAGTCTGTCGATCAGCAATATCGATAATGCCATGAACAAAGTGCTGGGGGTGCAAACCACGCTGGGAGCACGGCTTAATATTATCGATTCATCGGAAAACGAGTTGTCTGAAGCCAAGCTGATCAACCAGACCATTACTTCGGAACTGGAAGACCTGGATTATGCCGAAGCGCTCAGCCGCCTGAGCTTGCAAAGTGTGGTGCTGGAAGCCGCGCAGCAAAGCTTCGTTAAGATCAGCAGCTTGAACCTGTTCAACTTTATTCGCTAGCAGAGCTGTTCGCCAGGCTATCGATAATCGGGCACTCGGGTCGGCTGTCGCCGTGGCAACAACTGGCGAGCTGAGCCAGGGTGTCGTGCATGGCCTGCAAGTCACGGATTTTCTGTTCCAGCTCCTGCAGATGCCCTTGCACCAACTGCTTGACCTCGCCGCTACTGCGCTGGCGGTTTTGCCACAGCGCCAGCAGTTGCGCGATCTGTTCCATAGAAAATCCCAGGCTACGCGCATGTTGAATAAAGCGCAGGCTGTGAAGCTCGTTGTCGCTGTACTCCCGGTACCCGGCAGCGCTGCGTGCCACCTCTGGCAACAGACCGATTTGCTCGTAATGCCGAATCATGCGTGCACTCAGGCCGCTGGCGCGGGCGACTTCACTGATGTTCATCGTTGGTCCTCTGTTTCAGCTCTGGTTGCCAGCGTTTCAACAGCAGGGCATTGGTCACTACGCTGACGCTGCTCGCGGCCATCATGGCGCCGGCCATCATCGGTGTGAGCAGGCCAATGGCCGCCAAAGGAATCCCCAGGCTGTTATAGATGAAGGCCCAGAACAGGTTCTGGCGAATCTTCGCCCAGGTCCGTCTGGATACCTGCAAAGCGGCTGGAACCAGTTGCAGCTCGCCCCGCATCAGGGTGATGCCAGCGCTGTGCATAGCGACATCGGTACCGGTGGCCATAGCCATGCCAACATCGGCTGCCGCCAGTGCAGGTGCGTCATTGATACCGTCGCCAATCATGGCAACTTTGCGGCCTTGTTCACGCAGTTCATTGACCACCTTGGCCTTGTCTTCCGGTAGCACTTGCGCGCGCACTTGATCAATCCCTAGCTGGGTTGCAATGGCTTCGGCAGCGGCCTGGCTATCGCCGCTGACCAGCCAGCTCTCAATACCACTGGCGCGCAGTTGCGCCACCGTCTCGCGGGCGCCGGGTTTCAGGCTGTCGGCGTAAGCGATCAGGGCAACCACCTGCGGCTTGCCGTCAGACTCTGCTGCGAGCCACGACAGGGTGTGCCCCTTAGCCTCCTGTTCTGCTACTTGCGCTTGCCAAGGGGCAAGATCCAGCGCTTGTTCCTGCAGCAAGCGCGCATTACCCAGCCATAACTGCTGACCGTTGAGCGTGCCGCTGGTACCACGCCCGGCGTGTACCGTGAACTCGGTCACCCGGCCCGCGCTGACGCCCTGTTGCTCGGCGTACTGGCGCAGCGCCTCAGCCAGCGGGTGCTCGGCATCCTGCTGCAAGGCCAGGGCCTGTTGCAGGGCCGTTTCGGTCGGGGTGTCGTTCAGGCCGATAAAGGCCTGAACCGCCGGTTTGCCCTCAGTCAGGGTGCCGGTCTTGTCAAAAATAACGGTATCAATACCGTGGGCCAGCTCTAGTGCTTCGGCGTCACGAATCAGAATGCCGTTGCGTGCCGCAACCCCGGTACCGACCATGATAGCTGTTGGCGTGGCCAGTCCGAGCGCACAAGGGCAGGCGATGACCAATACAGCAATCGCGTTGAGCAAGGCCGCCTGCGGGCCAATCAGCAGGCTACCGATACTCCAGGTGAGTAGCGCAATAACCACCACAATAGGCACAAAAACCGCGCTGACGCGGTCAACCAATCGCTGAATAGGTGCCTTTGATGCCTGGGCGCTCTCCACCAAACGAACAATGCGTGCCAGCAGGGTGTCTTGGCCGACACCGGTGGTCGTGATCAGTAATACCCCGTCCTGGTTCATTGAGCCTGCGCTCACTGGGTCGCCCACTTGCCGGCTGACCGGCAGGCTTTCTCCGGTCAGCATGGATTCGTCGACATGGCTGCCGCCTTCAAGCACCTCACCATCCACCGGAATCCGTTCGCCGGGGCGCACAACTACCAGATCCCCTGGGTGTACCTGAGCCAGCGGCACTAAAGTATCGCCCGCAGCGGTGCGCACCCGAGCCTGGTCCGGTCGCAGTGCGGTTAGCGCCCGTATGGCTTCCAAGGTCTGGCCCTTGGCCCGGCTTTCCAGGTACTTGCCGAGCAAGACAAAGGTAATAATGACTGCTGAGGCTTCATAGAACAGCACCGGCATTTGACCACTGGGCGTGGTGAGAACGTTCCAGGTGCTTAGTGACCAGCCAGCGGTGGTGCCCATGGCGACCAACATATCCATATTGCCAGTGCGGTTGCGCAGCGCATGCCAGGCACCCCGATAGAAGCGAGCACCAAAATAGAATTGCACGAGGCTGGCGAGTATCAGCTGCAATATCGCGGGTGGCATCCACTCCGGACGGCCGAGCATTTCAGGAAACATGGCAAAAGCGAGTGGCGTACTCAGAAGCGCCGCGCCGATCAGATGACGGCGTTCGCGGCGCAGCTTTTGCCGTTGCTCGTCTTCACGCTGGTCTTGAGGCTGCTCGCTATCCAGCCATTGCCCGGGGTAGCCAGCTTTGGCCAAGGCGTTAAGCAAGCTGTCTGGATCGGTGCCACTGACAAAACTGACCCGGGCCTGTTCGCTGGCCAGGTTGACTTCAACCTTGACGACGCCAGGAACGCCGAGCAGCGCGGTTTCACTGCGGCGCACGCAGCCGGCGCAGGACAGGTTGCTCAGACTCAACTGGCGGGTATCCAGAGGGACAGAGTAGCCCGCTTGCTGCAAAGCAGCGCATACCTGAGGCAGTTGCTGATTGTTGACCAGCTCGATGCGTGCTGACTCACTGGCCAGATTGACTTCGGCTTGCTGCACGGCGCTGACCTGCCGCAAGGCCTTTTCCACGCGACTGACACAGCTACCGCAGCTCATGCCGTTGATGGGAATAGTCAGTGTGCTCATACAAACCTCCAGACAAGTCAATGACAACAGCTTAGAGGTTCACATCATGTCAAGGTCAAGCAGCGTTTCAGGTAGCAATCAAAGAAAGCCCATCGGTGGTTTGCCGGAGCTGCTACCCAGTTTGAGGCCAACCTTGAGTATGCGGTCGTTGTCCATGGCGGCGACTACCCAGGTATGGCCTTCCCAGGTCAGCCTATCGCCCACTACCGGATGGCGGCCAAAATGGCGCGAGAAGAACTGGGCCAGCGTCAATGCGGCAAGTTCATCCGGGATAGTAAAACCATAGAAGCGGCCGACATCACCGAGCCGGGCGTCACCCTCAAGAATAAAGTCGCCAAAGAAACTGCGGTCTTCCAGGTGACGTGGCTTGTGCGTCTTGCTGAACAGTTTGGACAGCGCGGGCAAGTCTTTCGGGCGGCCGAGTACACAAATCACATCATTAAGCGCCAGCTCGGTTCGCCCCCTTGGGTGCAGCAGCTCGCTGCCACGAAATACCGCAGCAATGCGGCTTTGCCCCGGCATCTTGAGGTCCCGCAATGGCATGCCCACGCACCAGTTGGCGTTATCCAACTGGTAGAGCAGCATTTCGTAATCGGCGTCAACCACCGTATCCAGGCTGGTACGCTGCAGTGGCATAGGCTGGGGCGGAATTTCAACCTTGCACCAGCGAGCAGCCAAGGGCAGGGAAGCGCCTTGCAAAACCAGCGAAACCAGAACCACCACGCAGGCGACATTGAACAGTAACTGGGCCTGCTCAAGCCCGGCCAGCAGCGGGAAAATAGCCAGAATGATAGGGACCGCACCGCGCAGACCGACCCAGGCAATAAAAGCGCGTTCGCGCCAGGCAAACACGAAGGGTGCCAGGCAAATCAGTACTGCGATCGGGCGCGCAACCAGAATCAGGAATAGAGCGATAGCGATAGCCGGCAGAGCGCTGGCAACCATCTCGCTGGGAGTTACCAGCAGGCCGAGCATCAGGAACATGCCGATCTGGCTTAGCCAGGCCATACCATCCTGTACATTGAGAATGTTCTGCAGGTTATGCGTGCGTCGGTTGCCGATCACCAGGCCGGTCAGGTAAATGGCCAGGTAGCCACTGCCGCCAATGCTGTTGGTAGCGGCAAATACCAGAATCGCGCCACTGGTGATCAAGAGTGGGTACAAGCCGCTGGCCAAATGGACCCGGTTGACCAGTTCCGCCAGCACATAGCCGCCGAGCAAGCCACAAACAATACCGATACCGAATTGCTGAACCAGTGTGCCAAAAAAGGAAAAACTGAAGCTGTTCTGCCCGGCTGCGAGCATTTCGACCAGAGTAATCGTAAGGAAAATCGCCATCGGGTCGTTCGAGCCGGATTCGATTTCTAGCGTGGCGCCCACCCGTTGTTTCAGATTGAGCCCTTTGCCGTGCAACAGAGAGAAGACGGCTGCTGCATCGGTGGAGCCGACAATAGCGCCCAATAGCAAGGCCTGCAGCCAGTGCAAGTCGAGCAGTAGCCAGGTAATCAGGCCGGTCAGCACGGCACTAACCACCACGCCGAGACTGGCCAGGGATAAAGCGGGCCAGAGGCCGACCCGGAAGTTTTCCACCCGCGTGCGCATGCCGCCATCAAGCAGAATGATAGCCAAGGCCAGGCTGCCGATCATGAAGGCCGTGTCCGGGCTGTCAAAGACGATACCGCCCGGACCGTCTTCCCCGGCCAGCATGCCGATGACCAAAAATACTAGCAGCAGCGGAATGCCCAGCCGCGAGGATAACGAGCTGGCCAGAATGCTGGCGCTAAGCAACAAGGCACCGATCATGAAAAGGGTGTTGATTGTGTCCATGCATCTCCACACGCTTTACGTAAGCTGTTGCAGTATACCGCCTGTCAGCCCACTGGCAGGGTGAATTGTGCAAATCCTTCATAGATGACCCGCATGGCAGGGTATGCGCCACCTGAGTAGGCGCCTGCGGTATAGTCAAGGTTGTTTTGAACACTGGAGGGAGTATGGAGGCAGAATTCTGGCAAGAGCGCTGGGCCAAGGGTGAGACCGGCTTCCACAAGTCGCGCCCGAACCCTTTGCTTAGCCGTTGGTGGTCGAGCCTGGGCTTACATACCGCTGCACCAGTCTGGGTGCCCTTGTGTGGCAAGAGTCTGGATATGGCCTGGCTGCGCGAACAGGGGCACCCGGTTGTGGGCATTGAGTTGGCACGCAGTGCGCTGGAAAGTTTTGCTGCCGAACAGCGGTTGCAACTCGGGTGGCGTGAGCAGGGCGAGTTTGCCATTGGTGAGGGTGAGGGCTATTGCCTGTATTGCGGTGACTTCTTTGCTTTGACGGCTGAGGATGTTGCCCGTGTCGAAGGGGTCTATGATCGTGCCGCGCTGATAGCCTTGCCCGAGACCATGCGGGGCCCTTATGTCGAGCACATGCGACAGGTGCTGCCAGCTGGCTGGCGGCTTTTACTGATTACGCTGGATTATGCGCAAGCTGAGCGCCCCGGGCCACCGTTCAGTGTGCCTGACGTAGAAGTTCGCACTTTGTTTTCCGGGTGTCTGATCGAGCTGCTGGAAGAGAAGGATGTGCTCGATGATCACCCGGTGTTTCGCGAGCAGGGCATGACCCGCTTGCAGGAAAGGGTTTATCGCATCAGCGCATGAGCGCTCAAAACATGAGGTGAAAGCAAGGCGTATGACTGAGCAGCACAACATAGTGATAGAAAAACGATTCTGCGGTCCGCCGCAAAGTGGTAATGGCGGTTATGTCTCCGGTGTCTTGGCGGCGCTGGTGGCCGGCGATAGCCAGGTAACCTTGCACGCGCCACCACCGTTGGATGTGGCGCTGGTTGGCAAACAAACTGATGAGGGTGCTGAGCTGTGGCATGGCGAGCAACTATTAGCTTCAGCCAAGCCAGTCAGCCTGGAACTGGATGTACCGCCGATGCCGGCACTGGATCAGGTGGCCGCAGCAGAGCCGCACTATATCGGTTTTACCCAGCACGAATTGCCGGGCTGTTTTGTCTGCGGGACCGAGCGTGAAGCCGGCGATGCCTTGTGTATTTACACCGGTCCGCTGGACGATGGTCGGGTCGCCACCCGTTGGCAAGCGCCTGCCGAGCTTGCGGATGCCGAGGGCAACTTGACTAGCCCCATGGTGTGGGCTGCACTGGATTGCCCGGGTTTTTTTGCCGTGCAGGCCCAGGCAGGGCATGCGCTGCTCGGTCGCTTCAGCGTCAGGCAGCTTGCTCCCGTGCCAGTGTCTACACCCTTGGTGGTGATGGGGTGGGCTTTGCACCATGACGGCCGCAAGCATCAGGCTGGTACCGCGATTTATCAGGCTGATGGAGAATTGCTCGCTTGGGGGCATGCTACCTGGATCAGTATCAATCGTTCCTGAGTCGGTAATTGCGTAGAGCGGCTTGTAACTTCCGTGCAAGCCGTTACAATGGCGCGGCCCGCTTGAAGCGGGTTCGTTATGGTGGCCTCGTCGGTCCCCTCGCAACGATCAGCCGTGAACCTGGTCAGGCCCGGAAGGGAGCAGCCACAGCGGTTACATCGTGTGCCGGGGTGTGGCTGGCGAGGTTACCACCCTAATTTCCTCCCCCCTTATTCACCCGTCTTTGCGTCTCGCAATGTCCGTCGGCATTGGTTACAGTAGCCGCTTGTTGACTGACCGATGTGGATAATCCCCAGCCCATGAGTTACCAGGTATTAGCCCGTAAATGGCGCCCGCGACTGTTTCGTGAAATGGTCGGGCAGACCCATGTGCTGCAGGCGTTGATCAATGCGCTGGACAACAATCGCCTGCACCACGCGTATCTGTTTACCGGAACACGTGGGGTCGGCAAAACCACGATTGCACGGATTCTGGCCAAGTGCCTGAATTGCGAGGAGGGCGTCAGCTCCGAGCCTTGCGGCGTCTGTTCGTCCTGCCGGGAGATTGATGAAGGGCGCTTTGTTGATTTGATTGAAGTGGATGCTGCCAGCCGCACCAAGGTCGAAGACACCCGCGAGCTGCTGGACAATGTGCAATATGCGCCGAGCCGTGGCCGCTACAAGGTCTACCTGATTGACGAAGTTCACATGCTCTCCGGCCACAGCTTCAACGCCCTGCTGAAAACCCTGGAAGAGCCACCCGAGCACGTCAAATTTCTCCTCGCCACGACTGACCCGCAAAAACTGCCGGTCACCATTTTGTCGCGTTGCCTGCAGTTTTCCCTGAAAAACATGACGCCAGACAAGATCGTTGATCATCTGCGGCTTGTACTGGGTGATGAGCAGATTCCATGCGATGACGAATCGCTCTGGTTGCTGGGCCGCGCCGCTGACGGCTCGATGCGTGATGCGCTGAGTTTGACCGATCAGGCGATTGCCTTTGGCAATGGCCACCTGGAGGTCAGCCAGGTGCGTAGCATGTTGGGCACTATTGACCACACCCAGGTATTTGGCCTGCTGGATACGCTGGCCGCTGATGATGCGCGTGCCATGCTGGCGATGGTTGCCGAACTGGCTGAACAGGGTGCTGATTTTGTTGGCGTTCTGGCTGAGCTGATTACTACCCTGCAGCGCGTTGCTTTGGCACAAGTGGTTCCCGAAGCAGCCGATGCAGGGCAGGGTGACGCCGCCCGCGTCCTTGAGTTGGCTCGTGCTATCAGTGCCGAAGATGTGCAGCTGTTTTATCAACTGGCATTGCATGGTCGGCGTGACTTGCCGCTGGCACCGGAGCCGCGCGGTGGGTTTGAAATGACGCTGCTACGTATGCTCGCTTTTCGTCCGGGCACCTTGGGCGAGCCGGAGAGTGCACCGCCCGATCCAGCGGGAAAGTCAGCGCGGAGTAGCCACGCCCAGGCTGACTCCGCAGTGGCGGGGGCGCCAGCAGCACACACACCTGCTGCGGCTGCGCCCAGCCCTGCCAGGAACACGCCACACAGTGCTGGCGCAGCCCCTGCCAACACAGCCGTTACCGCAGCTGTACCTGTGGATGAACCGGCAACGGAGGTAGCGACCACCGCGCAAGGTGTTTCGAGTGCGCCTGAGGCCGCGGCTGCACCACCATCTGACGTTGCTGCGCCGGCCAAGGCTGCTGTACCGCAGCCGCTCAACAGAGCGACACCGGTCAAGCCGCCACAAAATGAGCCGCCCGCCGAATGGTTGCAGGCCGCGCCTGATGAGCCTGGTGATGAGCGCGTGGACTATGACGACGAAGCAGCACTGGCTGAATATCAGGGTGACTGGACGCCAGCAGTCGAGCCTGAGGTTGCAACGCCGACCGACGCTATCAGCGACTTGCCGGTGGCTACGGGCCTGGCTGCTGACTGGCTGGCGCTGTTTCCGCGCCTGGCATTGAGTGGCTTGACCCTGAGTATTGCGGCACATTGTCAGTGGGTGCGGCAAGAGGGTAACCAATGGTTGCTACATCTGGACCCGAGTAACAGTGCCTTGTATAACGATAATCATCGTCAACGTTTGCAGCAGGCGGTCACTGACTGTATCGGTGAGCCGGTAGAGCTCATGGTTGAAGTGGCCGCGCCAACGCAAGAGACGCCAGCGGTTGCTGAAGCCCGGCGGCGGCACGTGCGCCAACTGGCGGCAGAGGCGAGCATTCAGTCTGACCCATTGGTGCAGGCACTGATCAATGAATTTTCTGCGCGGATCTCTGATGACAGTATCCGCCCCCAGGACATACCCGCGAATTGAATGAGGATGCAATGATGAAAGGTGGCATGGCAGGCCTGATGAAGCAGGCCCAAGAGATGCAGGAAAAGATGCAGAAAATGCAGCAGGAGCTGGCCAATGCAGAAGTGACCGGTCAATCCGGTGCTGGCATGGTTTCTGTCGTCATGAACGGGCGCCACGATGTGCGCCGGGTGAGTATTGACGATAGCCTGATGAGCGAAGACAAGGAAATCATCGAGGATCTGGTGGCGGCAGCGTTTAATGACGCGGTACGTAAGCTGGAACAGCAGAACCAGGAAAAGATGTCCGGCCTGACTGCCGGGATGAATCTGCCCGACGGTTTCAAGATGCCCTTTTGAGGCTGCCGAATGAGCTTTAGCCCACGAATACGGCAGTTGATCGATGGTTTGCGCGGTTTGCCGGGTGTTGGCCCGAAAACCGCACAGCGCATGGCCCTGCATTTGCTTGAGCGGGACCGCAGTGCTGGCCGCCAATTGGCCGCTGCTCTGGATGCGGCCATGGACGGCGTGGGTTATTGCCAGCGCTGCCGTAGCCTGAGTGAAGATGATATCTGTCGCTTGTGTTCCGACCCCAGCCGTGATGACAGCCTGCTGTGTGTGTTGCAGAGCCAGGCCGATGTGTGGGCGGTGGAGCAGGCGGGGGGGTACAACGGTCGCTATTTCGTGCTCAAGGGGAGCCTTTCACCGATAGATGGGCTGGGGCCGGATGAGATTGGTATTCCCGCGTTGATGGCGAGCATCCAAGGTCGTGAAGTGGCCGAGGTGATTCTGGCGACCAACCCGACGGTCGAGGGCGAAGCCACCGCCCATTATATTGCAGGTCTGCTGCGACCCAGGGGTATCCAGCTGTCCCGTCTGGCCCATGGCATACCACTAGGCGGCGAGCTGGAGTTTGTTGACGGTGGCACCCTGGCCCATGCCTTGGCCGGGCGCACCGTGGTTGATTAAGTTCCTTATGAAGCCAAACGTCCGGTTTGGTAATCCGTGATTGCCTGCTCGATTTCCTGAGGGCTGTTCATCACGAAGGGCCCGTACTGCACAATGGGTTCACCAATAGGTTTGCCGGCAATTAGCAATGCCCGGCTCCCGGCAACACCAGCCTGCACGGTCAGTTGATTGCCTGGGCTCAGACGACCCAATTGTTTAGGCTGCAAAATGGCGCTGCCTTGGCTGCCATCAATGCGCAGATCCCCTTCATACACGTACAGCACCGCGGTATGCTCAGCGGGTAATGGCAGGTTCAGTGTCTCTTCCGCGCTCAGATGCAGGTCAAGATACAGCGGCTCAGTACTTTTACCCTGAATCGGCCCCTGCAAGGGTGTGCCGTCAAGGTTCAGCGCGCCGGCAATCACTTTAACACTACCGCCGCCGGGCAAGGCGCCGCTGGCAACAGCATCGGCTGGCAGATCCTGGTAGCTGGCGGGCTGCATCTTTTCTGCGGCTGGCAGGTTGATCCACAGCTGAAAACCACGCATGCGGCCACTGCTTTGCTGCGGCATTTCAGAATGAATAATGCCGCGCCCGGCCGTCATCCATTGGACGCCGCCTGGTTCGAGCAAGCCTTGGTTGCCCATGTGATCTTCATGCAGCATGCGACCTTCGAGCATGTAGGTGACCGTCTCGAAACCGCGATGCGGGTGAGCAGGAAAGCCGCCAATATAATCGGCAGCTGAATCGGAGCCGAATTCATCCAGCATCAGAAAGGGGTCGAAACGCTCGGGGCCCTGACCGCCGAACACGCGAGTCAGCTTGACGCCATCTCCATCTGAAGCGGGGCGGCCGACAAGTTTTTCCACCAGATTACGGGTTTGAACAGTCATGCAAGCCTCCTCGGTCAGCGGAGCCGGCGGTACTGCCGGCTCTGATCATGACTGCAGTTTATGATTTAATTTTTTGCAGGAATAGTAGAAAAAAGTGAAGCTTTGTATCAGTTAATTCGATGGATGAGCGATCTATTCGCTACTGGCTTCAGCTTCCAGCTTTTCAACTTCCTTGATGATGCGCGCATAGGCTTCGCAAGCGGTATGGCCGCTGCGGGTGGGGTCTTCAACCTGTAGCTCGATCAAGCGTTCATTGATACGTTGCAGCATGGCTGCATCGCCATAGGCAACGCGGTCGAGGGTGGCGGCCAGTTCGGCGCCTTTTTCCATCGCATCGTCGGAAGTACATTCATCCGCCAAGGCAGTGGTTGCAGCCAACAGGCCACAGCTCAAAAGGGTCGCAAGCAGAGGGCGTTTCATAAGCGTATTCCTTGTTTGTGTTAGCCTTAATGGTAGCTGCACTCGGGGCAGCTTCCAAGCGGCAGGAGTCAGACCATCGCCTCGCGCACCTGGATCAGGCGCATGGAGTTGGTGCCGCCACGTGAGTTGTAGACATCACCCTTGGTCAGAATGACCCAGTCACCCGGCTGCACAAGTTCGCGCCCAAGCAGAGCCTCAATGGCAAACTGATCGACCTCGCTGGAGGGCATCTCGGTCGGATTGAAAGCTACCCCGGTAACACCACGCAGCAAAGCGGCTCGCCCCAGTGTATGCGGGTGCGGCGACAGGGCAAAGATGCGCACAGCCGAGCGGATGCGCGACATGATCAGCGGCGTGTAACCGCTTTCGGTCAGGCTGATAATGGCCGTTACCCCGGGAAAGTGATTGCCCGCGTACATGGCAGACAGCGCTATGGTCTCATCGCAACGGCTGAATTCCTGATAGAGACGGTGCCCGGACTGCTGGTTGCTGGGGTGTTTCTCTGCACCCAGGCAGATGCGATCCATGGCCTTGACGGCATCTATCGGGAAACTGCCGGCAGCGGTTTCCCCGGATAGCATCACTGCGTCGGTATAGTCCAGGGTAGCGTTGGCTACATCGGATACTTCAGCACGCGTCGGCAGTGGGCTGTGGATCATCGACTCCATCATCTGAGTGGCGGTGATGACCAGTTTGTTCTGTTTGCGCGCGCGGCTGATAATGTGTTTCTGGATGGCTACCAGCTCGGCATCACCGATTTCCACTCCCAGATCACCGCGCGCGACCATGACGCCGTCACTGGCCTGAATCAGGCCATCCAGCGCGGCGTCATCCGCAACGGCTTCGGCCCGTTCGATCTTGGCAATCAGCCAGGCATCGGATTCGCTATCGTTGAGCAGTTTGCGCGCCAGGTGCATGTCACTGGCGTCGCGCGGGAAGGACACCGCTACATACTCCATCTGCAGCTCAGCGGCCAGACAGATATCCGCGTGGTCTTTGGCCGTCAGGGCGGCAGCCGACAGACCGCCGCCACGCCGATTGATGCCCTTGTGGTTGGACAGGTCCCCGCCTACCGTCACCAGGCAGCGGACCTCGTCGCGCCCGACGCTGTCAACGCGCAGTACCACGCGGCCATCATCGAGCAGCAGTTCGTCACCAGCCCGGCAGTCATCGACCAGTTGCGGATAGTCGATGCCCACTACGTCCTGGTCGCCGGCATCCAGCGGGTGGCTGGTGGAAAGACGGAAGTTGTCACCCGGCTCCAGGTGAATATGCCCATCGGTAAAGCGGGCAATACGGATCTTTGGCCCCTGAAGGTCACCGAGCAAAGCAACATGCCGGCCCTGTTCTGCAGCGGCTTCACGCACCCAGGCGGCGCGTTGGCGGTGCTCATCGGCATTGCCATGGGAGAAATTCAGGCGGGCCACGTTCATCCCTGCACTTATCAGCGCGGCAATCTGTTGCGGGCTGTCGCAGGCAGGCCCCAGGGTGGCGACAATCTTGCAGCGGCGTTCGGCCACGGGCAGCTCCTTCTGGCAATCATGGTAAGTGACCCATACTATAGAACAGAATGAACAGCTCAAGTCCAGCGGAGACAGCATGCATCCAAGGGTGATTGAAGTGACCGAGCGGGTTGCTCAGCGCAGCTCTGCCAGCCGGCGCGCCTGGTTGGCTCAAATGGACGCGGCTAGTGGTTCGCAGGAGGGTCGCCAGCGGCTGTCCTGCGGCAACCTGGCCCACGGGATGGCAGCTTGCAGTGCGACTGACAAGCAGCGTATCCGCCTGCCTGATGCCGTCAATCTTGGTATCGTTACTGCCTACAATGACATGCTTTCAGCGCATCAGCCGTATGCCGGATTTCCGGACCAGATTAAGCAGGCGGCGCACGCCATGGGCTGCACTGCCCAAGTGGCGGGTGGTGTTCCGGCCATGTGTGACGGTGTCACCCAGGGCGAACCGGGCATGGAGTTGTCGCTGCACAGCCGTGATGTGATTGCCATGGGTACAGCGGTGGCGCTGTCGCACAATATGTTTGATGCCGTGCTGTGTTTGGGGATCTGCGACAAGATTGTGCCTGGCCTGCTGATAGGTGCGTTGCGTTTTGCTCAGCTACCGGTGCTCTTTATCCCGGCAGGCCCGATGGCATCCGGCTTGCCTAACGATGAAAAGGCCGCTGTGCGGCAGCGCTATGCCGCGGGGGAGGCCAGTCGAGAAGAGTTGCTGGATGCTGAAACCCGCTCCTATCACAGCCCAGGTACTTGTACTTTCTACGGCACGGCGAACACCAACCAACTGTTGCTGGAGGCCATGGGGCTGCAGTTGCCTGGCAGTTCCTTTGTGCACCCGCATAGCCCTTTGCGTGCGGCGCTGACGTCAGCCGCTAGCGAGCAGGCGATCACCTTGGCGCGAGACAAGGTTCGGCTGGCGGATATTTTTGATGAGCGCAGCCTGATCAACGCGGTAGTCATGTTGCTAGCCAGTGGCGGCTCGACCAACCTGACGCTGCACTTGATTGCCATTGGCCAGGCTGCCGGCCTGCAGTTGCGCTGGGATGATATGGCTGCGCTCTCGGCGGTGGTACCCAGCCTGGCGCGGATGTATCCCAATGGTAGTGCGGATGTTAACCAGTTCCAGGCTGCTGGCGGGCCTGCCTTGATGTTCCGTGAATTGCTTGCCGCTGGCTTGCTGCATGCGGACGTGCGTACGGTCGCGGGTCAGGGGCTTGAGCATTACACCCGAGAGCCGGTCCTGCGTGATGGCATGCTGCATTGGCAGGTCGGCCCCGTGGCCAGTCTGGATGAAACCATTGTGCGTGCGCATACCAATCCCTTTGCCGCTGAAGCCGGTTTGCGCCTGGTAGAAGGCAACTTGGGTCGGGGTATTCTCAAGGTATCTGCGGTGGATCCGGCGCACTGGAAGGTCAGCGCCCCCTGTCGGATTTTCCACAATCAGAGCGAGCTGATTGCTGCCTTTGATGCCGGTGAGCTGGAGCGCGACTTGGTCGCGGTGGTGCGCTTCCAAGGGCCACAGGCTAACGGTATGCCGGAGCTACACAAGCTGACGCCCTATCTTGGCGTGCTGCAGGATCGTGGCTTCAAGGTGGCGCTGGTAACTGACGGACGCATGAGCGGCGCTTCAGGCAAGGTGCCAGCTGCAATTCATGTCTGCCCGGAGGCTTCCGCCGGCGGACCGTTGGCACGGCTGCGAGATGGCGACCTGGTTGAGCTTGATGCCCATTCGGGAAGTCTGGCGGTTGCCGTCAGCCCGAGTGAATGGCAGTCCCGCGATGCCGAACCCATGCCCGCCGATCCAGCACGTGGCTGGGGCCGCGAACTTTTTGCTTTTATGCGCGCAGCCGTCAGTCCGGCAGACCAGGGTGCCAGCAGTTTTACCGCAGGCCTGCGCACGGCCGATAGTGCAGCGCAAGAATGATGATCGCTGACGCGTGCGTTCGCCGTGGTGTGCGTTGGCATGCATGCTCCGGGAGCGAGGAGCAGGCGCACTGGTTGGCCATGCAGGTGGCTGATGAGCTGCAGCAATGTATTGCCCGCAGCGGGCTCGTTCGCCTGGCGGTATCCGGTGGCCGGAGTCCGGAGGCCTTTTTGCGACAGCTGTCAGATTATCCGCTGGACTGGTCGGCCGTTCACCTGACGCTGGTGGATGAGCGTTGGGTGCCGCCAGAGCATGCGCAAAGTAATGCAGGCCTGTTGCAACGCTGTTTGGCTGCCCATTGGCCAAGGCTGCACTGGCTACCCTTGTACCGCGGCGTTAGCCCTGAAGCCGATGCGCAAGCGGCGGCGGCTGAACTGGCAGCCTGGGCGGTTCTGGATCTGGTCGTGCTGGGTATGGGTGCTGATGGTCACACCGCATCACTGTTTCCTGACTTGCCTGACTGGCCGGCCCTGTGTGCGGCGGATAATCCCCAACGCTGCGTGGCTTTGCCCGCTGTTGGCGAGCGTCAGGAACGCCTTAGTCTGACCGGCCGGCTGTTGCAAGGTGCCTCTCGGCAATTGCTCGCGATCAGCGGTCAGGCTAAGCTGAATACACTGCAACAGGCTTGTAACGCCCCGTCCGCATTGCCGATTGGCGCGTTTCTCAAGTCACCCTTGGAAATTGTCTACAGCCCTTGAGGCTGAATGGATGCACATGAGCCTGGCTGACAATACCCGCATGCTGGATCAGATTTTTGCCCGAGCCCCTTTGTTGCCGGTGCTCAGCATCCAGCATGAAACCGATATATTACCGCTGGCGGATGCGCTGGCGGCAGGCGGTGTCACTACGCTCGAGGTCACCTTGCGCACTCCGCTGGGGATCAAGGCAATCGCGCGCTTGCGCGCTGAACGGCCGGAACTGACGATAGGTGCCGGTACGGTACTGGATGGCCGGCAGTTTCAATCGGTACTCGATGCGGGCGCGCAATTTATTGTTACGCCTGGCTGTACTGACGAACTGCTGACTCTGGGCCTGGACAGTCCGGTGCCGCTCCTTCCGGGTATTGCTACTGCTTCGGAAATCCTTATGGGTTATCGGCTGGGCTACCGCCGCTTCAAGCTGTTTCCGGCCGAAGTGGTGGGCGGCATTGCGGCGCTGAAATCCTATGCCGGACCCTTTCAGGGCATCCGCTTTTGCCCGACGGGTGGCATTGGTCTTGGCAAGCTGGGCGATTACCTGGCGTTGGATAATGTTATGGCAGTGGGAGGTACCTGGATGGCGCCACGTGCATTGGTCGAGCGGGGCGACTGGGCCGCCATTACCCGACTGTGCAATGAGTCATTGAGCCTGCTACCGGTAGGCAGTCAGCCTGACCGGTAGCAGGCCTGTACCAGCGATATGCTTTACAGTTCGGGCTTGCTCGGATCGACAAAGTCGTCTGGCTTGACCACCAGTACATCGCAGCCGGCTTCATCCAGCAAGCGTTCAGCGGTATGTCCGATCAAGGCACTATCCAGCCGTGAGCGGGAAACAGCGCCCATGATCAACAGGTTGATGTTGTGCTGTTCAATGAATTCGGGGATGGCTTCCTCCGGATAGCCTTGCAGCAAGTGGCTGTGTTCGCTGTCTACACCACAATTGTCGGCCATCTCGTTGAACGCCTTGGCGTGACGGTCACGCACATCGCCAGCATACCCGTCATAGTCGGTTATCACGCTGGCATCGAACACCAGTGTGCGGGGTAGCGGGTTGTAGCAGTGGGTAATATGGAGTTGGGCTGATGCTTTGTGCGCAAGAATGTCGGCCACGCCGATCAGCTTGCGATCCAGCGCGGCAGGCTTATCGGCATCATGCAATGGATCAACACTGGCGCAAATATGCTGTAGCGGGTCGTCAGCTTTCTTCACTAGCCACAGGGGTACTTCGCAGTGGCGGATCAATTCCCAATCAGTGTTGGTCAGGAAGAGTTTTTTGATTGGGTTATGATGGTGCGTGGTTTTCAGTACCAGATCCGGGTCATGTTCGCTGACTGCACGCAAAATATGCCGGTCACGACGCTTGCCCCAGACGGCCTGAGTGGTCACTTTATTGCCTTTTTGGCGAATCGCCCTGGCCAGTTTCTCCAAGTTGTCAGCATGATGCTCAAGCAGGGAAGCGCGTGCTTTTTCCAGCCCGGGGGTGTCAAACAACCAACCACCATCCAGTGCCGGCACATAATCAACCATAAACAGGGTGACATCCGCTTCCGGGTAGAGATCACATAGCTGAGCAGCCCGGCGCAGGCAGGGCTGGTCATCTTCACTCGTTGGGTCGATAACGACCAGTAAATGTTGCAGATCCATAAGTACACTCCTTGGCATGGCATACCGTTAGTCTAGATCAGGCGACGCAGAAGTGAAGTGATCCAGATCAAGTCAAGAATGCGCCGCTGCTGCCGATAATATGTTCAGAGTTTATGACTGGATAGTGATACCCATGACCACCAAAACCGCACTGCTTGCTCTGTGTGCCTCTGCCTTGTTGCTGACCGGCTGCGCCGCAGCCCCGCACAAACATCTTGATCGTGCCTACCAGGCCTACGATGCTGGCTCCTGTGAGCAGGCTCAGCGTGAGCTGGCCAAGGCAGAGCACCGCAGTCGCTCGCGCGGTCATCTGCAACCGGAAATATCGCTGTTACGCGGGCTCTGTCTGGAGCGTCAGGCCCTGTATCTGGATGCGGCCCAGACATACCGGTTTATTCTCAGGCGTTATCCACACAGCGAATACAGCTACCGTGCCGGTGCGCGCCTGGAAACGCTGCGTCAACTGGGTTATATCGACCCGGCCCAAGAGCTGAAGCCGCAAAACTGAGCTGCAGCCCGACGCTGGCTGCGCTATGCTGACCGGGATGCAAGTACTCTTCGGTTGACTCACTATGCATGCTGAATTTTCTCCGATTCCCTATCGTCGCCTGATTGAGCGGCATGAGCTGAGTGCCTACCTTCAGGTATTCAATGGCTACAATCAGCGCAGCCTCGGCTTTATCGGCAATATTTCCTGCTTTGGCCTGATGCTGCATAGCCAGTTACCGCTTCAGGTCAATGCCGAATACCAACTGTATTTGTGCTTGCCCGGGCTGGACGGGCAAGCACACCGCCTCGATTTTCATGCCCGCAGCTACTGGTGTCGCCCTGACCCGATTGCCGGTGACTATGCGTCCGGATTGCAGCTGCTCACCAGTAAGCGCGAATTCGCCCAGTTGGCGGTTGAACTCAAATGCTATTTCAGTTTTATTGACCCGATACAGGTCTGATCGGTTAACCTGCCCATTTGCGGCGGGAACCGGCAATGGCAGACACCTTTTTCTGGTATGACTTCGAATCCACCGGGATTGATCCACGGCGCGACCGTCCCTTGCAGGTCGCGGGTATCCGGACCGATACCGATCTGAACGAAATTGCCGAACCCTTGTGCATCGATAGCCAGCTGTCGCCGGATATTTTGCCGCACCCCCAAGCTTGCCTGGTCACCGGTATTGGCCCGGATCGCGTTATGGCTGGCCTGCCGGAGGCTGAGTTCATAGAGCGTTTGCACCAGGAAATGATGACGCCGGGCACCTGTAGCGTGGGCTACAACAGCTTGCGTTTCGATGATGAGATGGCGCGTTTCAGTTTCTATCGCAATTTTTATGACCCCTACGCGCGGGAGTGGCAGGGCGGCAATAGCCGCTGGGACTTGCTGGATGCATTGCGTGCCGCGCATGCGCTGCGCCCAGAGGGTATTGAGTGGCCTGAGCAAGATGGTTTTACCTCATTGCGGCTGGAGTTGCTGACCGCAGCCAATGCGATTGATCATGGTCAGGCCCACGATGCGCTGGCTGATGTGCGCGCAACTATTGCTATGGCGCGTTTGTTGCGTCAGGCGCAACCGCGGTTGTATGACTATTTGCTCGGGCTACGCGACAAGCGTCAAGTCGCTGGCCTGATTGATTTGCAGAGGGTACGGCCGCTGGTACATGTGTCGGGCAAGTTTGGCCGCGAGCGCCAGGGGTTGGGAGTGGTTCTGCCACTTGCATGGCACCCGCAGAACCGTAATGCGTTGATTGTGTACGATCTGGCAGCCCCGCTAGAGCTCCTGCAAGATCTGGATGCCGAGCAATTGCGTGAACGTTTGTACACCGCGAAGGATGACCTGGCTCCAGGCGAGCAGCGGCCCGGATTGAAACTGGTGCATATCAATAAATGCCCAGTATTGGCAGATACTAAAGTGCTGCGCCCGCAGGATTGCACGCGCCTGCAACTGGATTTGCCAGCTCTGCTGGCACGTGCCGAGACGCTGGCCGGCTGGCGTCAGGAGTTGCTGGGCAAGTTACATCAGGTCTACAGCGACAGCTCCCCAACCAATAACGATGAGGATGCGGAAACCCAGCTGTATGCTGGCTTTATCAGCGACCAGGATCGACAGTTGTTGCCGGCAATCCGTCAGGCTGGCGTAGAGTCTCTGGTCAGCACACAATGGTCATTACAGGATCAGCGTTTACAGGACTTATTGTTTCGTTACCAGGCACGTAACTTTCCAGAGTCTTTGACTACGCCACAAATGGACCGCTGGATGCAATTCTGCCG
Source organism: Pseudomonadaceae bacterium (assembly GCA_007692485.1). Classification (GTDB taxonomy): domain Bacteria; phylum Pseudomonadota; class Gammaproteobacteria; order Pseudomonadales; family Pseudomonadaceae; genus Halopseudomonas. Next base: position 2,687 of record REBY01000122.1, on the reverse strand, counting down.
TCAGCGCTTAGTCGGCGAAATTCCGGGAGCTCCGCGTACCTTGCAAGAATTCAACTGCGAACTGGATCAGGCATTTGCACAGGCCAGCGATCAACAGAAAGTCCTGTTGCAGGCCTGGAAAAGTTACAGCTCAGAACTGGCTGGTTATTTAAAGTTATAGGCGTATTACTAGAGCCAGCAGGCACAAAAAAGGGCAGATAAATCTGCCCTTTCAAGTCATGCAGCGGATTAACCGATTATGGTCATCCAGGATTCTACGGTGTCATTACCGTATTGCTGTTTCCAGGCTTTCAGAGTCTTGTGATTGCCGCCTTTGGTTTCGACAATTTCACCGTTGTGCGGGTTTTTGTATTGCTTGACCTTGCGTGCACGCTTGGGGCCTGAGGCCTTGCTGGCTTTGGCGGAAGGGGTCAGCTTGTTATCCGGATCGATAATAGCAATCACATCTTTGAGTGATTTGTTGTACTGATTCATCAAGTCACGCAGTTTTTCTTCAAACTCGATTTCTTTCTTCAGTTTGTCGTCATTCGACAATGCGTGCAGCTTGTCGGTCAGGTCACGAATCTGATCTTCCAGCGAACGGTACTCTTGCAGCTTTGACATGAATTGTCACCTGTTGGGAAATAGGGGGATTGTTAAACTTGGTCAATATAATAGTAGTTAGTTGTTGAACAGAGTACAAGTGTTGGCTGCTCGTTGATGGCGTGGTTCAAGTAAATAAGGGGCCTTTTGTGAATAAATAGTTAGAACTTTCTATTGGTCGCTGTATTTCGTCGTCGGCAGGGGTAATATGCCTGTCCCGTTGAACAGGTGTAACAGGTCGCTCACATGCATACCTATCGTCTCGTCATTGCTTGCCCTGACCGGGTGGGCATTGTTTCCAAAGTTAGTAATCTGCTGGCGACTTATAATGGCTGGATTACTGAAGCCAACCACCATTCTGATAACTTGAGTGGCTGGTTTTTTATGCGCCATGAAATTCGCGCCGATTCCTTGCCCTTCGATCTGGAAGGCCTGCGCACGGTTTTTGCGCCCATTGGTGAGGAATATCAGATGGATTGGTGGGTCAGCGACTCACGGCAACAGAAAAAAGTCGTCTTGATGGCCAGTCGGGAGTCACATTGCCTGGCCGATTTGCTCCATCGCTGGCATAGCGGTGAACTGGACTGCGAGATAACCAGTGTGATTTCTAATCACAATGACCTTCGCTCCATGGTCGAGTGGCATGGTATTCCTTTCCATCACGTGCCGGTTGATCCGGCAGACAAGGCACCGGCATTTGATCGGGTGGCTGAACTGGTGCGCGACCAGCAGGCCGACTGTATTGTGCTTGCGCGCTACATGCAGATTTTGCCACCGCAACTGTGTGCCGAGTACGCACACCGCATTATCAATATCCATCACAGCTTTTTGCCGTCTTTTGCTGGGGCTAAACCCTACCATCAAGCGGCAGTACGTGGGGTCAAACTGATCGGTGCGACCTGTCATTATGTGACCGAGGATCTCGATGCCGGGCCGATTATTGAGCAGGATGTAGCCCGCATCAGTCATCGACAGAATACCGAGGACCTGGTGAGGCTGGGTAAAGATGTCGAGAAGATGGTGCTGTCGCGGGGCCTGCGCTACCACCTGGAAGATCGTGTCCTGGTCCACGACAATAAGACAGTGGTTTTCAGCTAAACTGATAACGAGCTTTTTTGCTTGCGCACAATAAGGAGTCACTATGCTCAAATCGGTAAAAGTACGGGATTACATGACCCTTGACCTGGTCACCTTCAAGGCTGATATGGATCTGTTTCGGGCGATTGATACGCTGCTGGTTAATCGTATTTCAGGTGCCCCGGTAGTCGATGATGAAGGCCATCTGCTTGGTTTGCTGTCAGAGAGCGATTGTTTGCGAGGCATTCTCTCTGGCAGTTATCATGAAGAGGCCGGTGGGACGGTAGCCTCGGTAATGACGGTGGTCGTCGAAACCATTGATGCCGATGCCGATATCATCAAGGCAGCGGAGCACTTTATTCACAAGGGCCGGCGGCGCTTGCCGGTGATGGATGAGGGCTTGCTGGTCGGGCAGATCAGTCGACGCGATGTGTTGCGTGCGGTCAAGGCCTACAATGAGCATGGTGCGCCGAAGTGAGGGATAACGAGGATACGGATAGCGCTCCGGCTGCTTTGGCGCAGGCAGCTGCAGCTATGCCGCCGGTACTCGGTGGTGGGTGCCTGTCACGCTATGACCTGGATGCGCTCGGGCCCGAGTCTGGGACTGATTACGCTGAAGCCCAGCAGTTGCTTGAACTGTCCCGGCAGTCAGTCGCTTTGAGCAACGACTGACTGTCGCCCGTTTCAGGTTCGGAACTTACCGACCAGGCTTTGTAGTTCATTGGCCAGCCGCGCGAGTTCTTCGCTGGTAGCTGCGCTTTGTTCCGCTGCTGTGCTGGTCTGCTGGGCCACATCACTGACCGTAGTGATGTTGCGGTTAATCTCCTCAGCCACTGCGCTCTGCTCTTCAGCTGCAGAGGCAATCTGAACGTTCATGTCATTGATGGCGGTCACCGCTTGGGTGATCAGTTCCAGCTTCTTGCCAGCCTGTGCCACTTCCTCAACCCCGGAGTGGGCCTGACGGCGACTGCTTTCCATGACTTCAACGGCACGTCCGGCACCCAGTTGCAGGCGTTCGATCATGCTGC
>REBY01000068.1 GCA_007692485.1 Pseudomonadaceae bacterium | reverse complement strand
ACGAGCACGGTTATGAGCTGGTTGACCATAACCTGGTGTTGTACGTAAAGAAAAAGAACACCTGACACCTTCGGTAAATCAGCGGCGTACTTGTCTGTAGTCGCTTATCTCCGGCACCTATGTGGCTGAGTATGGAGGCTGAGTATGGAAAAACTGTTCAACTCGAGCCGCTTCATGGTGCTCATAGTAGTGTTTTCCTGTGCCGTGGGCGCACTGCTGCTGTATTTCACCAGTATGGTGGTGATTTTTCATCTTGTTCTGGATGTGATCGCTCAGGTGCCGACCAACGCAGACAACGCCAAGCGCCTGGCCGTCAGGCTGCTTAAGGTGTTGGATGTGCTCTTGATTGCGGTTACCTTCCAGATTATTTCTGTTGGGCTTTATCGCTTATTCATCGCGCGTGCTTCAGCGCGCGGTTCAGGGTTTCTTGCTGCGCTGCAGATCAACAATTTCCATGACCTCAAGATCACGCTCTTGCAAGTGGCGGTGGTTATCCTGGTGATTCTTTTCCTTGAACAAGCGGTTGAAGTGGGAGCCGGGCTGGATACGCTGTATATGGGTATAGCCTTTGCCTTGATGATTGTTAGTGCGGTATGGGCGGCAAAAAGCATGCATTCCCAGCAACATACCGTTACTGACGCTTCGGCGGATGAAAATGCGTTGCCTGCCGATAAAGGCGATACTTCGCATTAATCGATGTATTTTCCTCAAAGCTTCTGTTTTTACGACGACGCCTCCCTGATACAAATAAGATGTCTCAACGCCTAGGAGTCATCGCTATGAAAACTGTTCGTGAGTTTCATTTGGATCTGGATCAGCCGCTGCATAGCTTGCAATTGCCGGAGGGCTTTGTTTGCGTCAATGCCGCTTTTGATCTGGTACGTCGTCAGCTTGATCTGTGGGTTGAAGTGCCTTTGCGGCCGGATGTGCCTGAGCAGTCGTATCGCATCAAGCTGGTTGCCAGTGGCCAACCCGTACCTTTGCACTACCATTATGTTGCCTCGGCTTTGCACCCTTTCGAGTCACGTGCGGTGCACCTGTATCAGGTAACCGAGCCCAATAGTGTCGGTGCCGCTGTGCTGGGCAGGGCTGCATAGGAGCTGGTTTTGATCCCCAAGCTTAACTTCAAACACCTGTATTACTTTCGCAGTATTGCCAAGGACGGCTCTATTGCGGCGGCAAGTGAGCGCTTGGACCTTGCGCCGCAAACCCTAAGTGGTCAGCTTGCTCAGCTTGAGGCTGAGCTGGGGCAGCGTCTGTTTGAGCGCAAGTCGCGGCGGCTCTGGCTAACCCCTTTTGGTCAGCAGGTTTTTGATTATTGCGAAGCTATGTTCGGGGTCGCTGATAACCTGCATGACTTTTTGACGAGCAAGGGCACGGCCGCACGAGCGGTTGTGCGCGTTGGTGTGTCTGCCTCGATTCACAAATTGATTTCTTACCGATGGTTAAGCGAGTTTTATCAGTTTGACCCAGCGGCCTATCTGATTTGCCACACGGGCAACAGCGAGCAGCAATTACAGGAACTGCGCACCCGCAAGCTGGATTTGTTATTGACCGATCAATTAAAACTGGTCGACGAGTTGCATCGATTTGAGCTGTGCGAATTGATGAGTTCCGGGCTCTCTTTGTTTGCCAGCCCGTCATTGGCTGCCCGTCTGAGGCCGGGAATGCCGCAGAGCCTCAGCGGTGAGCGGTTGTTGGTCAATACACGCAATGCCGTGTATTTCGAGCATCTTGTGAGTTGGCTGAAGCAGCAGGGTATTCACATGCAGTTGGCTGCTGAAATTGATGACAGCGCGCTGATCAAGGTCTTTGGCTCGCAGGGGCAGGCAATTTTTGCCGCGCCGAGTCATATTGCTGACGAAGTGTGCCGGCAATATCGCGTAGAAGTGCTGCTGGATGTGCCAGCTGTGCGTGATCGAGTCTTTATGGTCGGGCTGGCTGGAGCGCTAGATAGCCCGTTGATCGCGCATTTCAAACGGGTTGCCCGGCGAGAGGCCGGGGTGGTTGTGCAATCGTATGCCGCCAATGCTGGCAGCCTGGTGGACGGGGCCTCAAGCGGCAACCCATGATGTGGCTGCTGACCAACCAGGTCAGGCGTCGACTTTTGTGCTGGCTGCCAGCAGCTTGCGCGCATGGGCCAGCGATTCGTCGGTCAGGTCGATGCCGCCAAGCATGCGGGCGATTTCCTGGACGCGATCCTGGGTGTCCAGATTGTCGATGCAAGTGCGGGTTGAGCTTTTGCTTTGCTCCTTGCGCACAAACAAGTGCTGATGGCCCTGCGCGGCAACCTGGGGCAAGTGGGTCACGGTAATGACTTGGCCGTTGGCCCCCAATTCGCGCAGTAACTGGCCGACAATTTCTGCGGTCGGCCCACCAATCCCCACATCCACCTCATCGAATACCAATGTGGGCGTGCGCGAGGTTTGCGCCGTGACCACCTGAATTGCCAGGCTGATGCGCGACAGCTCGCCGCCCGAGGCGACTTTGGCCAGCGGCTTACAGGGTTGCCCCGGGTTGCTGCTGACAAGAAATTCGATGCTTTCCAGCCCTTGTGGCGGGTAACGCTCGGCGTCCAGAGGCGATAGCTGCAATTCAACCCGGCCACCGGGCATGCCCAGTTGCTGGATATTGCTGCTGACCGCCTTGGCCAGTTTGCTCGCAGCCTTGTTGCGCGCGGCGCTGAGTTTTCCGGCCAGTTGCTGATAGTGCTCGCGGTATGCCTTCAGCTCTTCTTGCAGGCGCTCTACGTCGGCATCTTGCTGCTGAAAGCGTTCCAGTTCATCGTTGAGTTGCTGTTGCAGTTCGCCCAGCTGTTCGGGCTGAGTGCGGTGCTTGCGTGCCAGTTCGTAGAGGGCGCTCAGGCGTTCTTCTACTTCCTGCTGGCGCGCCGGGTCGGCTTCAAAGTGGTCGAGGTAGCGGTTCAGTTCGCCCATGGCTTCTTCGACCTGAATCTGGGCGCTGGCGAGCAGGTTTTGCGCTTCTTGCAGGTGGCGGCTGTGTTCGCTGATGCCGTCTAGCCTGGTCAGGCTGGCATTCAGGGCCTGGAGTACGCTGCCGCTGTCGTTCTCGCTACACAGGCTGGTGATTTGCTGGCAGTTGTGCAGGATATGCTCGGCATTCGCCAGTTCGCGCTGTTCCATTTCCAGCTGTGCCAGTTCGCCCTCTTGCAGGCCGAGGTTGTCGAGCTCTTCCAGTTGATAGCTGAGCAGTTGCTGGCGCGCACTTTGTTCTTCGTTGCTTTGGCTGGCCTGTTGCAGTGCCTGTTCCGTCTGCCGGCAGCGTTGGGCGGCCAGCTGTACCTGGCGCGCCAGTTCGCCGTGGCCGGCATAGTCATCCAGCAGGCGGCGGTGGGTATCGGTTTTCAGCAGGGATTGATGCTCGTGCTGGCTGTGGATGTCGATCAGCATCTCACCCAGGCTGCGCAGATCCTGTTGCGGGCAGGGGCTGCCATTGATGTAGCCGCGTGAGCGGCCTTCAGCGGTAATCACCCGGCGCAGGATCACCTGGTCGTCGGTGTCCAGATCGCGTTCCTGCAGCCAGGCGCGGGCTTCGCTGATGTTGCTGATGTCAAAGGTGGCGAGGATGTCGGCCTTGTCACTACCGGGGCGCACGGCGCCGCTGTCGGCGCGATCGCCCAGGGTCAATGCCAGGGCGTCGAGCATGATGGACTTGCCTGCGCCGGTCTCACCGGATACTGCCGTCATGCCCTGCTGAAAATCCAGCTCCAGGTGGTCGACAATGGCGTAGTTGTTCACCGCAAGGTGCACCAGCATGGGCTCTCTCCTTCGAAATCCGGTCTGGTTATTTATACAGTACTTTTTCTGTGCCTGGCAAGTACGGAAAAATCCCCCGGCATTACCCCTTGAAGCAATCGCCGCGCGTCCCCATATAAGTCAGCAGTCAATGCTAAACGGGCTTGTCGCCCAGCGTATTACAGGAGATCAGTATGGCGGATGAACAGAAGCAGGATCAGCAGGCCGGTGAGCCGATCGAGCAACAGGATATGGCGCCGAGCAGTGATCTTGAAGCGCAGGTTGCCAGTCTGGAAGAGCAGTTGGCCGAGGCGCAGGATCAGCTGATGCGCGCTGCTGCCGATGTGCAGAATGCTCGCCGCCGGGCTGAACAGGATGTTGAGAAGGCGCACAAGTTTGCGCTGGAGAAGTTTGCCAATGACCTGTTGCCTGTACTCGATAGCCTGGAGCGCGGGCTGGAGTTATCCGATGCGACGGATCCGGCGATCAAGCCGATGCGTGAAGGTATCGAGCTGACCCTGAAAATGTTTGCCGACACCCTGGGCCGCTTCAATGTTGCTGCGGTCAATGCGGAAGGCGAGCCCTTCAATCCGGACTTGCACCAGGCGATGGCAATGGAAGAGAACGCCAATGTTGAGCCGAATACCGTGCTCAAGGTGTTCCAGAAAGGTTACACCCTGAGCGGACGTTTGCTGCGTCCGGCCATGGTGGTGGTGAGCAAGGCAGCCAGCGCCAAGCCGGATACGCCAACAATTGATGAACAGGCTTGAAATCAGCCGCAGCGGCCCCATTAACGGGGCATGACAGTTAAACCCAGCCGCCGGGAACCCGCGGCCAACTGATTCGGAGAGAAAGTATTATGGGCAAGATCATCGGTATTGACCTGGGGACTACCAACTCCTGTGTCGCGATTATGGAAAACGGTACGGCCAAGGTTATCGAGAACGCCGAGGGTGCGCGCACCACGCCGTCTATCGTTGCTTACAGCAATGATGGTGAGACGCTGGTTGGTCAATCCGCCAAGCGCCAGTCGGTTACCAACCCGCACAACACCCTGTTCGCAGTGAAGCGCCTGATCGGCCGTCGCTTCGAAGAAGATGTCGTGCAGAAAGACATCAAGCTGGTGCCTTACAAAATCGTCAAAGCCGATAACGGTGATGCTTGGGTTGAAGCCAAGGGCGAGAAAATGGCGCCACCGCAGGTGTCTGCCGAAGTCCTGAAGAAGATGAAGAAAACCGCTGAAGATTATCTCGGCGAGCCGGTTACTGAAGCGGTGATTACCGTTCCGGCTTACTTCAATGACAGCCAGCGTCAGGCGACCAAAGATGCGGGCCGTATTGCCGGTCTGGAAGTCAAGCGCATCATCAACGAGCCAACCGCAGCGGCCCTGGCCTACGGTATGGACAAGGCGCGCGGCGACTCCACCATTGTGGTGTATGACCTGGGTGGTGGTACCTTTGACGTGTCGGTCATCGAGATTGCTGAAGTGGATGGCGAGCACCAATTCGAAGTGTTGGCGACCAACGGTGATACCTTCCTCGGTGGTGAAGATTTTGACATTCGCCTGATCGACTATCTGGCCGATGAGTTCAAGAAAGACAGCGGTGTGGACCTGCACAACGACCCGCTGGCCCTGCAGCGCCTGAAAGAAGCGGCGGAAAAAGCCAAGATTGAGCTGTCTTCCAGCCAGCAGACCGAGGTCAACTTGCCGTACATTACGGCTGACGCCACAGGTCCCAAGCATCTGGTGGTCAAGGTGACTCGTTCCAAGCTGGAGTCGCTGGTTGAAGATCTGGTGACGCGCAGTCTGGAGCCGTGCAAGGTGGCGATGAAGGATGCCGGTATCGATATCAGCGAGCTGAGCGAAGTGATTCTGGTTGGTGGTCAGACCCGCATGCCGCTGGTACAGAAAGCGGTAACCGAGTTTTTCGGCAAAGAGCCGCGCAAAGACGTTAACCCGGATGAAGCGGTAGCTGTGGGTGCTGCCATTCAGGGCGCGGTATTGTCGGGTGACGTGAAAGATGTATTGCTGCTCGACGTGACCCCGCTGTCACTGGGTATTGAAACCATGGGCGGCGTGATGACCTCGCTGATCGAGAAAAACACCACCATCCCGACCAAGAAGTCGCAGGTGTTCTCGACCGCTGATGACAACCAGACTGCGGTGACCATCCACGTACTTCAGGGTGAGCGCAAGCAGGCCGGGCAGAACAAGTCACTGGGTCGTTTCGATCTGGCTGACATTCCGCCGGCTCCGCGTGGCATGCCGCAGATCGAGGTCAGCTTTGACCTGGATGCCAACGGTATCCTCAATGTGTCGGCGAAAGACAAGGCGACCGGGAAAGAGCAGTCGATTATCATCAAGGCCTCTTCTGGTCTGAGCGATGAAGAAATCGAGAAGATGGTGCAGGATGCCGAAGCGAATGCCGAGGAAGATCGCAAGTTCGAAGAGCTGGTGACCACCCGTAACCAGGGTGACCAGTTGCTGCACGCGACGCGCAAAACGCTGACCGAGGCCGGTGACAAGGCGACCGATGACGAGAAAGCGGCCATCGAAACAGCCCTGACCGATCTGGAAGCTGCCCTCAAGGGTGATGACAAGGCGGAGATCGAAGCCAAGATCAATGCGCTGTCAGAAGCGTCTGCGCCAGTGGTGCAGAAGATGTATGCCGAGCAAGCTCAGGCCGCTGAAGGTCAGGCACAGGATGCCACTGCTGACGACAATGCCGACGATGTTGTTGACGCGGAGTTTGAAGAGGTCAAGGACAACAACAAGTAAGTCCTTGTACGACCGAGCCAGGCAACGCGGGATTCATTCCCGCGTTGCTGTTTGTGGCATAGGCCCATATTGAGGGAAACCAAGAATGGCCAAGCGTGATTTTTATGAGGTGCTGGGCGTTGACCGTGGCGCCAGTGATGCTGAGCTGAAAAAGGCTTACCGCCGCCTGGCGATGAAATACCATCCCGACCGCAATCCCGATGATGCGGAAGCGATCGAGAAGTTCAAAGAAGCCAACGAAGCCTACGAAGTGCTGACCGATGGCAACAAGCGCGCGGCCTATGACCAATACGGGCATGCCGGCGTTGACCCGAACATGGGCGGTGGCCAGGGTGGTGGCTTCGGTGGTGGCGGTGACTTTTCCGATATTTTCGGTGACGTGTTCGGCGATATTTTCGGTGGTGGTGGCCGTGGTCGTGGCCGCTCGAGCGTCCAGCGTGGCAGTGATTTGCGCTACACCCTTGAGCTGGATCTTGAGCAGGCCGTTCGCGGTGACGAAGTCACTATTCGTATCCCGACGCTGGAAGAGTGTGAAACCTGTGACGGTAGCGGCGCCAAGAAGGGCTCCAGCCCGGTAACCTGTACCACCTGTGGTGGTATTGGTCAGGTGCGTATGCAGCAGGGCTTTTTCTCGGTGCAGCAAACCTGCCCGCGCTGCCACGGTACTGGCAAGATGATTACCGATCCCTGTACTGACTGCCATGGTCAGGGGCGTAAAGAGAAACAGCAGACGTTGTCAGTGAAGATCCCTGCCGGCGTGGACACGGGTGATCGCATCCGCGTTAGTGGCAAGGGTGAGGCCGGGCTCAACGGCGGCCCGCCGGGTGACCTCTACGTGGTGGTCTCGGTGCGCGAGCACAAGATTTTCCAACGCGACGGCAAAAACCTGTTTTGCGAAGTGCCGATCAGTATTACCGATGCGGCGCTGGGTGGTGAGCTGGAAGTGCCGACCCTGGATGGCCGGGTCAAGCTGAAGATTCCTGCCGGTTCGCAAACCGACAAGCTGTTTCGTATGCGTGGCAAGGGGGTAACCCCGGTGCGCGGCGGTGCGACCGGCGACCTGCTCTGTCGGGTGGTGGTAGAGACGCCGGTCAACCTGACCAAGCGTCAGCGCGAGTTGCTGGAAGAGCTGCGCGAGACCTTGCAGGAAGAGGGTAGCAAGCAGTCGCCGCGCGCCAATAGCTGGTTCGAGGGTGTGAAAAAATTCTTTGATGACATGAAGTCATGAGCGAGGCTGCGATGACGCGAGTTGCAGTAATAGGCGCGGCTGGTCGCATGGGCAAGACGCTGATCGAGGCGCTGACGCAGACCGACGGCACTCAGCTGACGGCGGCCATTGAGCGTCCGCAAAGCAGCTTGCTCGGTGCTGATGCTGGCGAGTTGGCTGGCGTTGGCAAGCTGGGTGTGCTGGTCACGGCTGATTTGCAGGCGGTGACCGAGGATTTTGATGTCTTGATCGACTTTACCCATCCGACCACGACGCTGGTCAACCTGGGTATCTGCCGCGCGGCCGGCAAGTCCATGGTGATCGGCACCACCGGTTTTTCCGATGCGGAAAAGACCGAGCTGGCAGCCGCTGCCAAGGACATCAGTATCGTTTTTGCGCCGAACTTCAGTGTTGGCGTTAACCTGTGCCTCAAGCTGCTGGATATGGCGGCGCGGGTGATGGGTGAGGACGCTGATATTGAAGTGATCGAAGCCCATCACCGGCATAAGGTAGATGCACCCTCGGGTACTGCCTTGCGCATGGGTGAAGTGGTGGCTGACGCGCTGGGGCGTGACCTGGGTAAGGTCGCGGTCTACGGGCGTGAAGGGCAGACGGGGGCGCGTGAGCGTGACACCATCGGTTTCGCCACGGTGCGCGCCGGTGATGTGGTCGGTGACCATACCGTACTGTTTGCCACTGAAGGCGAGCGGGTGGAGATTACCCATAAGGCCTCCAGTCGCATGACCTTTGCCAAGGGCGCTGTGCGTTCCTGTAGCTGGTTGGTCGGCAAGCCCGCGGGTTTGTATGACATGCAGGATGTGCTGGGCCTGAAAGGCTGATTCCGGCAGGTATTAAAAAACCCGGCTGCGTGAGCAAGCCGGGTTTTTTTATGCTGCTAACAATCAACCCGCGCGAATCTGCTCGCGGGCCAGGTTGTTCAGCGTGTCGGTATTGCGCAGCAGGTAGAACGCGGCAATGGTCGGCACCCAGTCCTGATAATAGGTAATCAGGCGCGGCTGAATAAAACCATATTGCTGGTTAAGCCGGGTGATGGCTGCATCCTGCTCGGGCAGCAGGCCGCGCAGGGTCTCGAAGCGCTCGACAATGCTGGCATCCATGGCGCTGAAGATGCCTTCATGGGTTTCCATGAAGTAAACGCCGATCGAGCTGAACATGTTGTTCTGGTACAGCAGCAGAATCTGGTTGGTCTCCAGGCTCTGTTGATGCAGCGTTTGCAGGCGCTCGTCCGCCAGATCGGCATGCTCGGCATAGCGTTCGGCAAGCATTTGGTCGATCTCGGCATGCGTTTGCATGATGCTGTTGACGGTGGCCAGGTTGAAGTGGGCTTCATCTTCCGGCTGGTTTTCCAGTTCACGAATCATGCGGGTGAACTGGTCAAAGATGCTGCGCAATTCACTCGGGTTGCCGATGTCGCGGATACCCGTGTCCATGCCGTTCAGCGCTTCGCGATAGGCTTCGCGGTTGCCGGGCTCGCGGACGCGCTCGTACAGATTGTTGTCGATCAACAAATAGGTGGCCGCTTTAAAACCATCACTACGAATTTCGTGCACCGTCTGCAGGGCTTGCAGATCGGCCTTCACCAGTGGTGCCAGGCATAGCAACCCAACGGCTAACAGATACTTCAGGTGCTTTGACATGCTCGATTCCCTCGGGGCTTTCTTGTTGTTCTCTGCTTATTGTGCAATCAGGTTCCATGGCTCTTTGGCCTGAATGATAGGTTCCGCAGTGCAGTTTTAGCACAGATGGCCCCTAGAATGAACACTTTCAATGGCTCTTTGGTCGGTCGGCCAGGTGCCGAGACAGAGCGGCGGCAGTCGTTACATAGTTAATCGGCCGGTAACGGTGTGGATATTTATGACCTCAGCCGGTAAACTTGCGGGCTAATCTGTCTTTCAGCGCGTATCTGACAATGCCTTGATGCGGGATGAAGTGGTCATACACCTCATTCCCGCTTTTGTGCAGCCCGCGTTTGGTGAAACGTGTCAGCTCAATCGGAGGTTTTCTTGTCCAAGCCAGCCATTCTAGCTCTTGCCGACGGTAGTATTTTTCACGGTGAGGCCATCGGCGCCGACGGCCACAGTGTCGGTGAGGTCGTGTTCAATACGGCCATGACCGGTTACCAGGAGATTCTGACCGATCCTTCCTATTCCCGTCAGATTGTAACCCTGACCTATCCGCATATCGGCAACACCGGGGTCACGCCGGAAGATGTTGAGTCCGATCGCGTGCATGCTGCCGGTTTGGTGATTCGTGACTTGCCGTTGATGGCCAGTAGCTGGCGCAGCAAGCAGCCGCTGGATGCCTATCTGCGCGACAACGGGATTGTGGCCATTGCCGGTATTGATACCCGCCGGCTGACCCGCATCCTGCGGGAGAAAGGCTCGCAAAGCGGCTGCATTATTGCTGGCGAGCAGGTTGATGCTGACCAGGCGCTGAGCCTGGCACGCGACTTCCCCGGTATCAAGGGGATGGACCTGGCCAAGGAAGTCTCGGCCAAAGAGAGCTACCAGTGGCGCTCCGGTGTGTGGGAGCTGGCGACTGACAGCCACCCTGAGCATGCGGATGCTGATCTGCCTTACCACGTGGTGGCCTATGATTACGGCGTCAAACTGAACATTCTGCGCATGCTGGTGGCGCGCGGTTGTCGCCTGACGGTGGTGCCAGCGCAGACGCCGGCCAGTGATGTGCTGGCTATGCAGCCGGACGGGGTCTTCCTGTCCAACGGTCCCGGTGACCCGGAGCCCTGTGATTACGCTATTACAGCAATCCGTGAAGTGCTGGATACCGACATTCCGGTGTTCGGCATCTGTCTCGGTCACCAGTTGCTGGCGCTGGCCTCCGGTGCCAAGACCCTGAAAATGGGCCATGGCCACCACGGTGCCAACCACCCGGTGCAGGATCTGGATAGCGGCGTGGTGATGATCACCAGCCAGAATCACGGTTTTGCGGTCGATGAAAACAGCCTGCCGGCCAATCTGCGGGCCACGCACAAGTCATTGTTCGACGGTACCTTGCAGGGTATCGAACGCACCGACAAGGCCGCTTTCAGTTTTCAGGGTCACCCGGAAGCCAGCCCGGGTCCGCACGATGTTGCGCCGCTGTTCGATCGTTTCATTGCTGCCATGGCCGCCCGCCGCTGAGCCCTCAAGGATTTGTAGACGACTATGCCAAAACGTACTGACATCAAAAGCATTCTGATCATCGGCGCCGGCCCCATTGTCATTGGCCAGGCCTGTGAGTTTGACTATTCCGGCGCTCAGGCCTGCAAGGCGCTGAAGGAAGAAGGCTTCCGCGTCATTCTGGTCAACTCCAATCCGGCTACCATCATGACCGACCCGTCGATGGCTGATGCCACCTATATCGAGCCGATCAAATGGCAGACGGTGGAAAAGATCATCGAGAAGGAGCGCCCGGATGCGGTGCTGCCGACCATGGGTGGCCAGACGGCGCTGAACTGCGCACTGGATCTGGAGAAGCATGGCGTACTCGACAAGTACAATGTCGAGATGATTGGCGCCAATGCCGATACCATCGACAAGGCGGAAGATCGCTCGCGCTTTGATACGGCAATGAAATCCATCGGTCTGGAATGTCCGCGCTCGGGTATCGCGCATAATATGCAGGAAGCCTACGGTGTTCTCGACCAGGTCGGCTTCCCGTGCATTATCCGCCCATCATTCACCATGGGCGGCACAGGTGGCGGTATTGCCTATAACCGCGAAGAATTCGAAGAAATCTGCACCCGGGGTCTGGATCTGTCACCGACCAAGGAATTGCTGATCGACGAGTCGCTGATCGGTTGGAAGGAATACGAGATGGAGGTGGTCCGCGACAAGAAGGACAACTGCATCATCGTTTGCTCGATCGAGAACTTCGACCCCATGGGCGTACATACCGGGGATTCCATCACTGTCGCGCCGGCGCAAACGCTGACCGACAAGGAATACCAGATCATGCGTAACGCCTCGCTGGCGGTACTGCGTGAGATTGGTGTGGAAACCGGCGGTTCCAACGTGCAGTTCGGTATCTGCCCGGATACTGGCCGTATGGTGGTGATCGAGATGAACCCACGGGTATCGCGCTCATCAGCCCTGGCCTCCAAGGCGACCGGTTTCCCGATTGCCAAGATCGCTGCCAAGCTGGCCGTGGGTTATACCCTCGACGAGCTGCATAACGATATTACTGGTGGCCGCACGCCGGCCTCGTTTGAGCCGGCGATCGATTACGTGGTCACTAAGATCCCGCGTTTTGCCTTTGAAAAATTCCCTAACGCCGATGCGCGCCTGACCACGCAGATGAAGTCGGTCGGTGAAGTCATGGCCATCGGCCGTACCTTCCAGGAATCACTGCAAAAAGCCCTGCGCGGGCTGGAAGTCAGCGCCATGGGCCTGGATCCCAAGGTTGAGCCGACGGATGCCGAGGCGCGCACCCAGATTACCCGTGAGTTGACGGTGCCGGGTGCTGACCGTATCTGGTATCTGGCTGACGCCTTCCGTCTGGGTATGAGTCGTGAAGAGGTGTTTGCCCTGACCAAGATCGACCCCTGGTTCCTGATTCAACTGGAAGACCTGGTGGCCGAAGAGAAAGCCATCGCTACCGGTGGTATGGCTGACCTGGATTACGCTCTGATGCGCCGCCTCAAGCGCAAGGGTTTCTCCGATGCCCGCCTGGCCGAATTGCTTGCGGTTAGCGAAAAGAGCCTGCGCAGCCATCGCCACAAGCTCAAGGTGCTACCGGTGTACAAGCGGGTTGATACCTGCGCTGCCGAGTTTGCTACCGATACGGCGTATATGTACTCGACCTATGAGGAAGAGTGCGAAGCCAACCCGAGCGACCGTGACAAGATCATGGTGCTGGGTGGCGGCCCCAACCGCATCGGTCAGGGTATCGAGTTTGACTACTGCTGCGTACACGCCGCGCTGGCCATGCGTGAAGACGGCTATGAGACCATCATGGTCAACTGCAATCCGGAAACCGTGTCCACCGATTATGACACGTCCGATCGCTTGTACTTCGAACCCGTTACCCTGGAAGACGTGCTGGAAATCGTTCGGGTTGAGAAGCCCAAGGGTGTGATCGTGCAGTACGGCGGGCAAACCCCGTTGAAGCTGGCGCGCGCGCTGGAAGAAGCCGGTGTGCCGATTATCGGCACCAGCCCGGAGGCGATTGACCGCGCCGAAGACCGCGAGCGCTTCCAGCAGATGGTTGAGCGCCTGAAGCTGATCCAGCCGGCCAATACCACGGTGCGCAGCGAAGAAGAAGCCATCCGTGCCGCCAACAAGATTGGCTATCCGCTGGTGGTGCGTCCGTCCTACGTATTGGGCGGCCGGGCAATGGAAATTGTCTACCAGGAAGATGAGCTCAAGCGCTACTTACGTGATGCGGTGAAAGTCTCCAATGACAGCCCGGTGCTGCTGGATCACTTCCTTAACTGCGCTATTGAGGTGGACATTGATGCGGTTTCCGATGGTACCCATGTGGTAATCGGCGCCATCATGCAGCATATCGAACAGGCGGGTGTGCACTCGGGTGATTCCGCGTGTTCCTTGCCGCCGTATTCCTTGCCGGCAGCGGTACAGGACGAAATTCGCGAGCAAGTGCGCAAGATGGCCCTCGAGTTGGGTGTGGTTGGTTTGATGAACGTGCAGATGGCGGTGCAGGACGAGACCATCTATGTGATCGAGGTCAACCCGCGTGCCTCGCGTACCGTGCCTTTTGTCTCCAAGTGCATCGGTCAGTCTCTGGCCAAGATTGCTGCCCGCGTCATGGCTGGCAAGACCCTGGCCGAAGTGGGCTTTACCGAAGAAGTGGTGCCGTCGTACTTCAGCGTCAAGGAAGCGGTATTCCCCTTCGCCAAGTTCCCGGGTGTTGATCCCATCCTTGGCCCGGAAATGAAGTCCACTGGCGAGGTGATGGGGGTTGGCGACAGTTTTGCCGAGGCCTTTGCCAAGGCTCAGGTGGGCGCTGGTGAGCGGTTGCCGACTGAAGGCTGCGTATTTATCAGTGTGCGCGAAGACGATAAGCCTTTTGTGGCTCAGGTTGCTCGCGATCTGGTCGGGCTCGGTTTTGAAGTGGTCGCCACCAGCGGCACGGCGAAAGTGATCGAGGCAGACAATATTCCGGTACGTCGGGTCAACAAGGTGACTGAAGGTCGTCCGCATATCGTTGATATGATCAAGAATGACGAAATCAGCCTGGTGATCAATACTACCGAGGGTCGGCAGTCGATCGCCGATTCCTATTCCATTCGGCGCAATGCGTTGCAGCACAAGGTCTACTCGACCACCACGTTGGCGGGTGGTGAGGCGATCTGCGAAGCATTGAAGTTTGGTCCCGAGCGGGCAGTACGCCGACTGCAGGATCTGCACGCGGAGATTTGATGCGATGAAATATCCAATGACCAAGCAGGGCGCCGAAGCCCTGGAAGTCGAGCTCAAGCACCTGAAAAGTGTGATGCGCCCGCAAATAAGCAAGGCAATTGCCGAGGCACGTGAGTTGGGTGATTTGAAGGAAAACGCCGAATACCATGCGGCTCGCGAGCAGCAGGGCATGGTGGAAGCGCGTATTCGTGATATCGAAGGCCGTCTGGGCAACGCTCAGATCATCGACGTGACCACCATTGCGCCGACTGGCAAGGTGATTTTCGGCACCACGATTACCATCGCCAATGTGGATACCGACGAGGAAGTGGTTTACCAGATCGTCGGTGAAGACGAGGCCGAGATCAAAAAGCGCAAGATTTCGGTGACCTCACCGATTGCCCGTGCGCTGATCGGCAAGGAAGTCGGTGATGTGGTTGCAGTGCAGACCCCGGGCGGCCTGGTTGAGTACGAGATCGTTGAGGTCAGCCACCTGTGAGCGCATCGGCGGCCATGCCAGCCCTGCGCGGTGGCCGCATCGCCTGGCAGTTGAGTCAGACCTTGTGGGTGGGTGGTGCCTGGGTATTGCACTTCGTGCTGATGCCAGCACTGCAGCAATACGGTCTGGCGCCGCGACTGCAGCAGGACCTGGCGGAATACCTGTATCCCCTGATGACCGGCTTTGCAGGTGTTTGTATAGGCTTGCAACTGGCGCTGGCAGCCTGGCTGCTGCGTGGGCGTTTCTGGTCTGATTTGCGGGCACAGTTATTGCTGCTTGCAGCCGTGGCCTGTGCCGCTTTCTTTGTAGTGCGCGGGTTTAGCGAGCCGAACTACTGGGGTGGTTTTGCCTACCTTGTAATGGCCTTTGCCGGGCTGGTGCTGCTGCTGCAACGTCGCCCGGATGAGGCCTGATCAGACGGCTTACAGCTCTTTGTAGCGCAGCAGGTTGGACAGGTTGCGGTTGGGCTCGGGGTTGCGCTTGAGCAGCACCGCCATCTTGCCAATCACTTGGACCAGTTCAGCGCCGCTCTGCTTGCACAGCTCGGCGATCAGCGCCTGCTTGGCTTCGCGGTCGCTGACATTGATGCGGATCTTGATCAGTTCGTGGTCGTTGAGCGCGCGCTCCAGTTCGGCCACGACGCCTGCACTGGCGCCCTGTTCGCTGACCAGTACAACCGGCTTGAGGTGGTGAGCAATGCGTTTGAGATCTTTCTTCTGTGCCGAGCTGAGCGCCATAATAATCCGTACAATTGAGTGAACGGGCTGCAAAACGAGCCCTGGATAAAACCTGTCACTAGTATAACTGCCGGATGCGCCCGGTGCATGGGGTATTCTGCGGTTAGATGGGAATCCTGCTCGGCGTGCGACGATTTGCCTTGTTATTTTCACTAATGCCCCAAGATCAACACCTTGGCGGTTATATGGTCCGCGTCAGCGACATAGCGGGTTACAGGCACAGGCTGCCGTGGGTATGAAACTGGTGTAAGGTATTAGGGTCATAGAACTGAATTCAGACAGGCAGCGACGGAGTCCCGGCGCGCCACGAGGGTAGCGATTTGAACGACATGGCGAAAAACCTGATTCTGTGGTTGATCATTGCCGCGGTACTGGTCACGGTAATGAACAACTTCAGCAGCAGCCCCGAGCCGCGCACGGTGAACTATACCGAGTTTCTTGAATTGGTCAGGGATCGCCAAGTCGAGCGCGTTACTGTGGAAGGGCACACCATTATTGGTCAGCGCCGTGACGGGAGCGAATTCCGCACCGTGCGTCCGGCAATCCAGGATAGCGGCCTGATTGGCGACCTGCTGGATAACGATGTGGTGGTCGAAGGCAAGCAACCAGACCAGCAAAGCATCTGGACACAGCTGCTAATTGCCAGTTTCCCGATATTGATCATCATCGCCATCTTCCTGTTTTTCATGCGGCAGATGCAAGGCGGTGCGGGTGGACGCGGGGGACCGATGAGCTTTGGCAAGAGCAAGGCCAAAATGCTCTCGGAAGACCAGGTCAAAACCCGTCTGAGTGACGTTGCCGGTTGTGACGAGGCCAAGGAAGAGGTGGGTGAACTGGTTGAGTTCCTGCGTGATCCGGGCAAGTTCCAGCGTCTGGGCGGTCATATACCACGCGGCGTGTTGATGGTCGGTCAGCCCGGTACCGGTAAAACCTTGCTGGCCAAGGCGGTTGCCGGTGAAGCCCGTGTGCCTTTCTTCACTATCTCCGGTTCTGACTTTGTGGAGATGTTTGTTGGTGTAGGTGCCAGCCGGGTGCGGGATATGTTTGACCAGGCTAAAAAGCACGCCCCTTGTATTATTTTCATTGACGAAATCGACGCTGTCGGTCGCCATCGCGGTGCCGGCATGGGCGGTGGCAATGACGAGCGCGAACAGACATTGAACCAGTTGCTGGTGGAAATGGACGGTTTTGAAGCCAACGACGGCATTATTGTTGTTGCTGCGACCAACCGTCCGGACGTGCTTGATCCGGCGCTGCTGCGCCCCGGTCGCTTTGATCGCCAGGTTGTAGTAGGCCTGCCGGACATTCGTGGTCGCGAGCAGATCCTCAAGGTCCATATGCGTAAAGTTCCGCTGGGTGATGATGTTGTGCCCGGTAATATTGCCCGTGGTACCCCTGGCTTCTCCGGTGCCGATCTGGCTAATCTGGTCAATGAGGCTTCCTTGTTTGCTGCCCGCGTCAACAAGCGTGTAGTGGAGATGAAGGAGTTCGAGTTGGCTAAAGACAAGATCATGATGGGTGCCGAACGCAAATCCATGGTCATGTCGGATAAGGAAAAGCTCAATACCGCTTATCACGAATCAGGCCATGCCATTGTCGGTCGTCTGGTACCTGAGCATGATCCGGTCTACAAGGTCTCTATTATTCCCCGTGGCCGAGCACTGGGTGTAACCATGTTCCTGCCTGAGGAAGACCGCTACAGCCTGTCCAAGCGGGCGCTGGAAAGCCAGATCTGCTCGCTGTTCGGTGGCCGTATTGCCGAAGAGATGACGCTGGGCTTCGATGGCGTGACAACAGGTGCCTCCAACGACATCATGCGTGCTACCCAGTTGGCCAAAAACATGGTGACCAAGTGGGGTCTGTCGGAAAAAATGGGCCCATTGCAGTACGCCGAAGACGAGAATGAAGGCTACCTTGGCCGCGGTGCGGGTGGCGGTCAGAGCAGTTTGTCCGGTGAAACGTCTAAAATGATTGACCATGAAGTGCGTCGCATCATTGATGAGTGTTACAACACGGCCAAGCGCTTGCTGGATGAGAATCGTGACAAACTCGAGCTGATGGCCCAGGCGTTGATGAAGTATGAAACCATCGATGTCGCCCAGATTGATGAGATCATGGCAGGTAAGGTGCCTCAGCCACCGAAAGACTGGTCGGATGACAAGCCATCCGGACCGTCGGCCGTCGTCGATGAGGCTGATGACAGTGAGAGCGAAGGCCGTGAGGAAGATGACCGGCAGCGCGATCGCAATGATCCCATTGGCGGTCCGGCCGGGGAACACTGACGCTCCATGGCTAATGCTGTACGTGCCCGCTGGCTGCCTTGTGGCAGCCAGCGGCTTGACCTTTCCAATACCCATATCATGGGTATCCTCAACGTCACCCCAGACTCCTTTTCTGACGGCGGACGCTTCAATCAACTGGATGCTGCCTTGTATCGCAGTGAGCAGATGCTTGCTGAAGGTGCCACGTTGATTGATGTCGGTGGCGAATCAACACGCCCAGGCGCCGAGCCGGTCAGTGTCGCTGAAGAGTTGGACCGGGTTGTGCCGGTAGTAGAAGCCTTGCAGGCGCGTTTTGAGGTGGTGGTGTCCATGGATACCAGCTCGCCGGAGGTCATGCTTGCCGGCGCACAGGCCGGCGCCGGGCTGATCAATGATGTGCGTGCCTTACGGCGGCCGGGAGCCTTAGCTGCCGCTGCTGAGACAGATTTGGCCGTGTGTCTGATGCATATGCAAGGCGAGCCGGGCAATATGCAGGTTAATCCGCACTATGATGACCTCTTGGCGGAGGTTAATGCCTTCCTTACCGAGCGTGTAACCGCGGCACTGGCAGCAGGTATCAGCGAAGATGCGCTGCTGATCGATCCGGGTTTCGGTTTTGGCAAAACCCTCGAGCAGAATCTTGAATTGTTTGCCCGTATGCCTGAGGTGGCTCCACTTCAGCGTCCGTTGTTGGTCGGGGTTTCACGCAAGAGCATGATCGGTAATACTCTGCAGCGCCCGGTCGAGCAGCGGCTGGCCGGTGGCCTGGCGCTGGCCAGTCTGGCAGTCACGCTGGGCGCCGGCATTGTTCGCACCCATGACGTCGCCGCTACCCTGGATGCGGTTCGCATGACTGAAGCGGTTATCGCGGCGCGTAGCTGAGGTGCTGTCAGTTGGGAGCTGATCTGCGACAATAGGATCAAACGGCAGCCAAGCCGAACCGCAACAGGAACACTGCATGCAGAAAAAATATTTTGGTACTGACGGCATTCGCGGTCAGGTCGGTCAGCATCCCATTACGCCTGAATTCATGCTCAAGTTGGGCTGGGCGGTTGGCACCGCCTTTGGACGGGAAGCAGATTGCAAGGTGGTGATTGGCAAGGACACCCGAATATCCGGCTATATGTTCGAATCCGCCCTGGAAGCCGGGTTGTCCGCGGCGGGGGCTGAGGTCAAGCTGCTGGGGCCGATGCCGACGCCGGCAATCGCCTACCTGACACGCACCTTCCAGGCTGATCTGGGTATTGTGATCAGCGCCTCGCACAATCCATTCTATGACAATGGCATCAAGTTCTTTTCGGCGGCGGGCAGCAAGTTGCCTGACGAGCTGGAGTTGGAAATTGAGCGCCTGGTCGATGGGCCGATGACGGTCGTCGACTCAGCGCTGCTGGGCAAAGTTGCGCGCGTGGACGATGCTTCCGGGCGCTATATCGAATTTTGTAAAAGCAGCGTGCCCATGGGCACCAGTTTTCGTGGCATGAAAGTGGTATTGGATTGTGCTCATGGTGCGACCTACAAGGTTGCCCCCAGTGTGTTTGCCGAGCTGGGTGCCGAGGTGAGCGTGATTGGCGCGACGCCGGATGGGCTGAACATCAATGCCGATGTGGGTTCGACGCATACCCAGGCATTGCGCACTGCCGTGTTAAAGCAGGGTGCTGATCTGGGCATTGCCTTTGACGGTGATGGTGACCGGGTGTTGATGGTTGATAGCCAAGGTAATGATGTTGATGGCGACCAGTTGCTCTATGTCATGGCCATGGACCTGCACAAGCGTGATCTGTTGCGTGGTGGGGTAGTCGGAACCCTGATGAGCAACCTGGGTCTGGAACTGGCTTTGGCTGAGCAGGGTATCGAGCTGGTCCGCGCCAAAGTGGGTGATCGTTACGTGATGAACGAATTGCAGGCGCGCAATTGGGTGCTTGGCGGCGAAGCCTCGGGGCACTTGGTGTGTTTGAACAAGACGTCGACCGGCGACGGCATTATTGCTGCACTGCAAGTACTCAAGGCGCTGGAGCGCAGCGGTCAGACGCTCCCGGAGGCGCTGGCGCCTATGCAGAAATGCCCGCAAACACTGATTAATGTGCGCTATCAGGCTGGCACCCAGTCACCGCTGGATGACTCGAGCTTACAAAATGCCGTAGCGGCTGCAGAGCAGCGGTTGGCCGGTCGCGGACGGGTGCTGTTGCGTTTGTCCGGAACTGAGCCGCTGATTCGGGTCATGGTTGAGGGTCAGGATGCCGCCGAGGTCAAGCGCGAGGCAGCTGAGCTGGCTGACCGGGTACGGCAGTTGTTCGCTGAATAAACCCCCGGTGGCGGTTGTGTCGTTGGGGCAACTTGGTTAAGATTGGCGCCCGCTTGAGCAGAGAGGTTGGGCATGCGCCGTCCGCTGGTAGCAGGTAACTGGAAAATGCACGGAACGCGGCAGTCAGTAGATCGTCTGCTCGCAGCACTGTGCCGGGAAGATTGGCCCGAACAGGTTGACCTGATGATCGCGCCACCTGCGCTCTATATTGAGCGTTGCATGTCGGCGCTGGCGTCTACGCCGGTTCGTTTGGGTGGTCAGGCCAGTGCCTGGCAAGCCGAGCCGGGTGCGTTGACGGGTGAGATTTCACCAGCCCAGTTGCGTGATGCGGGATGTGAGTATGTGCTGGTAGGGCATTCTGAGCGCCGCAGCCTGTTTGCGGAGTCAGATGAGACCATCTGTCGTAAGTTTGCTGCCGCACTGGCCTGTGGATTGCGTCCAGTGCTTTGTGTTGGTGAGACGCGTGAGCAGCGCGACGCTGGTGCAACGGCTGAAGTGGTAGGCGCCCAGTTGCAGGCCGTGCTTGACGTATTCGGCGTCGGTGGCCTGGCTCAGGGTGTGATAGCGTACGAGCCGGTTTGGGCGATCGGCACCGGTTTGACGGCCAGTCCGGATCAGGCGCAGGACGTACATGCGATGATTCGCGCCCGCCTGGCTTTGCTCGACGATGAGCAGGCGCAGGCAGTACAGATAGTTTATGGCGGCAGCGTCAAGGCAGATAACGCCGAAGAGCTGTTTGCCATGCCGGATATCGATGGCGGGCTGGTTGGTGGAGCCTCGCTCAATGCAGAAGAATTTGGTGCGATTGCGCGCGCCGCGGGAAGAGCATCATGATTGAGACTGTAATTGTTATTGTGCACCTGATCGTTGCCATTGCCTTGGTTGGTCTGGTGTTGATGCAGCAGGGCAAGGGCGCTGAAACCGGCGCATCCTTCGGTGCTGGTGCGTCTGGTACGGTTTTTGGCAGTCAGGGTTCAGCTACCTTTCTGAGCCGCTTGACTGCTGTGCTGGCTGCTGTATTCTTCGCAACCTCGCTCGGGCTGGCTTATTATGCCAGCAGCCAGGCTGGTCAGATCCGTGACGGTGGTTTACCGGATCCGGTACTGCTGAGTGAGCCTATGCCGACGATCAGCGATGATGTGCCGGTATTGGAAGAGCAGGATTCGACAGCTCCGGCTGGCGGTGATGTACCCTCGGTTGACTGAGTCGGTCAACACAGTTTTTGCGGAAGTGGTGGAATTGGTAGACACGCTATCTTGAGGGGGTAGTGCCTTAGGGTGTATGGGTTCGAGTCCCATCTTCCGCACCAATCTTTTCAGAGCCTCGTTGAGGCTCTTGTCTTGTAGAGGGCATTTGCGCCGGTTGTCTTGTCAGGCTTCCGGGCGTATAATCCATGCCCTCGGATTCGACGCGGGGTGGAGCAGTCTGGTAGCTCGTCGGGCTCATAACCCGAAGGTCGTAGGTTCAAATCCTGCCCCCGCAACCAGTTCAAGGCCCCTTTTCAGGGGCTTTTTATTAGGGGTTGTGTGTGCTTCCCGGCGGCGTTTCCGATCGGGGTCATGGCGCACCCCGGAAATCTGGACCCTGTGCTTGGCATGGGGTGGCCAGAGTCGTGATGGGCCAAGGGCCCATTTTTTGTTGGTGGAGAAAGAGGCGCGTCACTTTGGCTGGCAAGCAGACCGAACTGGAAGCATTGTTGGTACCCGGCATAGAGTCGCTCGGTTACCAGTGCTGGGGTATTGAGTACCTGTCGCAAGGGCGACACACACTGCTGCGGGTGTATATCGATCATGCCGATGGCATTGATGTCGAGGCCTGCGCGGCGGTCAGCCGGCATTTGAGTGGTCTGCTCGATGTGGAAGATCCGATCACCAACGACTATACCCTTGAGGTATCTTCTCCTGGCATGGATCGTCCCCTGTTTACCCTTGAGCAGTATCAGGCGCACGTCGGCGAGCAGGTCAAGCTGAAGCTGCGCAGTCCTTATGAAGGACGACGGAATTTTCAAGGCATCATTCGCGGCGTTGAGGCCGACGAGGTGGTGCTGCAGGTGGATGATCACGAATATCTGTTGCCGATCGATACGATCGACAAGGGCAATATCATTCCCCGTTTTTGATGTGGGCTAACCGCCCCTCTGGATGGCTTTAGGCGAGGCATACGATGAGCAAAGAAGTGCTGCTGGTTGTGGAATCCGTTTCCAA
>REBY01000070.1 GCA_007692485.1 Pseudomonadaceae bacterium | reverse complement strand
GGCGAGCTGCGCTGCATCATCGGTCCCAACGGGGCCGGCAAGACCACCATGATGGATGTGATCACCGGCAAGACGAAGCCCGATAGCGGCAGCGTGTGGTTCGGCCAACGCATCAACCTGCTCAAGCAGTCTGAACACAGCATTGCTCGCGGCGGGATCGGACGTAAATTCCAGAAACCAACGATTTTCGAAGCCTTGTCAGTATTCGAGAATCTGGAACTGGCCAGCGCTGGCAGCAAGCGTGTCTGGTCTACCCTACTGCGCGACCTGAGCAGCCTACAGCGCGAACGTATCGACGAGGTGCTGGAGCTGATCGGCTTGCAGACATTGGTACGCCGGGATGCCGGTGAACTGTCCCACGGGCAGAAGCAGTGGTTGGAAATCGGCATGCTACTCATGCAAAACCCGCGGGTACTACTGGTCGATGAACCCGTAGCCGGGATGACCGGTGAAGAGGTGGAAAAAACGGCTGAATTGCTCACCTCGCTAGCCGGTAAGCACTCGGTGGTGGTGGTCGAGCATGACATGGCTTTTGTGCGCTCAATTGCACGTACCGTCACTGTATTGCATCAGGGTTCGGTGCTGGCCGAAGGCAGCATGGATCAAGTGCAGAACGACCCGAAAGTGGTCGAAGTCTATCTGGGAGAATAACGCCTGTGCTCAGCATCAAGTCAATCAACCAGTACTACAACCAGAGCCATATTCTCTGGGACCTGGACCTGGAGCTGCAGGAAGGCACCTGCGGCTGCCTGCTCGGCCGTAACGGCGTCGGCAAAACCACCCTGCTCAAGTGCATCACCGGGCTGCTGCCCATCCGCGATGGCCAGATCATGTTCAACGGTCAGGATATCAGCCGCATGCGCACGGAAAACCGTGCTCGCGCCGGCATCGGCTATGTGCCCCAGGGCCGTGAGATTTTTCCGCTATTGACCGTCGAGGAGAACCTGAAAATCTCCCTCGGCGCACGCAAGGACCGCGCCCGGCAGATACCCTCACTGATCTACGAGCTGTTCCCGGTACTCAAGGAAATGAAAAACCGCCGCGGTGGCGATCTCTCTGGCGGTCAGCAGCAGCAATTGGCGATTGGTCGGGCACTGGTGCTCGACCCCAAGCTGCTGATTCTGGATGAACCGACCGAGGGCATTCAGCCAAATATCGTGCGTGATATCAGCGATGTTATCCGTCGCCTGAATCAAGAACTGGGGCTGACCGTGCTACTGGTCGAGCAGAAACTGCCCTTTGCCCGCCGCGCGGCCGATGATTTTTTCATCATGGAGCGTGGCCGGGTCATGGCAGAAGGGCCTATGGATACGCTGGATGACAAGCTGATCAAGCAGTATCTGACAGTATAAGAAAGGAAAACTGCGGACATAGCGTAAAACATTAGGCTTGGACGGCTATTTCATATTGCGGTAATTAGCGCGATACTCCCATTGAATGCGTGGTCATGCAATGTAGTTTCTCTACAGCTTCCTGACCATCATCAGGAGCGGCAAGCACCCTATGGAAAAGCGGCAACACCAGCGCCATATCGCCAATCTTGAAGCCTTGCTGAAAAACAGCCAGGGCTTCAAATCAGCCGGCTGCATCAAGGATTACAGCAGCGGTGGCGTTTTGCTTGAGCTCAACCTTCCTCTGACGCCAGCCGAACAGCGAGCATTGGCCAGCGGCAGTGAATTGCAGCTGTTGTTTTTTGCTGCGCAAGGCCCTCAAGCCATTCCCGTCGTCGTTGCCCACCAATCCAGGCAGCTATTAGGTTTGCGGTTTACCCAGGCCACGCGCAATCAACTGGCCTGCCTGGCCACAGCCGCCCAAACCCAGGAACAGCACACCTCCGCTGCGCTGCCGGCTGCTACGCAGGTCAGTACAGCCGATGCCGAGGCCGCACTGGCCAGCGCTTTGGCAACCCTGCATGACTTTATGGATGACCATCTCACCCACTTCTTCGAACTGGCCGATAATGCGCTGCTAACAGCGGCTGAACAGCAGCGCACGCAAACTGAGCAACAGCTGTTATTTGACGCCATGCTGCAATTGCGCGCGCAACAAAGCCCTATTCGCCAACAAGTCCTGGATACCCTCGGCAAAGCCATGGAGCAACCTGCGGCGCTGGCAATCATCAGTGCACAGCCCAGGGTTTCCACCAATGCCCAGAGTCTCAGCTTGGTTGGCAAGGAAGCCTTTGAAGACTGGTTGCTGGTCAGGGTGGCCATTTCCCGCGCTGAGCTACAATGGCGCGACGACCTGATCGCCCTGCAAGTGCGACTGGATGCCGGTTACTCCCTGCGACACGGCCGGCACTGCCCCAACCCCTTTGCGCCCTCAGCTATCTGCCATGCCCTGCATGCCGCGATAACACCCTTGCAACTGCCACACGAAGCCTTGCGCATTATTTATGAATGCCTGCAAGCGCACCTGCTAAGCCGTCTGCAGCCGCTATATAAACAGCTAAATCAAGGCTTTGCTGGCGCAGGATTGCTGCCAGATCTCGACCCGACCCAATACCTTGCTGACCAGGCATTACGCGAACAACGCCAGACAAGCGACCGGGCTACAACACCGCCGGCTGAGGATACTGCAACCAGCGCCGGCGACAGTGAGCGCCCTCAACAAGCTGTCGTTCCGCAGCTGCAGCTGATTAACCGGTTACAGCAATCCCGGCGCAGCCCGCATGACCCTCAGGCCTCCGAGCCACCTCAGGTCAACGCCAGCACACTGGACAACCTGCTCAAGCTACAGCAGCAATTGGCCCAGACACAAAGCCCCCAGCTAAACGAACAAGATCTGCATTCCTTGATTCAACAGCATGCTCCTGAGTTGAGCGGTAATTCGGCTGACACGATTGAACTGGTCGAAGAGCTGTTTACCAACCTGACACACAATCAGCACATTCAGCCCGAGTTACAAGCCCAGTTGCGCAAATTGCAGCTACCCGTCTTGCGCCAATTGCTGAGCGACCCGGCTCTGCTGGACCAGGCACAACATCCGCTGCGCAAGACCATCAACCACCTGGCGGTGCTGGCCGATAGCCAGAGCATGAATGCCGAACAAAACCGTACCGCGGTAACCCAGGCAGTGCAGAGCATTCTCGGCAACCCGGAAGCGGACAGTTTCCGAACCGTAGATACCGCGCTGGAGCGCCTGGTGCATCGCGAACAGCGGCTGACCGAACGCAACCTTGGCCGGCTACGTGATCGATGCGAAGGTCAGCAGCGTTTGCAACAGGCCAACCAGGCCATCGAAAGTGCGCTGCTGGCCGTACTGCCAAGCGCCGCCCCACAGCCGCTGCTTGACCTGCTCGAATATGGCTGGAAGGCCCTGATGCGACTGACCTGGTTACGTGAAGGTGCTGAAAGCCCGGCCTGGTCCATGTGCATCAAAGCGGCATCACAGTTGGGCGATAGTGTTCGCGAAACACCACTGACCGAGCAGCCACTGGCAGCAAAGGATGTACTCAAGCTGGTGCGTATCGGCCTGTCCAAGGTCCCGGATGAACTTGGCCGACACGCTCATCTGCTGGAAGATATTGCCCTACTCTTAAATGAGCCCGATGCGTTTCCTCGCAGCCGCTACCAGGCACCTATTCTGGACAGTGAACTGCGCGCAGCGCGGCTGCAAGCATTAGCGGAGGGCGCTACGGACCAGCGACATTGGCTGCAACGCGCACGCAAGCTGAAACCCGGGCAATGGTTCGAGGTAAACCGGGGGCCTTTCCAACACCAACCCGCGCAAATTATCTGGCAATCCGCGGATATGACCCGACTATTACTGGCTAACCGTCAGGGTACCCGCAGCCTGACACTGGAGCTGGATGAAATCGCGCAGATGCTCTGTGATGGGCGGATGACCAGCCGACCGGAATTCAGTCAACAACCGGTCGAGCAAGGGCTCGATGCGTTGGTACAGAAAGTCTATGCGCGCCTGGCGCTGGATGCCAGCCAGGACCCACTGACCAACTTGCTAACAAGGCGTGAATTCATTCAGCGTCTGGAAAAGGTGGTTAACACCTGTGCCAGCCTGGGGCAGGAGTACACGCTGACGTTCATTAACTTGCTGCAATTCAAGTTGATCAATAACTCCTGTGGCTATGCCGCCGGTGATCGCTTGCTGCGGGAATTGTCCGAGCGTATTCGCAGCATGTTACCCACTGACGCCCTGGCCGGCCGCGTCGGTGCCGACCAGTTTGCCCTCCTGCTTCCCGTCTCACCCGATGACGGCGGGCTGGCGCTGGCCCAAGCGCTGAAACAGGCGTTGGAAGCTGAGCGCTTTCAGCATGGCGATGATCGCTTCGTCATCAATACTGCGGTTACCTTGCTAGGCTTCAACAACCCGTCGCATAGCGCGATGGAATTACTCCGCAGCCTGGAAACCTCTGCCGGACTGGCCAAACAAGGCGGTCGCACCAAGGTGCAGCGGGTTCGTCCGGGGGATGAGCAACTTGAAGCCCTGGATG
Source organism: Pseudomonadaceae bacterium (assembly GCA_007692485.1). Classification (GTDB taxonomy): domain Bacteria; phylum Pseudomonadota; class Gammaproteobacteria; order Pseudomonadales; family Pseudomonadaceae; genus Halopseudomonas. The sequence goes on along the minus strand of REBY01000070.1, from coordinate 53,237 downwards.
AAGTCATGCAGTGGATGACCCGCATCAACCGGGCTCTGGATGCAGACCAACTGCAACTCATTTGCCAGCGTATTCAACCGCTTACTGGCAATACTCAATTGCCGCATTTCGAGATTTTGTTGCGGGTACTCGACGAGCATGGCCAGGCCATGCCCCCCGCGGCCTTTATCGAGGTTGCAGAAACCTATCACCGAATGAATGCCGTGGACCGCTGGGTCATCGAGCATGTACTGGAATGGATGTTGTGCAACGAGGGGCTATTGGCCCGTTTCGGCGGTTTCTCGATCAATCTCTCAGGCCACTCATTAAACGATGACAGTTTTCTGGAGTTTCTGTTTAGCGCCCTGTCGCGTTACCCGGTGCCGCGCGACAAGCTCATTTTCGAAATCACCGAAACCACCGCTGTGGCCAACCTTGAAGAAGCCGCCGACTTTATCAACGAATTGCGTGGTATAGGTTGCCGCTTCTCACTGGATGACTTCGGTGCCGGGCAATCGTCTTATACTTACCTGAAACGCTTGCCGGTCGATTACCTGAAAATTGACGGGGCCTTTATTCGCGATATCACACGCAATCCAGTCGATTACGCGCTGGCACGCTCGATTACCGAAATGGGCCATCACTTGAACAAGCGAGTGATCGCCGAATATGTTGCCAACAGCGCCACCCTGCAGGCTGTGACTGACATCGGTGTGGACTATGCGCAAGGCTACCACTATGGCCTGCCGTTAAAACTTGACGACCTGGCGCAAGCGTTACAGAGCACCACGCGCAACGCCTGAGCCGACCAAAGACACGCATTCCCTTTGTCATGCCCTGCTGAATCGGCCACAATACGGCCCGATCCCATTTACTGCTGGCCCCTGCCCAGGCAGCGGCCACTCTGGTCTGAACCTGATTATGTCCAACAGCATTGCTCAAGAAGTCGCCACGCGCCGTACCTTCGCCATTATCTCGCACCCTGATGCGGGTAAAACCACCATCACCGAGCGTCTGTTGCTGATGGGCCAAGCAATCAATGTGGCGGGCACCGTCAAGGCACGCAAGTCAGACCGCCATGCCACCTCTGACTGGATGGCGATGGAAAAACAACGCGGCATCTCGGTCAGCACCTCGGTAATGCAGTTCCCTTACCGCGAGCATATGATTAACCTGCTCGACACACCCGGTCACGAGGATTTCTCGGAAGATACCTACCGCACACTGACGGCAGTCGACTCAGCACTCATGGTGCTCGACGGCGGTAAAGGGGTTGAGCCCCGAACCATCGCGCTGATGGATGTTTGCCGCCTGCGTGATACACCGATTGTCAGCTTTATCAACAAACTGGACCGCGACATCCGCGACCCGATCGAGCTGCTTGACGAGATTGAAGCGGTATTGAACATCCGCGCGGCGCCCATTACCTGGCCGATCGGCTGCTACCGTGACTTCAAGGGTGTCTACCACCTCAAGGAAGACTGCATCATTGTCTACGAAACCGGCCACGGTCACGAGCGCACCGAGGCCAAACGCATTCAGCATCTGGATTCGGATGAAGCCCGCGCCCACCTGGATGACCTCTATGACGACTTTGTCGAGCAACTGGAACTGGTCCAGGGCGCCTGCCACGAATTTGACCAGGACGCCTTTCTCAAGGGCGAGTTGACCCCGGTCTTTTTTGGTACGGCCCTTGGCAACTTTGGTGTCGACCAGGTACTGGATGCAGTGGTCGACTGGTCACCCGCTCCACTGGCACGGGCCAGCCACGAACGCGTGGTGGAACCGACCGAAGCGCCTTTCACCGGCTTTGTGTTCAAGATCCAGGCGAATATGGATCCGCGCCACCGTGATCGTATTGCCTTTATGCGCATCTGTTCCGGGCAATACCAGAAGGGCATGAAGCTGCACCATGTGCGCACCGGCAAGGAGCTGCGCGTGCCCGATGCTCTCACCTTCTTTGCTGCTGAGCGCGAACACCTTGAGGAGGCCTGGGCTGGCGATATCATTGGCTTGCACAATCACGGCACTATCCAGATTGGCGACACCTTTACCGAAGGTGAAAAAATCGGTTTTACCGGCATCCCCCACTTCGCCCCCGAACTGTTCCGCCGCGTTCGGCTGAAAGATCCGCTGAAATCCAAGCAATTACGCCAGGGTCTGCAGGAACTGGCAGAGGAAGGCGCCACCCAGGTGTTTTTCCCTGAGCGTAGTAACGACATCATTCTGGGTGCCGTCGGCGTCTTGCAGTTCGACGTGGTCGCCAGCCGCTTGCAGGATGAGTACAAGGTGGAATGCATGTATGAGCCGGTCAATGTCTGGTCCGCTCGCTGGGTCAGTTCAGACAATGCGAAAAAGCTCGACGAGTTCCAGAACAAGGCCATGGAAAATCTGGCTATCGATGGCGGCGGCCACCTGACTTATCTGGCGCCGACCCGCGTCAACCTCAACCTGACCGCAGAGCGTTGGCCGGATATTCGTTTCAGCGCCACCCGCGAGCATCACTAAAGCAAATCAGGCGTTAAGGTTAAAGGACCGTTGGCATACGCTCTGCGCTACTTGCCAGCGGCGTCTTTTGCGCCGAAGCTGTATCAATGCGTTATATTGATACCCATACCCATTTTGACTTTCCCGACTTTGCTGCTGATCGCGCGTCGGTGCTGGCCGACTGTGCTCGGACCGGTGTCGAGCGCCTGGTTGTGGTTGGTGTCAGCGCCGGCCACTGGCCGCGACTCTGGAATCTGGTCAAGAGTGACGCGCGCTTATTTGCCGCCTTTGGCCTACACCCGATGTTTCTCGCTGATCATCAACCGGCTGACATCCAGCAACTGCATGATTGGCTCGCCGCTCATCACCGGCATCCTCAGTGCTGTGCGGTGGGTGAAATTGGTCTGGATTATTTCCTCCCGGAACTTGACCGTGACCATCAGCAATCCCTGTTCGAACAGCAACTGGCGCTAGCGTTGGATTTTGACTTGCCAGCCCTGTTGCATGTGCGTCGTGCACATGCTGCAACGATTGCGACGCTGAAACGTTATCGCCTGCCACGTGGTGGCATCGTGCATGCTTTTGCCGGCAGTCTGGAAGAAGCGCGTGAATACCATAAGCTGGGGTTCAAGCTGGGGTTGGGTGGCGCCGTCACCTGGCCGCAAGCCAAACGCCTGCAACGGGTGGTCGCGCAACTGCCAGCTGAGTCTCTGGTCCTGGAAACCGATGCCCCGGATATGGCTCCGGCGTTTGCCGCCAAGCAACGCAATAGCCCGGAACACTTGCCTCGAATTGCGGCACTGATTGCCGAACTGCGCAACGAAACTCCGCAACAGCTGGCCGAGCAATGCTGGTATAACAGCTGTGAATTATTCAACTGGCCAGCCACAACGGTGCCTTGACCGCGCCGCTCTGGTACAGTCAATGCAGAATTTTAAAATGTCGGGAGACTGGGCATGGCCTTAGGTGTGATTCTGTTATTGATCTGGCTGGTCTTGTTGATCCGCTTTCCGCGCGTCATGGTTCCGGCCAGTGCAGGCGTAGTCGTAGTCGCACTCGTGCTTGCCGCACTGGTTGCACTCTGGCAATGGTTCAGCCAGCGGCACATCGACGAACTGGCTTTCAACTACCGTTACGCACCCACCGAATGCCAACCCGGAAAACCGCTGCAATTGACCCTGGTTAACCAGAGCAGCCGCAGCATCAGTAACATCAACTGGCAGCTGGTCGGCAGCCCGGCTGGCATGAACACCAACATGCTCGATGTGGGCGGTGCCGGGGCCAGTTACCGTTATGCCGGGCCACTGGCAGCAGGCGATGAGTGGCAACAGTGTTATGAAATGCCCCGTCTGCGCAGTGGTTACCGGGCTGTCGACCTGGAATACCGCGCTGAACGTATTCGTGCCGATGTGCACTGAAAACATTACCAGAACAACAAGAAGGACAACCTCATGACACAAGCAGTAGCGCTGATTACCGGTTGCTCAACCGGTATTGGTCAGGCATTGGCCGACGTATGTCTGCAGCAGGGCTATCAGGTCTGGGCAACAGCGCGACGCCCGGAGACCCTGGAGCCGCTAGTCGCCAAGGGTGCCATTGCCATGCAACTGGATGTCAACGACAGCGAACAGCTAGAGGCGTGTGCAGCGCGTATCCGAGACGAAGCCGGGCGCCTGGACTTGCTGATCAACAATGCCGGCTACGGTGCCATGGGCCCCCTGCTGGATGCTGACCGTAACACCCTGCTCAAACAGTTTGATACCAATGTATTTGCTCCGATTCAGCTGGTGCGCGCTTGTGCCGACTTGCTGCGTGAGGCCAAAGGCCTGGTCGTCAATATTGGCAGTGTCTCCGGCGTGACTACCACACCCTTCTCCGGTGTGTACTGCGCCTCAAAGGCAGCCCTGCACGCCCTCTCGGAAGCCTTGCGCATGGAGCTGCATCCATTTGGTATAAAGGTTCTGACGGTTCAGCCCGGCGCGATAGCATCGGACTTTGGCAACAATGCCACGGCCGCTATCACCATGCGTGAGGGCTCATGGTTCAAGCCTTGGGAGAAAGCCGTGCAAGCCCGCGCTAAGGCTTCGCAAAAGGCCAGTTCGACCAGTGCCGAAGACTTTGCCATCGAGCTGATGCGCTATGTAAAAAACCCGCTGCGTCCAGAGACCGCATTGATCGGCACCAGCAGCCGCAGCATGGTGCGCATGAAACGCTGGCTACCGACCTCGATTCTGGAAAGCCAGCTGCGCAAGCGCTTCGGGCTCGACAAACAAGTCTGAGTCCCAACTCAGCGCTGTTCAGGATACAGAATAGCTTCTGCATGGCGATCCGCGATCACTGCTGGTGAGCGGCTTTCCGCCTGGCTTTCAGCAAAGATCAGATCCAGTCGCTGGCCAATCGCTTTGACTCGCTCGGCAATCTCGCCAGCACTGGTCTGTTGATGGGTCAAGGCCACATGCAAGAGGCCGCCAGCATTGATCACATAGTCCGGCGCGTAAAGAATGCCACGCGCATCCAGCGCATTAGCTGCTTCCGGATCGGCCAGCTGATTGTTTGCTGCGCCAGCAACCACGGCGCAGCGTAGCTGCAGAATACTCTCGTGACTGAGCACCCCACCCAGACCGCAGGGCGCAAAAATATCGCAAGGGGTTTCATAGACGGCATCGGGCGCTACCGGCTGCCCGCCAAACTCATCCACCAGTAAGTGCACCTTGCCTGCATCCAGGTCTGCCACCAGTACATCCGCGCCTTCGTCTACCAGCATGGCAACCAGAGCACTACCCACATTGCCGGCACCCTGCACGCAAATCCGCACCCCATCCAGGTTGGCCGAACCAAGCTTAGCCAGCGCGGCGGAGCGAATGCCAGTCAACACCCCGAGTGCCGTATGTGGTGAGGGGTCACCCGCCGCTGTCGTACTGGTGACATGGCCGGTCTGCTGGGCAATGCAGTCCATATCTTCACTACTGGTGCCGCTGTCCATGGCGGTGATATAGCGTCCGCGCAGTGATTCAATAGCCCGGCCATAGGCTTCAAACAATGCGGCACGGTTGTCCACATGGGGCGGCCGCAGGATCACTGTTTTACCGCCGCCATGCGGCAGCCCCGCCAGCGCAGCTTTATAGCTCATGCCTCGCGCCAGGCGCATGGCATCAGCCAGCGCCAAATCCAGGCTGCCATAGGGTTGGTAACGGCAACCACCGAGCGCTGGCCCCAGCCGCGTATTGTGAATGGCAATGATGGCTTCCAGTCCGGTCGCGGCATCACTGAACAGATGCACGGCTTCCATCCCGAAGGATCGCATGGCTGCAAACATAAACACCTCAATTCGTTGGGTTGCCTACACCTTAGCAGGCCAATCGCCTCAGCGGCGTACTGGTCGTTTCTGCAACTTGCGTTGCAAGGTGCGCCGGTGCATGCCCAAAGCCCGTGCGGTAGCCGAAATATTGCCGTCATGCTCGCCCAGCACGCGCTGAATATGCTCCCACTGCAAGCGGTCTACCGACATGGGGTGGTCTGGCACCAGCGTATCCGGATCCGCCTGTTCGGACAGCAGGGCGGTCAGAACGTCATCAGCGTCCGCCGGCTTACACAGGTAATTGGTAGCACCACGCTTGATCGCTTCAACGGCCGTGGTAATACTCGAATAGCCAGTCAGAATCACGACTTTCAGTTCTGGGTAGAGTTCGCGCAGACGTGGCAGCAGCACCAGGCCCGAGTCACCTTCCATTTTCAGGTCCAATACAGCAAAATCCGGCTCTTCCTCACGGGCGCGCAGCATGGCCTCGTCCGCGTCTGCGGCTGTGGTCACCCGCAGACCGCGCCGACTCAATGAACGCGCCATAACGCGGGTAAAGGTCGGGTCGTCATCCACCAGCAACAGTAAAGGCTGTTGCTCCGGCATAGTCTCATCAGTCATCAGCCATGTCCTCGTCAATCGGCAATACCACTTCAGTCAAGGTGCCACCGCCCTGCTGATTAAACAAGCGTACACTGCCGCCCAGTCGCTCAACCGCTGCCTGACTGAGAAACAAGCCAAGCCCCAAACCCTTCTTGCCTTTGGTGGTAAAAAAGGCGGTGCCGAGTTGTTCAGCAATATGCAGCGGCACACCGGGTCCCAGGTCACGAATACGCACAAACAGTTTGCGGCTCTGCCAGTCAAGCTCAATAGTAATACCCTCTGGGCAGGCATCAGCCGCATTATTCAGCAGGTTGAGTATTGCCTGACCCAATTCGGGCGTTACCCGCAAGGCAGGCACTGGCGTTGAAGGCAGCGGCAGCCATTGCCAGGCCGCCTCTGGTCGCATCAACTGCCAACGGGCCAGCAATGCCTTGAGCCACACATCCGCCGCTTCTACCCGCTGCGGCTGACGGCGACTGTCTTCGGCGCCACGTACCATCTGTTGCAAGCTGACTTTGCACTGGCTCACCTGCTGTTGCAGCAACGCCAGATCTTCACGCATCTCGGCATCCTGGCAATCATGCTGCATATCCTTGAGCAACACGCTCATGGTCGAGAGCGGCGTGGACAGTTCATGCGCCGCACCTGCTGCCACACTGGCAATACCCAGCAATTGCGCATCGCGCAGACTCTGCTCGCGGCTTTCCGCCAGGCGCTGAGCATGTTGGCGCAGGGCGTCGGCCATGCGCACCACAAAGAGACTGATCAGGCCGGCACTCATGGCAAAGTTCAGCCACATACCAATCACATATAGGTTGATCCCGGTAGGTCCGATCGGCATTTGAAATACCGGCAAGGGCGCGTACCAGAGCAATACGACACTGAAGGCCGCGACGGCCATACTCGCGAGCGCGAGGGTATACAGCCAGGGCAAAGTGGCAGCAGCAATGGTCAAAGGGACCAAATAATAGGAAACAAAGGGGTTGCTCGGGCCGCCAGAAAAGTAGAGTAAAACGCTATGGATCAAAATATCGAAAAACAGTTGCAGGCTGAATTCCTGGTCAGTCACCGGCCAGTCATGCATCAAGCGCACTAGCGTCATCAAGGTGACCAGCGCAGAAATGCCAAGCGTAACCAACAGGGCCGTCCACATAAGCGGGAACCAGCCGCTCAGGTAGGCGCCAAGGACTGACAGGCTTTGCGCCAGCAATACCAATATGCGCACCAACAGCAGGCGCCAGAGGTTTTGCCGTGAGGGCGACAGGGCAAGGGCGTTGGGACTCATGAAAAACCGCTGAGGCACGGGAAAGACTCCAGTATAAGCGCTACCATTTGCTGTATTCTGCGTCACAGCGTCGCACAAAGCAGCGCCCACGTCAGCGGGAACCTGTTGCAAAACATCCGGTCTGACAAACACCTAACATCAAAGGATGTATGCCATGCGCCGTGCTACTCATACCCGACTCTCGCTTACTCGAGCCATTACCTTGCTTGGCCTCTCCACAGCCCTGTTACTGACGCTGCCGGCGCAGGCCGATACGGACCGCTACAACCAGGTTTCTTTGCGCGCAGAGGCGCAACAGGCGGTCAACAATGACACCCTCACCGTCATCCTCTATGCCGAAGAACAGCACGCTGACCCGAGCCGACTGGCAGAGCAGATCACGCAGCGCCTGAACAAAGGGCTAGACCGCGCCCGTGAGGTCGATGGCGTTCAGGTTGCCAGCGGCAACCGCCGCAGCCATCCCGTCTATGACGACAAACGCAACAACATTACCGGTTGGCGCGAACGCGCCGAGATCCGCCTGGAAAGCAGCGATTTTGCTGCACTCTCCAGTCTGACCGGCGAACTACTCCAGGACCTTTCGCTATCTGGCATGCAGTTCAGCCTGTCGCCTGAGGCGCGCCAAAGCAGTGAAGAAGCACTGATTGGTGATGCCATTGATGCCTTCCGACAACGAGCTGATCTGGTGACAGAAAAACTCGGCGGCTCAGGCTACAAGATCGTCAGCCTGAACCTGCACACTCAGTCGCCAGGCCCGATCTATCCACGCAACGCTATGCTGATGCGCAGTGAAGCTGACAGCACCGCGCCTAATGTTGAGGCGGGCGAGGCCAGCGTCAGCGTTCAGGCAGATGGCGTTATCGAAATACAGCACTGAGCTGACAGCAGCTTTTATACGGCCTGGACGCTATCAGGGCCGCATAAAGGTATAGTCGGCGTCGTCATCAAGATTATCGGCGAGAAACTCAAGTTCATGGCGGATATCCGCCTGACTGCGCCCACGCTTGTAGACGGTAATCACTTCTGCCAACAGAGCCCGCGCCACGGCTTGCTCTTCAAACCCTTGCTGTTGCCCTTGCGCCAGGGCTTGCTGCATGACCTCTTTGGCCAGACTGAATGCTGTCATGGTCACCTCTCATAGTGTGCGTATGCTATGCAAAACCCGATTAAAGCAAATCCGCAGCAGAGGACTCTTGATCTGGCTCAGGGTTTTGGTGGTGGGTCAAAAGGCTCCTGAAGGTAACGGTCATCATCAAAGGTGTCTACCCAATGCGGGGAGAACACCACCAGCCCGGAAATCAACATGCCGTTGACAAAAGCTTCCGGAAACAGAATCAGCAGCAGATAGGCAAAATACTCCCACAGCGCCTGTAGCTCGCCCAGTGCGCCTGACCACCACAATACAAACAAGGTACCCAGGATGCTGGCCAGGCCAGCCAGTGCCGCGCCAAAAAAAGCACAGACGAAGATATACACAAACAGATTGCGTGACTGCCAACGCTCAAGACTGTGCCAGACCAACATGGTGACCAGCACCGGCAAACCGATACGGACCAAGCCATTGGCCCCCAAAGCCGCAAAATCATCCAGCCCCAGTAACAGCAGCAGCACTTGTGCCAGGCTCCCCGCCACCACAGCCAAAGGCCAGTTGAGCAAGAGCACAACCGCAGTCATGCCAAGAAAATGGAAGGTTAAACCGCTATCGAATTCACGCCGCACCAACCACATCAGCACGAGGAAAATGACTGCGCCGAACAGCAGATGCTGGCGACGACTATCTGCCAGGAGCTCGACCCAGGGCACGCGGGCCAATGCCCAACCGAGTACGACCAGGTAAACCACAAAGGTCAACAGCACCTGAACCGTAGTAAGCAAGCTGGCAGCGAACATGACGACTCCGCACAACAGAAATGGTGCTAGCAGTTTATCAGCCATGCTACCCGGGTAGTGGTGGAAAAATGGCCAACAGAGAGTAGAATGATGACAAAGTCAGTCAAGCCTAGCTGCGCGGCACCGCATCGCGCCCGAAACAAGAAAGGTCATGTCATGCCCAGTAAACTCTATCCCGAAGACCAGAAACGCGTTGACGAGTACCTGAAAACGCCTCTGCATCAGGTTGAGCGCAAGCCCTTTAACGCCTGGCTGTTACTCGGCGGTATCACCCTGATGGTTATTTTCATGGGTTTGGTATCCCGACTACTGTCCTGGTACGTTCTGAGCTGAGAGTGGCAGTGCATCGACTGACGTTCACTTCTATCGTCTAGTGAGTCAACATCATGTCGCATGCACAGGTTTCATCCGCAGCACCGCACATTGTTGTGGTCGGCGGCGGCGCTGGCGGTCTTGAGCTGGTTACCCGCCTCGGGCGCAGCGTCGGGCGCAAGCAAAAGGCGCGTATCACGCTGATCGACGCCAACATGACGCATATCTGGAAGCCGCTGCTGCACGAAGTAGCCGCCGGCTCACTGAACTCTACCGAAGACGAACTCAACTATGTTGCCCAAGCCAAGTGGAATCACTTCTACTTCCAGCTGGGGCGCATGTGCGGACTGGATCGGACCCAAAAGAGCATCCAGCTGGAACCGATTGCCGACGAACAAGGCGTTGAACTGATCCCCGCCCGCAGCATCAGCTATGACTATCTGGTGATCGCAGTGGGTAGCACCACCAACGACTTCAATACCCCCGGTGCCAGCGAGCACTGCCTGTTTCTCGACACCCGCGCCCAGGCAGAACGCTTTCACCGTCGCCTGCTCAATCAGTACATGAAAGCGCATGCGCGTGGCGCCGACATGACGCCCGAGAAAATCAATCTGGCCATTATTGGTGCTGGCGCTACAGGCGTTGAACTAGCGGCTGAGCTGCACCATGCCGCGCGCCTGCTGCGCACTTACGGCATGGCTGGCATGACGCCGGAAGATCTCAACATTCATCTCATCGAAGCCAGCGAGCGGGTTTTGCCGGCACTGCCTGAGCGTATCAGCGGCCCGGTGACCAAGGTACTCAATGACCTCGGTGTGCGGGTAATTACCGGCTCTCCCGTGGCAGAAATTACCGCAGACACCCTGATACTGAGAAATGGTGAGCGCATTCCTGCTTCACTTAAAGTCTGGGCTGCCGGTATCCGCGGTCCAGCTTTTCTTGGCAGCCTGGGCTTGAGCATCAACCGGATTCAGCAGATCCATGTCCAGCGCACGCTGCAAAGCATTGATGACCCAGCCATTTTTGCCTTCGGTGATTGTGCTGCCTGCCCAATGGACGACAGCGGCAACATGGTGCCACCGCGGGCACAGGCCGCGCATCAGCAAGCCAACCTATTATTCAAGAACTTCAAACGCCTGCTCAGCGACAAGCCTCTGCTGGAATTCGAGTACCGGGATTATGGCTCGCTGATTTCGCTATCCAGTTTCAGCGCCGTAGGCAATCTGATGGGCAACCTGACTGGCAGCGTAATGCTTGAAGGCAAGTTGGCGCGCATGTTCTATGTGTCCCTCTACCGCTTGCACCAGATGGCGCTCTACGGCCTGCCACGCACCATACTACTGATGCTCAGCGACCGTATCGGACGCAGCACTGAACCTCGCCTCAAGCTGCACTAGCGGGCGCAGGCAAGCGGCAAGCGGCAAGCGGCAAGCGGACAATGCTGCCGCTTATTGCATTCAGCCAAGCAGTAAACGGATTTTTGCTGATACCAGGGAGTTGTGACTTAAAGCTAGAGTTTTGTGGCTTGTGCAGCTGAGTTGCCTGAGCACGGCAAGAGAATGGTGGGTCGTGTAGGATTCGAACCTACGACCAATTGGTTAAAAGCCAACTGCTCTACCAACTGAGCTAACGACCCGTATGCTCATTCAAGATGGTCGGGGTAGAGAGATTCGAACTCCCGACATCCTGCTCCCAAAGCAGGCGCGCTACCAGACTGCGCTATACCCCGATCTTGTACCAAATGGCTCCGCGACCAGGACTCGAACCTGGGACCCAATGATTAACAGTCATTTGCTCTACCAACTGAGCTATCGCGGAATTACCTTTGAAACACTCAGCGAGGCATTCTGTATGGCTACATATCCCCTGCTGAGGCGCGCCATTTTACCGGTCCGGGCGAAGCTGTCAAGCTAGAAATTACCTTTCTTGGCAATGACTTGGCGAAGCTGGGAAATCGCTTGCAGTTTTACCCCGACAGGGGTGTCGGAAACGACAAAACCCGCCATAGGGCGGGTTTTGTCAATCAGCCAGCACCCTTGCTCAGAGCTGCGGGCCTGCGGCAATGATGGCCGCGTCCACCTCGAACTTCTTGAAGTTTTCAATGAACTTGCCAGCCAGCTCCTGCGCCGCAGCATCATAAGCAGCGCCATCAGCCCAGGTATTGCGCGGATTCAGTAAGCGGGTTTCGACACCGGGGACCGCCGCCGGCACGTCCAGGTTGATCACCGGAACATGCTCAGTCGTGGTGCCAGCCAACACGCCAGACTGGATCGCAGCAATAATGGCACGCGTTGTCGGAATGCTGAAGCGCTTGCCAACCCCGTAAGGGCCACCAGTCCAGCCAGTATTAACCAGATAGACCTTGCTGTTGAAGGCATTGATGCGCTTGATCAGCAACTCAGCGTACTCGCCGGCCGGACGCGGGAAGAAGGGCGCGCCAAAGCAAGTAGAGAAGGTCGACTTGATACCGCCACCAGAACCCATCTCGGTTGAACCGACCAACGCCGTGTAACCGGACAGGAAATGATAAGCGGCCTGCTCATTGTTCAATATCGATACTGGCGGCAAAACGCCTGTCAGATCACAGGTGAGGAAGATAATCGCATTCGGCTCACCGGCACGGTTGGCTTCCACACGCTTTTCCACGTGCTCAAGCGGGTAAGCAACCCGGGTATTCTGGGTCAGGCTGACATCGGTGTAATCCGCGGCCCGGGTCTCCGGGTTGATAACTACATTCTCGATGATGGAGCCGAACTTGATCGCCTTCCAGATGACCGGCTCATTCTTTTCCGACAGGTCAATGCACTTGGCGTAGCAGCCCCCTTCAATGTTGAAGACACTACCGGTCGCCCAGCCGTGCTCGTCATCACCAATCAGGTTGCGTGCCGGGTCGGCAGACAGGGTCGTCTTGCCGGTACCCGACAAGCCGAAGAACAAGGTGGTATCACCGTCATCACCGACATTGGCGGCACAGTGCATCGGCAGCACATCTTTGGCCGGCAACAGAAAGTTCTGTACCGAGAACATGGCTTTTTTCATTTCACCGGCATACTGCATACCTGCCAGCAAGACTTTACGCTGAGCAAAGTTGATGATCACACAACCATCACTGTTGGTGCCGTCACGCTCCGGCTCACAGGTGAAATGCGGGGCATTGATGATCTGCCACTCGCCTTTGCTCGACGGGTTGAACTGTGCCGGATTGATGAACAGGGTGCGGCCAAAAATATTGTGCCAGGCAGTTTCAGTCTGCATAACTACCGGCAGGTAATGCTCAGGGTCAGCACCGACATGTACGTGGGAAACAAAGCTGTCACTCGACTTGAGGTAATCGGCCACGCGCGCCCACAAAGCATCGAACTTGTCTGCCGGGAAAGGACGGTTGATTGCCCCCCAAGCAATGGCTTCCTGGGTAGATGGCTCTTCAACAATGAAGCGGTCCATCGGTGAGCGACCAGTACGCTCGCCCGTCTTGACCACCAGGGCACCGGTATCAGCCAACTGACCCTCATTGCGCTGAATTGCCAGTTCGATCAAATGAGCAATGCTCAGATCGGAATATACGGTATTGGTTGCTTGCGTCATCAAACGTCGTCCTCTTCGGCTTGGACCGAACTCTTCCATAAGACCGCAAACCGGTCTCGGCACGGGGGGGTAACTGGGTTTATACAACTTATGGTCAGCGCTGGGCCAGCGCGCAGGGCAGCTATTATGCCAAAAAAAACCGGACTAAGCTAAACCCTGACTGAACTATCTGATCAATAGCGGCAATAGTCTCATTCTATCTATTGAAGCGGCTTTTAATGCAGACGCTGCGCCTGGTCTGCAGCTTGATCAAACAGGGCGTCCAGCGCATCCGCATCGAAGGTGTAGCGCTGATTACAAAACTGACAATCAACCTCAATTTCACCGTCTCGCTCAGCCAGCAGCGCCATGGCATCTTCACGCCCAAGACTGATCAGCGCATTGCCTGAACGCTCGGCCGAGCAGCTGCAATGAAAACGGACTGGACGAGGGCTGAACAAGCGCACCGCTTCCTGGTGAAACAGCCGGTGCAAAATAGTTTCATTATCCAGTGCCAATTGCTCTTCCGGAGTCAGGCTGGCGGCTAACACAGTAAAATGCTCCCAGGCGTTGGCGCGCGCCTCAGGGTCAGTCACCCGGTTGGCTGGCAAAGCCTGCAACAAAAAACCACGTGCCTTGCGGCCATCGGCCTGCAAACGGAAACGCGTCGGCAGCTGCTCTGAACTGGCGAAGTAGCCATTCAGCGCGTCAGCCAGGGAGCTGCCCTCCAAGGAAACAATACCCTGATAACGCTGGCCATTTTCCGGATCGATGGTAATCGTCAACACGCCATTGGGCATCAATTCATGCAGCGCCTGCGATGCCTGCAGGCCGTCCTCGTAACGGGCTATGCCACGCACCTCCTGATTACTTGAACACTCCACCATCAGCGTTGACACCGGCCCGGAAGAACGCGCCTGCAACACCAGCAGACCCTCAAACTTCAGGGTAGTGGACAGCAACACCGTTGCCGCGAGCATTTCCCCGAGCAACGCCTTGACCGGCTCCGGGTAAGGGTGGCGCGAGAGTATCTCTTGGTAGCTATGCTCCAGGGTGGCGATTTCACCGCGCACATCCTGATCATCAAAAAGAAAGCGCTGCGTGGTATCCAGAACTGCGGACATAGTTATCAAACCTGCAAAAAGAAAAACCAATTATACCCTAAGCGCCAGACAGATCAGTGCTTTACCGACCAAACGTCAGTCGCCGCCCAGATCGCGCTGATCGCGAAACTGATGAATCTGTCGACGCTGCTTTTTCGTCGGTCGCTGCTCGCTGATCACCGCGCCCGCCCCCATGGCCTTGCGCTGCGCAGCCGCCGCTTCACGCCGCTCAATGCTGGCCTCAGTTTCGCGATAGAGCAGCTGCGCCTCTGGCGCCCCGCGGCGCTGACCACTTAATGCCAACACCTCTACTTCACGGCTGTCAAAGCCCTGGCGAATGGTCAGCAGGTCACCGACACGCGGCTCCTTCGAGGGCTTACAGCGCTCACCCTGCGACTGCACCTTGCCGCCCTCAATAGCGGCCTTGGCCAGATTTCGGGTTTTGAAAAATCGTGCCGCCCAGAGCCATTTGTCCAGCCGCACCTTATTGTCATCTTTTTCTGCCATTAGTTGCGCTCTGCTATCTTGTCGTAAACCCCATCATGCCCCATGATGCGCGCCAAGCCGCTGGGCACTTACGAGGTCTGTGATGAAAACCTTTGACCATCTTAACGTGATCGGCCTGCGCGAGTGGATTGCCTTGCCTGATCTGGGCCTGGAACTGATCCTGGCCAAAGTCGATAGCGGTGCAAAAACCTCTGCCATGCATGCTAGCGACATTACGCCTTTCCAGCGCAATGATCGCACCTGGGTCAGCTTCAATGCGCATATTGGCAGCCGTAAACAGCAGCATTTGCAGCGCTGCGAGGCCGAGCTGGTGGAAATCCGCCCGGTGACCAGTTCCAACGGCGTTACCCAGGAACGCATGACCATACGCACTACCATGATACTGGGTGACCGCAGCTGGCCGGTGGAGTTCACCCTGACCTGCCGCAAGGCGATGCGCTACCGCGTATTAATTGGCTGTACTGCTATGGTTGATGGCGACCTGGTCATCAATCCCGGCCTGCGCTTTGTGCAAGATAAACCGAATTTGGCTGCCCACCCCGTGCGCAGCGAGGACAACCCATGAAAATCGCGATCCTGTCGCGCAACCCGCGGCTGTATTCAACCCGCCGCATGGTCGAAGCCGCTGAAGCACGCGGGCATGAAATCCATGTCATCGACACCCTGCGGGCCTATATGAATATTGCCAGTCACAAACCCTCGATTCATTACAAGGGCGAAGAACTGACCGGCTATGATGCCGTGATCCCGCGCATTGGCGCTTCGGTGACCTTTTACGGCGCTGCGGTATTACGCCAGTTCGAGATGATGGGCGTATACCCGCTGAACGAGTCTGTGGCCATTACCCGCTCGCGGGACAAACTGCGCTCGCTGCAACTCCTATCGCGCAAAGGCGTTGGTCTGCCAGTAACCGGTTTTGCCCACTCCCCGGATGATATTCCGGATCTGATCAGCATGGTCGGCGGTGCACCGCTGGTCATCAAGCTACTGGAAGGTACTCAGGGCATTGGCGTGGTGATGTGCGAAACCGAAAAGGCTGCCGAATCTGTACTTGAGGCCTTTATGGGTTTGAAAGCCAATATCATGGTGCAGGAATATATCAAGGAAGCGGGTGGCGCCGATATCCGCTGTCTGGTGGTTGGCGATAAAGTCATTGCCGCCATGAAGCGCCAGGCCAAGCCAGGTGAATTCCGTTCCAACCTGCATCGAGGCGGCAGTGCGAGCCTGATCAAGATCTCTCCGGAAGAGCGCATGACCGCGGTGCGCGCCGCCAAGGTCATGGGCCTGAATGTCGCCGGCGTCGACATCCTGCGTTCCAATCACGGCCCCGTCGTCATGGAGGTCAACTCCTCACCCGGCCTCGAAGGCATTGAAACCACCACCGGCAAGGATGTCGCCACGCTGCTGATCCAGCACATCGAGAAAAATGCCCGGCCACATCAAACGCGCACCCGGGGGCGCGGTTAGTCTCGCAGCTCTGCTGCGAGGCTGGCGTAATCCTCTACCGCCGCAAACTCTTCGGTATCGCGCACTGCGCTTCGGCTGTCAGGCTGGCGCACGGCAAGCAGATGGGCTACGCCAAAATCCCGGGCCGCACGCAAAATCGGCAGACTGTCGTCAATAAACAAGGTGGTTGCGGGGTCAAAAGGCACTTCTGCCTGAAGCGCCTGCCAGAAAGCCTGCGCCTCTTTGGGAAAGCCAAAATCATGCGAGCTGATCAGGCGCTGGAAGTAGGTACGCAGCTCTACCCGCTCCATTTTCAGTGACAAAGCATTTCGGTGCGCATTGGTGATCATGATCACCTGCTTGCCGGCATGTTGTAGCGCTTGCAGAAAGGTATCGGCATCCGGGCGCAGGCTGATAAGGTGCGCCACTTCGCGCTTCAGCTCGACGATCGGCAGTTTCAGCTCCCGCTCCCAGAAGTCCAGGCAATACCAGTCAAGCTGGCCCTGCTTGGCTTGCATCAGCGGGTAAATTTCTGCTTTGCCCCACTCGACCGGCTGGCCGTGGTGCTCAGCATAGCGCCGAGGCAGGAACTCGACCCAGAAATGGTTATCAAAATGCAGGTCAAGCAGAGTGCCATCCATATCCAGCAAGACGGTATCTATTGTTTTCCAGTTCAGCATCATGGTTGGGTTTGCAGCGAATGTAGGTCTATCATACGTCAGCCCCCGGCCATTCACCATGGAGCCAGCATGCCACAAAAGCCAGAAACCCTTGATGCGCGCATCGTAGCCAAAAGCCGACTGTTTACCGTCGAACAGTTGCAGTTGCGTTTCAGCAACGGGGTTGAGCGCACGTACGAACGCTTGGTCAACAAGGGGCAAGGCTATGGCGCCGTCATGGTGGTTGCACTGCATGATCCGCGTACGGCGGTTCTGATTGAGGAATACTGCGGCGGTACGGGTGACTATCAGATGTCATTGCCTAAAGGTTTAGTTGAACCCGGTGAAGACGTACTGGATGCGGCCAATCGCGAACTGATGGAAGAAGCCGGGCTGGGCGCCGAACAGCTCGAACTGATTGGAAAATTATCACTGTCTCCAGGCTATATGAGCCAGAGCATTTCCGTGGTTTTGGCGCGCAATCTGTATGAGAAACGTTTGCCCGGCGATGAGCCCGAGCCCATCCGCGTTGATCAGGTTGACCTCTATGCGTTGACCGAGCTGATGCAACAAAGCAACTTTACCGAAGGCCGCGCGCTAGCCGCATTGTATCTAGTGCGCGACCTGCTTGAGCAGCGCGGAGAACTCAGCCGATGAACCTGCCGTGCAGCATAGAGCAACTGGCGCAACTGACCCGCGATGCCGGCACCGCTACCCTAACCTATTGGCAGCAGAATCCAGCGGTGCAGGAAAAAGCCGATGCCTCACCCGTGACGGCTGCCGATCTGTCAGCCCACGATATTTTAATGGCCGGCTTGTCCCAGCTGACACCGGATATCCCGGTGATCTCGGAAGAAGCAGCGGATATTCCGCTGACAGAGCGCGCTGACTGGTCACGGTTCTGGCTCATCGACCCACTGGATGGCACCAAGGAGTTTATTGATGGCAGTGATGAATATACCGTCAATATTGCACTGATCGATAATACCCAGGTCAGTTTTGGCCTGGTTGGCGTTCCGGCACGCGATACCCTTTACTGGGGTGGCCACGGCCTTGGTGCCTGGCGCCAGCACGGCAAGCAAAAAGCCACGCCGCTGCATACTCGTCAACCTGGCGAGATAATCAGCGTCGTCGCCAGTCGCCGTCATAGCAGCCCCGAGCAACAAGCTATACTGGATACCATGGCACAAAAGCGCCCGCTTGAACTGGTCTCCATCGGTAGCTCGCTCAAGTTTTGCCTGTTGGCAGAAGGTGCAGCCGACCTCTACCCACGCCTGGCCCCGACCTGCCAATGGGATACTGCCGCAGCGCAAGCAGTGCTCGAAGGGGCTGGCGGGCAAGTACTCAAGCTCAATGGTCAACGTTTTGATTATCCCAGCCGGGAATCCTGGCTGAACCCGCATTTTATTGCCTGCGGCTGGCCCGATCCGGCCTGGTTGCAATTACTGCGGGGCTGAATCCCGCCACGAGGTGCAAATATGTTTTTTCGTCGCCAACCCCCAGAGCACAAACTCCGTCTGCCGACTGCCGAAGAAGCACTTCCCGGCCGCGACACAGCCATCACCACCAGCACCCTTCACGCTGTGCTAAATACCCGCATTCAACCGCCCTTCCCGGAGAATATGCAGCAAATCGTTTTCGGCATGGGTTGTTTCTGGGGTGCCGAGCGCCGCTTCTGGCAGCTACCGGGCATTTTCACTACGGCAGTAGGCTACTGTGGCGGCCTGACACCCAACCCGACCTACGAAGAGGTATGCTCCGGCCGGACCGGGCACAACGAAGTGGTGCTGGTGGTGTTTGACCCCGAACATACCAGCCTGGAGGACCTGTTCCGGGTATTCTGGGAGGCACATGATCCGACCCAGGGCATGCGTCAGGGCAATGACATAGGCACCCAATATCGCTCAGGCATCTATGTCAGCAACATGCACCATCGCACCCTCGCCGAAGTCAGCAAGGCCAACTACGCCAACGCCCTGCAAGATGCCGGGCTCGATCCGGTAACCACTGAGATTCTGCCGGTTGGCGAGTTTTACTACGCGGAAGATTATCATCAGCAGTACTTGCACAAGAACCCGGGCGGATACTGCGGCTTGAGTGGCACCGGCGTGAAAATGCCGAGCTAAACTGGCATCGACCGGATCAGGCGCGGGTTTCGACCAGCCTGATCCAGTTACCCATTACATTGAGTTGGGCTGCAGCCAGTTTCAGACACACCAGCAGGGGCACAGCCAGAAGCACACCCACGGCTCCCCAAAGCCAGCCACAGATCATCAGCCAAACGATGATAATCAAAGGATTCAGGCGCATGTTGCGCCCCAGCACTAACGGGGTAACCAGCTGCGCCTCAAACATATTGATACTGAAATACACCACGGCCGGCAACAGCGCCACCCACTCCAGGCCATATTGGGCGATACCAGCCAGACTGAGTACAGCCAAGCTAACCAAGGGGCCGACGTAAGGGGCAAAATTCAGCAGTCCGACCATAACGCCCCAGAGCAGCGGGTCATCCATACCCAGCATCCAAAGCACCAACGCCGTCGTCAGGCCCAACCCCGCATTGATCAAGCTGACCGTGACAATATAGCGTGACAGCTCACGCTGCATGGCCCCGACAAGACAAATAGTGCGGCGTTTATCCCGCACCTGAGGAAAGTTATCGACAAAGGTCTCGAACAAGCGCGGACCAAACACCAGCAGAAACAGAGTCAGAATGATGCAGGTAACCAGCTGGGCGATGATCAGAGGGGCGGCCGCCAACATGGAGACCAGCATTTCCAACCCGCCTTCCTTGAGCTTGGCGCTCACGGGATCGTCATCGCCGTTTTCATCATCCGCTGAGGGCTCACTGACCTCCTGCTCTACCTCGCCACGAAACCAGGAGAACAAGCCGCCTTGGCGCTGCTCCTCAGGGCGGGTTTCAATCAATGGACCCTGCTCTGGCTCCAGCCCATCTGTCAGGATAGATAGCTGCTCGGTAACCTTCGCGGTCAGCTCGGGCACTTGTTTGGCCCAGCGTTGCGCCGGCTCGGACAATTCAACGGCCAGCAGGGTGAACGGGCCACCGATGGCACACAACAAGAGCACAGCCGAGAAGGTACGCGGCACATGGAAAGATTTAAGCCAGGCAACGATGGGGCCAAGTAGCAGCGTAAACAGCCCGGCCACTACAATCGGCATCAACAGCGTTTTGGCAAAATACAGGGTATAGAGCAACGCCAAACCCAAGAGCCAATACAGCGCCTTCGACGCACCGGGCTTGCCGGGGAAAAAATCAGCGTCATCCGCATCCGTGCTCATGTCCGCCGGCTCACTCATTCACTGGCAGCTCCACGTATGCTGGGCATCACCAGCGAATATAGCCGCCAGACTTTCAGCCCGCCCAACGTCAGCACATAGGCCGCGTTCTGACCTGAGGCCAGCAACCGGCCAGACAGGGCTCCGGCTGCCAGCCCACCGACCAGCAACCAGAGTGGCGAAATACGCTTTAATACCGCCGCGCGCTGGCGGGTATTCAATTGCAGCGTAGCCCGCTGCAAGTTGAGCTTTTGCTCAAGCGCGTCCAGATCAGCGACCAGTTGGCGTGTGCCCATCTTTCGACGCTCCGTGCATAAATGATTCGATTTGCTGCTTTGTTGCCGGCAAACGTAAACGGCGGCGCAATATTTTGGCTTTGCGGCCAAGCAGTACCAGTACCACCAGTTGAACCGCAGTAAACGCCAACAAACCAAGCAGCACTGACCCCGAACTAGTAAAAGCCAACCAGCCCACTGCCGAGCTCATACCCAGCCACGCCATCAACAGCAATGGCAGCATGAGCATTCCGAGCAACAGCAGCTGCCTGGCACTGCGCAAAGCCAGGCGAACCTCTGTCTGCAGTAACTGTGCAAAAGTACCACCCGCCTCAGCTGCCTGCTGTATCCAGGCCAGCCAAGCACTCAGTTCTTGCTCAACACCAGCAGGCTGCTCGCTAGGCGGCGCCTCGTCAGCATCGGGTGGTAACTGGCCGGGTGGCACACTCATTTACGGGAAAATAGTTGGGAAAAGACAAAACCGGCGATAAAAGCAACACCGAGCGTTGCCAAGGGTTTTTCATGCATATAACGACTGGCTTCATTGCCCAGCGCTTCGGCCTTGTCTTTCCCTTTAAGAAACTGATCGGTGGCCTCGGCTTTCAGATCCATACCGGCGGCTTCGGCGGCTTTTCGGAAGTGTTCTTTCGCTTCCAGAAGATTTTGATAAGCCTGCATGGCTTCGTCCTTGCTGGTATCCAGCACCTTGTCCTCAGTTGCTGCGTCTTTACTTGCTGCCATGGTCCTCTCCTGATTAATTATCGGATCGTACCTGTTACAGACTAATACAGGTCATGCGACATTGCCATTTAATGCCATGCCGGAGGGTGATAGTACAGCATTCGCATCAACGAAATGGAACCCTGAGGGCTTTATCTGAACGGCATGAATGGTTGACCCTTGGTGCTTGCCTGGCGGCCGCGGCACCTTGTGCCAGACTGTCAGTGTTTCACCCGCTAACTTGTTATCACAATGGGATTGCACACATGAGTACAGCACGGGAATATGACCTGATTGTTTATGGCGCCAGTGGCTATACCGGTCGCCTGGTGGCCGAATATCTGAGCCAGGAATATGCCAATGATAGTGGTCTGCGCTGGGCCATGGCTGGCCGAAACGCCGACAAGCTTGCCGCTGTCCGCGATGAGATTGGCGCACCAGCTGATATTCCACTGGTGATTGCCGATACCAGTGACCCAGCCAGCCTGAAAGCCATGGTAGCCAGCACCAAAGTCATTCTGACTACCGTTGGCCCTTACCAACTGTACGGCTCGGAACTGGTTGCCGCCTGCGCCGAACTGGGTACCGACTATGTCGATCTGTGTGGTGAACCCGCCTGGATGCGACACATGATCGACGCCCATAGCGATGCAGCCAAACAAAGCGGCGCCCGGATTGTATTTTCCTGCGGCTTCGACTCCATCCCCTTCGACCTCGGCGTCTGGTACCTGCAGCAAGCAGCCAAGCAACAACTCGGCACCACTCTGCCACGCGTCAAGGGCCGGGTACGCAAGATGAAGGGCACCTTCTCCGGCGGCACCGCAGCCAGCCTTAAAGCCACGCTGATTGCAGCTAAAAAAGATCCGGAAATTTACCAGTTGCTGAGCAACCACTTTGCCCTGGCACCCGGATTTACTGGCCCCGAGCAACCAGCAGCCGACAAGCCTGTGCACGAAGACGCCCTCAATAGCTGGGCAGCGCCGTTCATCATGGCGGCTATCAACACCCGCAACGTGCATCGCTCCAACTACCTGCTTGGGCATGAATACGGCAAAGACTTCGTCTATGACGAAATGATCCTGACCGGCCCCGGCGAGCAAGGCAAAGCCACCGCCGAGCATGTGGGTAATGACCGTTCATTGGCCAGCGACAAGGCACCCAAGCCAGGCGAAGGCCCAAGCAAGGAAGAGCGCGAAACGGGTTTTTATGACGTGCTCTTTATCGGTGAAAGCAAAGAGGGTCAGACACTGATGGCCAGCGTCTCTGGCAAGCGAGACCCGGGCTACGGTTCGACCTCGCGCATGATCGCGGAAAGCGCCCTGTGCCTGCTGCGCGATGCCACTGACACCCCTGGCGGCATCTGGACCACCGCCCCCGCCATGGGCGACAAGCTGATCAAGCGCCTGCAAGAACATGCTGGCCTGACCTTCAAGCTCGAAGGCTGAGCCCCTGGCAGCAAAAAGCCCCGACCATCATATGATGGCCGGGGCTTTTTAATGCACGCGCACTTAACGCAAGGCGAAACTGTACGTCACATAAACGCGCGTTTCATCAACATCCCGCTGGCTCGGCACACTGCTGCGCAGACTGGCATGGCGTAGAGAGAAGCCCAGGTTTTTCATGACACCTTGCTGCACTGTGTAATCAACCCGCAGATCCCGCTCCCATTCCTTGTCCTGCCCTGATGGCTGACCGCGCACATTGTCACCGCGCAGGTATTTACCGCTGGCACGCAGACCCGGGATACCCACTTCGGCAAAGTTGTAGCCGTATTCAGCCACCCAAGTACGCTGCTCAGCGCGCAGAAACTTACCGATTTGCGAGTCGGTGATCAGGTAGGCCGTAGCCCCGTCGCCATTGTTAATGAACGGAAAGGCAGTCTTGCCGCTGAGGTGCTGGCGGCCCAACCCAAAACTGTGCCCGGCCTGACTGTAAGTGAACATCGCGCTGATGGCGCGATTGTCCACCTTGGCACCATAACCGGCCGTTTCGCTGCGGTTGGCACCGTAAGCATTGCTATCAAAGAAGCGCAGATCCGTGCTCAGGCTTCCGGCACCCAAGGCGGTGCGGTGCTGCGCGCCGAGAAAGTGCTGGCGATAGAAGTCCTGCAACTGGCCAAAGTAGTAACTGGTCGTCAGGTTTTCATTGACCTGATAGTCACCACCGGCAAAACGGAACTGATTGACCCGCGCTGCGGCACTGGCGCCAGCGATGCCCATGTTTTCGTAATTGGTCGATGCACGCGCACTGACACGTTCGATCTGGCCCGCCTGCAGGGTCAGACCCTCGATGTCACGCGACACCAGCTGACCGCCACGGAAGGTTTGCGGCAGTAGACGACCATCGTTGATCGTCAGAACGGGCAGACGCGGGCGCAGCATGCCCAGATCAACTCGCGTCTCAGCGACCTGTAACTTGCCGATCAGATCGACCCGACCAAACTCGCTGACGGCACTACCATCACTGTCCAGCGGAAAGAGCTGACCTGGGCTGCGGGTAATACCCGGTTTGCCGGCAGTGCCGCCGCCATCCAGACGCACACCATATTGCCCCAAGGCATCTACACCCAACTTCACCGCCCCGGTATCCACCCAGCCGGACTGGAACTGCAACACAAAGCCTTGCCCCCACTCTTCCTGACGGGAAAAGCCCGGATTACCACTGCGTTGATCCTGGTTCAGGTAAAAATTGCGCAGGCCCAGATTCAGCGAGCTGTCGCTGATAAAGCCGTTGCTGACCTGCGCCTGAGTGGACAGGCTGGTTGCCAGCACAGCAGCAGCTACAGCGCTGGCCAAGGTGGATTGTTTCATCGGGTGTGCTCCTGAATCATCATTGTTATATCCCGGTCTGGGGGACAGGGCGGTAATATAAATGAAATATTCAGCAAAACATAAAGAATCACCAGCTATGGTGTTATTCGACCAAGGTATAAGTAGTGACCGCAGGGTCAACAAGAAGGCGTAAAAGGCCCGTTACAGGGCCTTTTCAAAGACTTTGGAGTTACGCTGATAATTGTATAGCGAGGCGCGTTTGGCGGGTAACCGCTCCACACTGCTAGGCACAAAGCCGCGCTCGCGGAACCAATGAGCAGTTCGCGTAGTGAGTACGAACAAGGTCTCCAGACCGAGTTGCTTGCACTGGCGCTCAATGTGCGTCAGCAGCTGATCACCCCGCTGCCCATGCCGATAAGCCGGATCAATCGCCACGCAAGCCAGCTCACCCGCCGTCGAACCTTCCAGCGGATAAAGCGCAGCGCAGCCAATGAGTGCCCCATCGCGCTCAACCAGAGTGAACTGGCCAATTTCCGTTTCCAGCATTTCACGCGAGCGGCGCACCAGAATGCCCGCCTCTTCCAACGGCCGTAGCAACTCGACCAAACCGGCGACATCATCAATGGTTGCCGGGCGAATAATCTCGAAGGCTTCCTGGCTGACCAGGGTACCGCCACCATCACGGGTAAACAGCTCCGTCAGAATGGCGCCATCTTCGGCAAAGCTGACGATATGGCTGCGCCGCACACCATTGACGCAGGCTTTGCAGGCCGCCTGTAGCAAGCTGCCGGCAAGGCTATGGCCCAACTGCTCCTGCAAGGGGGCTGCCTGGGCAGTGCGCAGCTCACGCAACAGGTTGCCATCGCTGTCGATAATGCCCGCATCAGGGCCCAGCAGAATCAGTTTGTCAGCCCCCAGCGCCACCGCCGCACTGGTCGCCACATCTTCACAGGCCAGGTTGAACACCTCACCGGTTGGCGAATACCCCAGCGATGACAAGAGTACAATCGCCTGCTCATCCAGATGCTGACTGATCGCCTTGCGATCAATCCGCCGCACCTCACCGGTATGGTGATAGTCCACCCCATCGACGACGCCAATCGGTTTGGCGGTGACCAGATTGCCGCTGACCACGCGCAAGCGCGAGCGTTGCCCGGAAGGTGCCGTGCACAATTGGGCCTCAATACTGATGCGCAGGCTGCCCACCGCCTCCATGACCGCCGCCAGCGTATCCATATCAGTAACCCGCAAATCCTGATGGTACCGCGACGGCAGGCCACGCAGACGCAAACGCTCCTCAATCTGCGGACGTGACCCGTGCACCAGCACCAGCCGCACGCCCAGGCTGTTGAGCAGCATGATGTCATGGATGATATTGGTAAAATTCGGGTGCGCCATGGCTTCACCCGGCAACAACACCACAAAGGTACAATCCCGATGGGTGTTGATGTAGGGCGTCGAGTGACGAAACCAGTTGACGTAATCAGGCATTCGCTGCGTTCCGGGCAAAAACGCAGTGTAGGGAGTTTTCCCCCTGCGCAGCAAGCCCGCGCTAGCTGCTAGTATCGGGTAATCACTAATCAAGACCCAAGAGAGTCATGCATGCCGACACCCAATCTCGACTTTCAACCCGTTACCAGTGCCAGCGACGCAGTCGATCGGCTGGCCGAGCTCTACCTGTTTGCCACGGAAACACTGGAGCAAGCCCTGCACGATTACCTGAGCCAGCGTAGCCTGCCCAGCGCCGACCAATTACGCCAATTCTGCTACCCTGAACTGCGCCTGAGCTACCAGGCCCAAGGCGAAGCTCCCAGTACCGTGCGCGCCTACGCTCGCGTACAGGTCCCCGGCACCTACAGCTTGACGGTGACCCACCCGCAAGCCTTTCGCACCTATTTGATTGACCAGCTCGAACCGCTGCTGCGCGACTTCAGCATTGAACTCAATGTCGGTCTGAGCGACCAACCCATCCCCTATCCCTATGTGTTGCCGCACGATGAACTGGCCCGTTCCGGCATTACGGCTGGCGAGCTGTCACGGGTCTTTGCCGGCACCGACCTGGCAGCCATCACCGACCGCGCGGCTGATGGCCAGCAAAGCTGGGAAGGCCTCGACACCCTGCCCTTGGCGCTGTTCGACGCACCGCGGGTCGACTTCTCGCTACGCCGGCTGGTGCACTACACCGGCAGCGACTGGCAACACGTACAGCCCTGGATACTGCTGACCAACTATCACCGCTATGTTGACCAGTTCATCCGCTACAGCATGGATATGCTGCTCAGCGAATCACGCTTTGAACGCCTGGTGTTACCCGGCAACGTGATCATTGAACGCGGCATGGCCGAAGACGATATGCAGGCGGTAGTCGACAGCATCGCCTGGCACCGCTTCCAGATGCCGGCCTATCACCTGCTGGCCAGCGATGGCGACGGCATAACCCTGGTGAATATCGGCGTCGGCCCCTCGAACGCCAAGAACATCACCGACCACCTCGCTGTGCTGCGCCCGCACTGCTGGCTAATGATTGGCCACTGCGGCGGCCTACGCCAATCCCAAACCATCGGTGACTACGTATTGGCCCACGCCTATA
Source organism: Pseudomonadaceae bacterium (assembly GCA_007692485.1). Classification (GTDB taxonomy): domain Bacteria; phylum Pseudomonadota; class Gammaproteobacteria; order Pseudomonadales; family Pseudomonadaceae; genus Halopseudomonas. The sequence continues at coordinate 26,448 of REBY01000070.1, read as the reverse complement.
TGCGCCGCGACGGTATTCTTGACCGGGTGCTGCCACCGCATATTCCCTTGCCGGCACTGGCCGAGGTGCAGCAGGCCCTGCAAGCCGCCGCTGCGGAGGTAACCGGCGAGCACGGCGACGAACTCAAGCGCCGCCTGCGCACCGGCACCGTGCTGACTTACGACGACCGCAACTGGGAACTGCGCTGGGCGCAGGAACGCCCGTTGATCAACCAGGCCCGCGCCATTGCCGTGGATATGGAAAGCGGCACCATCGCCGCCCAGGGCTACCGCTTCCGCGTACCCTACGGCACCCTGCTCTGCGTCTCGGACAAACCCCTGCACAGCGAAATAAAACTACCCGGCGCCGCTGGCGCTTTCTACCAGCGTGCCGTAACCCAACACCTGCACATCGGCATCGCCGCCCTCGACCTGCTGCGCGGGCAACTCAATGCCCTCCATTCACGTAAATTGCGCAGTTTTGATGAGCCACCGTTCAGGTAACCAATGCTTGAGGTTTGCGCCCGGAAACCCTGAATAATCGGGATTGGTGTTGAGGGGCATTGCCAGCCACCTATCCCAGACACGCTACGAGCCGTCCCTGGGGCTCGTCGATGCACTCACAGAAAAATGCTCCTGCATTTTCTGCGCTTCCGCCGTCCATGGCGGTCGCTGTGCATCGACGGTCTGGTATAGGTAACTGGCAACGCCCCTCGTGTAGCCTGGCATCGAATTAGCGTTTTTCTTAGCGGCGCTGACTAACTACTCAAATACTTGCAAGCACGGTTGGCGCTGACCGGTTCTAGACCGTTAGATGCCATGCGACCGCCAGGGATGGCGGAAGCACAGAAAATGCAGGAGCAATTTTCTGTGGGCATCTACGAGCCCCCAGGGACGGGTTTACGGCGTGTCTAGAACCGGTCAGCGCCAATCGTGCCGGCACCTTAAGTCGGTTTAACGCGCACCAACTACCGCAAACAAAACTCCCGAATCAGACCCCGCAAAATATCCACCGTCGGCTGAATCCGGTCCATTTCCAGAAACTCATCCGGCTGGTGCGCCTGGTCGATATCGCCCGGGCCCAAAATCAGCGTCTGCATACCGATCTGATTCAGGTAAGGCCCCTCGGTGGCAAAAGCCACACTACCTGCACTGTGCCCAGTCAGCCGCTCACAGGCCGCCACCAAGGGCGCATCAGCGGCCGTATCCAGCGGCGGCACACCCGGGAACAGCGGCGTCAGCTTGATATCCACCGACCGCTCCTCAGCAATCAGCGCCAGCCGCTGACGGATATCCGCGCGCAGCATATCCGGATCCATCCCCGGCAACGGACGAATATCAAACTCCAGCGCACACTTGGCACAAATCCGATTAGGGTTATCGCCGCCATGAATACAGCCCAGATTCAGCGTCGGCGTTGGCACCCCGAACAGCGGATTGTTCCAGCGCTTCTGCCAGTCACCGCGCAGGCTCATCAGATCAGCAATGACAAAATGCATCGCCTCCAGCGCATTGCGGCCCAGGCTCGGGTCCGACGAATGCCCCGCCTGCCCGACGATATCCACCCGCTCCATCATGATGCCCTTGTGCACCCGGATCGGCTTCAACCCCGTCGGCTCACCGATCACCGCATGGCGCGCCTTCGGCTGGCCGCTGGCGACCAGCGCCCGGGCACCACTCATGGTGCTTTCCTCATCCGCCGTCGCAAGAATGATCAAGGGTTGCTTGAACGGCTGATCCAGATAGCCTTTTACCGCCTCGATAATCAGCGGGAAAAAGCCCTTCATGTCACAACTGCCCAACCCGTACCAACGGCCATCGGCCTCGGTCAGTTGAAACGGATCGTACTGCCAGCGCTCCGGGTTGCAGGGCACCGTATCCGTATGCCCGGCCATGACCAGACCACCCGGGCCACTGCCGTAGGTAGCAACCAGATTGGCCTTGCCGGGGTGATCCGCAATCGGTTGGATATCGCAGGCAAAACCCAAATCACCCAACCAGTCTGCCAACAGGTGGACCACCCCCAGATTGGACTGGTCCCAGTCAGGCTGGGTGCAACTGATCGACTGGCTTTGCAGCAGCTCGGCAAACTGGGTTTTCAGGTTGGGCACAGCCATGGCAACACTCCGCTAACAATGAATCAATCCAGCTTACGCGCTCCGGCTGAATACGTCAGCCGTCAGGCCATATGCCGTAAAGAATCCGCCCAGTGCCCTGGCGACTCCGGTAAACTCAATGATATCCATTTTGCTGCAACCGCTTGCTTGTGAGGCTTATGTTCAAGGAAACCGAAATCAAACTGCGCATCAGTGCTGATACCCTGGCCGCTCTACGTCAACACCCGCTGGTCCTGGAGCGCCAGCAAACAGCCTGGCAAAGCAAACCGCTGATCAACCAGTATTTCGATACCCCGGAACAGTCACTGGCTGCGGCCAAGGTTGCCTTGCGTCTGCGGCGCGACGGCGAGCAGATTATCCAGACATTGAAAACCCGGGGTAATAGTGTCGCCGGGCTGTCCGAGCGCAACGAATGGGACTGGTATCTGGACCAGATGGTCCTCGACACCAGTGTATTACAGGGCGAGCACTGGCCCGAGGCGCTGGCCGACTGCGACCGCAACAGCCTGGCCCCCTTGTTTACCACCGACTTCGAGCGCCAACACTGCCTACTGACCTGGCAGCGTGACGGCGAATCGGTTGTGGTCGATATGGCGCTGGACCAAGGCGCAGTAATAACTGCCAACGGTGAAGAGCCGATCAGCGAGCTCGAACTGGAAATGCGTGAAGGCAACAGTGCCGCCCTGCTGGAACTGGCAGCAGAGCTGGCCAAAGACCTCCCGCTCATGCCCTGCGACATCAGCAAGGCCGAGCGCGGCTACCGGCTGCTGGATGCCAACAGCTACCAGCTGCGCCCCAGCTATCCCGAATGGTCCGCCGACGTAACCGTGGATGAGGTGATAGCCCTGACCGGCTGGACCTTGCTGGGGCATAGCCAACGCCTGGCCGAGCAATTCCGCTTTAGTGGTCAGTGGCGGCATTTTCGTGAACTGGTGGTGCAACTGCATCACCTGCGCGCTTACTTTGGTGTGTTTGACCTGGCCTTGCCGCGCAGTGCCGGGAAAGACTTTGTCGCCGCGCTGGATGACCTGCTGAACTACCTGCACCCGCTGTACCTGGCTGGCTGGGCCGACGACGCCCAAGGCCAGGCTGCACGGACCGACGCCTCCGACATTTTTGCCCGACTCAGCAATGAATTGGCCTGGGGGCAACTCTTTATCGGCCTCGCGCTCTGGCTACAGCAACGCCGCTGGACGACAAACCGCCCACCACGGGGTGAACGGGTTGCGGCGCTCACCCTCGAGCACTGGTTATTGGCTGCGGTGAGTAAGGAAATTCAGGCTCTGCGTGTACCACACAATAACGATGACGACGATCGTGTCAGCGAGTGGTGCGATCAGTTACCACGCCTGCAACGCCTGCACTTTCTGCTCAACCAGTTCCGTCGTCAGCTCAAGGTTCCTGAAGCCGATCGTCTGTTCGGCGAACTGAGCAAGCTGCAGGAATTGCTGCAGCAGACCGCACAGGTGGATGCCTCGCAACGTGACGCCCTGCTTGTTACTCTGCGTAAACAAGGGTTGCGCATTCGCCGCCTGCCCGCCTGGCGGGAACTCAACGGCTGACGCAGTGCCACACGCACAAGGACGCGCGCGACCCCGGCTTAATTCGATCAAGGAGCGGCAATGAACTCACTGGCAGACCTGGCTATTCCCGGACAAGACTGGCCGCTGGACCTGGCGGATATTCTCAAGGTCCTGGTGGCCCAGGACCGTATGTCGCTGGACAGTGCCGAGCATCTCAGCACCCTGCGACGCTCAGCTACCGGTGATACTGCCCGCCTGCACCCCTTGGAGTTTATTGCCAGCCAGGCGCCTGCCGACCTTAGCCGCCCGGGTAAACTGCTTGACCTGGAAACCCTGAGCCGCTGGCTGGCGCAAGAAGCCAACCAACCCTATTACCGGATTGACCCGCTGAAGATCGACGTCGCTACCGTTACCCCGCTGATGTCCTTTGCCTTTGCCCAGCGGCACAAGATCCTGGCCCTGGAACTGACCGAAGGCCACGTCGTTGTAGCCAGCGCGCAGCCCTTTATCAACAGCTGGGAAGTCAACCTGACCCATGTGCTGAAACGCGATATCCAGCGCGTGGTCGCCAACCCCGCAGACATCCAGCGTTACACCATCGAGTTCTACCGCCTTGCACGCTCGGTTCGCGGGGCGACTGCTGGCGGGCCGCAAGGCAACAGCAGCATCGCCAACTTCGAGCAACTGCTCAATCTCGGCAACATGAGCCAGGAACCCGATGCCAATGACGCCCACGTGGTCAACATCGTTGACTGGTTGTTCCAGTACGCCTTTGAGCAACGCGCGAGTGATATTCATATCGAGCCACGGCGTGACAGCGGTAACGTGCGCCTGCGTATCGACGGCGTGCTGCACACCGTTTACCAATTCCCGCTGCAAGTGGCCGTCGCCATTGTCAGCCGGCTGAAAAGCCTTGGCCGCATGAACGTGGCGGAAAAACGCAAACCGCAAGATGGCCGCATCAAGACCAAGTCGCCTCAGGGCAGCGAGATCGAACTGCGCTTGTCGACTTTGCCGACCGCCTTTGGCGAGAAGATGGTCATGCGGATTTTTGATCCCGACGTGCTCTTGCGCAGCTTTGATCAACTGGGCTTTTCCAGCGAGGATCAACGCCGCTGGCAGAACATGGTGCAGCAGCCCAATGGCATTGTGCTGGTGACGGGGCCCACCGGCTCGGGCAAAACCACCACCCTGTACACCACGCTCAAGCAGCTGGCCACGCCCGAAGTCAACGTCTGCACCATCGAAGACCCGATCGAAATGGTCGAGGACAGCTTCAACCAGATGCAGGTGCGGCACAATATCGAACTGGATTTCGCCAGCGGCGTGCGCGCCCTGATGCGCCAGGACCCAGACATCATCATGATCGGCGAGATTCGTGACCTGGAGACCGCTGAAATGGCCATCCAGGCCGCCCTGACCGGCCACCTGGTGCTGTCCACCCTGCATACCAACGATGCGCCGACTGCGATCAGCCGCCTGCTGGAACTCGGTGTGCCGGCCTACCTGATTCGCGCCACCGTGCTCGGTGTGATGGCCCAACGTCTGGTGCGCACCCTATGCCCGCATTGCAAAGCCCCGGCAACAATCGATGAAGAGGCCTGGGGCGATCTGGTGCGACCGTGGAATGCGCCCTTACCCAGCCAGGCACAGCAACCGGTCGGCTGTAATGAATGCCGCGATACCGGTTATCGTGGCCGAGCCGGTGTGTATGAGCTGATGCCCATGAGCGACGGCTTACGGGAAATGATTCGAGCCGACACAGATTTCAGCGCTCTGCGCCGCCAGGCTTATAAAGAGGGCATGCACAGCCTGCGGCTATCAGGCGCGCAAAAAGTTGCAGCCGGACTGACCACGATCGAGGAAGTGCTGCGGGTAACGCCCAATAGTCAGCAAAAGTGAACCGCAGACAGCGGCTGCCGTGTACGCGCCAGCCTGCTAGAATGCCGGCCGGCCACCGGAGTCCCCCATGAATTATCGCCACAGTTACCACGCCGGCAACCATGCCGATGTTTTCAAGCACGCTATTTTGCTGCGCATGCTGCAACTGATGCAGCGCAAGGAAACACCGCTCTGCTATCTGGATAGTCACGCGGGTACCGCCCTGTACGATCTGGCCGGCGAGCAAGCAAACAAGACTGGTGAGTACAGCGAAGGTATTGGCCGTTTGTGGCAGCACGCCGACTTGCCTGCTCTGCTGGCGGACTATCGCGCAGCCATTGCCCGACACAATCCGGATGGCCAGCTACGCCTGTACCCAGGTTCACCCCAGCTGATGGCCGACGCCCTGCGCGAACAGGACCGCATGATCCTCAGCGAACTGCATCCAGAAGACGCTGACGTGCTCAAGGCACACTTTGCCGGCCAGGATGCCATTGCCGTCCACCAGCGCGACGGCTACGAGCTGGGCAAAGCCTTTCTGCCGGTCACGGAAAAGCGCGCCCTCTGGCTGCTCGATCCGCCCTTTGAACGTGGCGATGATCTGGAACGTTGCCTGCAGGCCATTGATACCGGCCTGCAGCGCATGCGCCAGACGGTGGTTGCCCTCTGGTACCCGATCAAGGATACCCGCGCCCTGAAAGGCTTTTATCAACAGGTTGCTGCGCGCGACTGGCCAAAAGCGCTTCGGGTTGAACTCAACGTACGCCCGGCAGACACCACCCTCGGGCTGAACGGTTCGGGGCTGATGCTGGTCAACCCGCCCTGGCCGCTATGGGAGGAGCTGGATAATCTGCTGCCCTGGCTGAGCGAACACTTGGCCCAGGCACCCGGAGCCAACTGGCGTATGGACTGGCTGGTCGGCGGGCCTTGATCTGGTCAAGATTCGGGCGGCTATCGCGGCAGCCCTGATAAGCCCGTGGGGCTACAAAAGCCTAGGCCGGCATCAGATAGCTATGCAGCAACCCCACCACCGCACAGGCACCCAATACCTTCAGGATGCTGATATTGAAGCGCCAGAGCGCGATAAAAGCAGCTAGCGCAAGCACTGCAGCAAACCACTCAAAACCACCGGCAAAGGGTTGTGCCGCACTGGCTTGCGGCCAGAGCACATGCCAGCCGAAAAACAGTGCCAGGTTCAGAATCACCCCGACCACAGCCGCAGTAATGGCTGACAGCGGCGCGGTGAACTTGAGATCACCATGAGTGGATTCAACCAAGGGGCCGCCGGCCAAAATGAACACAAAGGACGGCAGAAAGGTGAAGAAGGTCGCCACGCTGGCGGCGACAAAACCGGCCAGGAACAGATGCTCAGTACCAAAGATGGCATGCGTCCAGCCCCCTACATAACCGACAAAAGCCACCACCATGATCAGCGGCCCCGGCGTACTTTCACCCAGCGCCAGCCCAGTGACCATCTGTGCGCCGGTCAACCAGCCATAGGTTTCCACCCCGCCCTGATAGACATAGGGCAATACCGCATAAGCACCGCCAAAGGTCACCAGCGCAGCCTTGGAAAAGAAAACCGCCATCTCGGTCAGGGTGCCCGCCGGCAGCGACAGAATCACCAGCGTCCAGAGCGCGAGCGCTACGGCTACCAGCTTGAACAGATGCACGTTGCTGTGCCGGGTATGCGCTAAAGGGGGCGTATCATCATCAATGACGGCAGCACCGTAATGCTTGTCAGCCACGCCATGGCCACCGCCCAACTGAAACTTTTCCGGCAACCATTTACCGCCCAGCATACCGATCAACGCGGCACCGATAACAATAAAAGGGAAAGGCACTCGGAACACAAAGATGGCCACAAAGGCGGCCACGGCCAGGCTCCACATCACCTTGTTTTTCAGTGCCCGCGTACCGATCCGCCAGGCGGCAAAAAGTACTATGGCCACCACTGCCGGCTTGATGCCGGCAAACACCCCTTGCACCAGAGTCAGATCCCCGTGGGCCAGATAGACCCAGGTCAGGCCCGCCAGAATAAACAGCGAAGGCAGCACGAAGAGCACCCCAGCAACAATGCCGCCCCAGGTGCGATGCAACAGCCAACCCAGGTAAATCGCTAGTTGCTGGGCCTCCGGCCCGGGCAGCAGCATGCAGAAGTTCAGCGCATGCAGAAAACGCCGCTCGGAAATCCAGCGCCGTTTCTCGACCAGCTCCTGATGCATGATGGAAATCTGCCCCGCCGGCCCGCCAAAGCTGATAAAGCCCAGTTTGAGCCAATACCAGAAGGCCTCACGAAAAGTCGGGTGAGCTGGCCGTTCAGTGACTACTTGGGCTTCACTCATGGGGCATTTTCCTTTGACTGGGTGAGGGCTCACCGGCTTGACCGATGCTGGCGGGCGTCAGCATAACGGAAATAAGTGACCCTAATAAGCATCACATGGCCTGATAGCAACTTTGCAGTTCAGGCTGCCCACAGCACATCAAACGACTGATTTTCCCCACACCGCCAGGCTGCGATAGCTGCGGCAACTTGTTATGATGTCGGGCTAATGCAACGCACATGAGATCACCGCCATGCCTGATTACCGCTCGAAAACCTCCACCTTTGGCCGCAATATGGCGGGCGCCCGCGCACTATGGCGCGCCACCGGCATGAAGGACGAGGATTTCCAGAAGCCGATCATTGCCATCGCCAACTCCTTTACCCAGTTTGTGCCCGGTCACGTGCACCTGAAAGACCTGGGCCAACTGGTAGCGCGCGAAATCGAGCGAGCAGGCGGCGTAGCCAAGGAATTCAACACCATCGCAGTGGATGACGGTATCGCCATGGGTCATGATGGCATGCTGTATTCGCTGCCTAGCCGCGAGATCATTGCCGACTCGGTCGAGTACATGGTCAACGCCCATTGTGCCGATGCCATCGTCTGCATCTCCAACTGCGACAAGATCACCCCCGGCATGCTGATGGCCGCCCTACGCCTGAACATCCCGGTTATCTTTGTCTCCGGCGGGCCGATGGAAGCCGGCAAAACCAAGCTGGCCAGCCACGGCCTGGATCTGGTCGATGCCATGGTGGTGGCCGCGGATGACAGCGTGTCCGATGAAACCGTCGCCGAATACGAGCGCAGCGCCTGCCCGACTTGCGGCAGCTGCTCCGGCATGTTTACCGCCAATTCGATGAACTGCCTGACCGAAGCCCTAGGCCTGTCACTGCCCGGCAACGGTTCGACCCTGGCCACCCACAGCGACCGTGAACAACTATTCCTGCGTGCCGGGCGCACCATTGTTGACCTGTGCAACGAGTACTACGGCAAAGGCAACGAGCAGGTGCTGCCGCGCAATATCGCCAGCTTCAAGGCGTTCGAAAATGCCATGACGCTGGATATCGCCATGGGCGGTTCAACCAACACCATCCTGCACCTGTTGGCGGCTGCACAGGAAGCCGAGCTGGCATTCGATCTGCGGGATATCGATCGCCTCTCGCGCCAGGTGCCGCAGCTGTGCAAGGTGGCGCCGAATATCCAGAAATACCATATGGAAGACGTGCACCGCGCCGGCGGTGTCTTCAGCATCCTCGGCTCCCTGGCCCGTGGTGGCCTGCTACATATCGATGTACCTACGGTGCACAGCGCCAGCATGGAAGAAGCCATCGCCCAGTGGGATATCACCCAGACCACGGACGAAGCCGTACATACCTTCTTCAAGGCCGGACCGGCCGGCATTCCCAGCCAGGTTGCCTTCAGCCAAAGCACACGCTGGGACAGCCTGGATGACGACCGCGAAAATGGCTGCATCCGCAGTGTCGAGCATGCCTACTCGCAGGAAGGCGGTCTGGCGGTGCTTTATGGCAACATTGCCGAGGATGGCTGTGTGGTAAAAACTGCCGGCGTCGATGAGTCGATTCACGTCTTCGAAGGCCGGGCAAAGATTTTTGAAAGTCAGGACAGCGCGGTCAAAGGCATTCTGGCTGATGAGGTCAAACCCGGCGATATCGTCATCATCCGCTATGAAGGCCCTAAAGGCGGGCCAGGCATGCAGGAAATGCTTTACCCTACCAGCTACCTGAAATCCAAGGGCCTGGGCAAAGACTGCGCGCTGCTCACCGACGGTCGTTTCTCCGGTGGTACCTCCGGCCTGTCCATCGGCCACGCTTCGCCCGAAGCGGCGGCAGGTGGCGCCATCGGGCTGGTCCGCAATGGCGACAAGGTGCTGATCGATATTCCCAATCGCAGCATCAACCTGCTGGTCAGTGGTGAGGAACTGGCCCAGCGCCGGATCGAGCAGGACAAGCAGGGCTGGAAGCCGGTCGAAGTCCGTCCACGCAAGGTATCTGGCGCGCTAAAGGCTTATGCCCTGCTGGCAACCAGTGCGGATAAAGGTGCCGTGCGTAACCTCGCGATGCTGGACGACTAAGCCGCACTTGAATAAGGGCGGGGCTTTAGCCCCGTCAATATTCCGCCTGCAAAGCCTCACACACTGCGCTTAGAATATTTTTCCGCCGACATCAATAAGGCAATGTGCCATTCGTCGGAAATAACCAGCCATTGGCCATCATGCCGACCCTACCCCCAGTCCATCCACGTTAAGATACAGCCTTATTCTCTTACCCTGCTCGCAGCGGTGCCTCATATGGATAGTGGCTGCCCCAAACTTTTGCTGGTTGAGCCAGACCCAGTCAAGCGACAACAGTTGCTGGCGACCTGTCTGCCTGCTGGCGTGCCCGCAGACTTTGCCATTGACCTGTGCACCCGTCGCAGCGAAGCCCTCAAGCGCCTGACCACAGAAAGCTTCGACGCCTGCCTGCTACCCGCTGATATGGACCTGATACGTGGCATTCGTCGCGGAATAAGCGACACCCTGTGTCTGGTGGTCAGCGACGAACAGAGTCATGGCGACGACGCCCTGGCGATTGAAGCCGGCGCTGATGATGTCTTGCCACGCAGCGAGATTTGCCCCAGCAGCCTGACGCGGGCACTGGTGCATGGCCGTTGCCGCCGTTTGCGCGGCGACCAGTTGGCCCTGGAAGCGCGCCAGGACCCGTTGACCGGGCTGGCCAACCGTGCGCGCCTGGAAGAAGAACTGGACCGCATGCTGTTGCACAGCGCCCGCAGCCATACCAGTTTTGCCCTGCTGTATATCGACCTCGACTACTTCAAGCAAATCAATGACAGCTTTGGTCACGGTCTGGGCGACCTGCTACTGGCCGTGATTGCCAATCGACTGCGGCGTACCATGCGTCAGAATGACCTGATTGCCCGCGTTGGCGGCGACGAATTCGTCGCCCTGCTGAGTGACTTGCACGACCCCAATGATGCCGCCCTGATCGCCAGCAAGATCATTCACACGCTGAGCGAACCCATCACCCTGAACAGTCATCACCTGCTGATTTCCGCCAGCGTTGGCATCGCCACACACCCGGCACACGGACAAACAGCGACCGAACTGCTGCAGCATGCTGACCAGGCACTCTATCGCGCCAAGGCCGGCGGTCGGAATGGCTACAGCTTCTACTCCCCGCAGGATGACAACCACACGCGGGAGAACCTCGATATCGAGCAAGGCCTACGCACGGGTCTATTGGAGGGCGAGTTCCGTCTGCACTATCAACCCATCGTGGACACCCTGAATGGCGATACCGTAGCCTGGGAAGCCCTGTTGCGCTGGCAGCATCCTCGGCTGGGCCTGTTAACGCCTGACGACTTTCTGCAACTGGCCGAGCATAGCGGGTTGATTTTGCCAATGGGTCATTGGGTCATCAGCCAAGCACTGAATGCCCTCAGCCAATGGCAGGCAGCCGGCATCAATTGCCGCCTCGCAATCAACATCAGTGACCGTGAACTCAAACAACCGCGCTTTGCCGATCAATTGCAGCAGTTGCTGGCAAAAAGCAAGGTTCCAGCGCACCTGCTGCAAATCGAATTGCGCGAATCCACCCTACTGCGCCACAGCGACCAGGCCAGCAAACTCTGCCATGCGCTCAGTGCTTTGGGCGTCTCTATCTGGCTGGACCGCTTTGGTGAAGAGTACGGCGCCTTTGGCTATCTGTCGCGACTGCCAATTCAAGGCGTCAAGCTGGATGGCCGTTACGCTGAAGAAGACAGCGCCAGTGGCGATTACGTACGCAACCTGATTAGCCTGTCGCGCAGCATGGATAAGCGCATCATCGCGTCATATATCGAAAATGCCGACAGCGCTCGCCAGGTATCTGACTGTGGCGGTGATTTCCTGCAGGGTTTCTGGATCGGCCAGCCTCGGCCACTGGAGCAGGTGTTACTTCAATCGTCGGCGCGCCTGTCCCAAACCTGGTAGCTATGGGCAGGATAGTCGGCACCAGCCGGTTTGTTATCCGCTTCCTGAAGTTGCCACTGACGCGCATCCCACTGCGGAAACCAGGCATCGCCTACAGGCTCCAACTCAACCTGCGTGAGATAAAGGCGATCAACCTGCGGTAGCAACTGGGTATACAGGTTTTCACCGCCAATAATCATGACCTCATCAACACCATCCAGCGCGGCTTGAGCATAGGCCCGACGTAATGCCTCTTCCACGCAAGCCACGACAACGGCGCCCGGCAGGTTTAACTCAGCCTGGCGGGTAAGCACGATATTGGTTCTGCCCGGCAACGGGCGGCCCAGCGAATCGAAGGTCTTGCGCCCCATGACGATAGGCTTGCCCCAGGTACGCGCGCGGAAATACTTGAGGTCTTCCGGCAAATGCCAAGGTAACTGATTATCCCGCCCGATCACGCGGTTGCGCCCAAGCGCAGCAATCATCGCCAGACGCGGCTTGCTCTCACTCATACCGCCACCGGTGCCTTGATATGCGGATGCGCCTGATAATTTTCCAGGGTGAAATCATCGAAGGTAAAGGCAAACAAATCCGACACCTCGGGGTTCAAACGCATGGTCGGCAAGGGTAGCGGATCACGGGTAAGCTGCAGGTCAGCTTGTTCCAGGTGATTGCTATACAGATGGCAATCCCCGCCGGTCCAGATAAACTCACCCGGCTGCAAATCACACACCTGCGCAACCATCAGGGTCAGCAAGGCATAGCTAGCGATATTGAAAGGTACACCGAGGAAAATATCGGCCGAACGCTGATACAACTGGCAGCTCAACTTGCCGTCAGCGACGTAGAACTGGAACAGGGCATGGCAGGGCGGTAGGGCCATCTGATCGACCAGTGCCGGGTTCCAGGCCGAGACCATCAAGCGACGTGAATCCGGATTATTACGGATCATCTCGATCAGCTTGCCGATCTGGTCGATCGACTCACCATTGGGCGCCGGCCAGCTGCGCCACTGGTAGCCGTATACCGGCCCCAGGTCACCATTCTCGTCAGCCCAGTCATCCCAGATCGACACGCCATTTTCCTTCAAATAACGGATATTGGTGTCACCCTGCAAAAACCACAGCAGCTCGTGAATGATGGACTTCAAATGGCACTTCTTGGTGGTCACCAACGGAAAGCCGGCCGCCAGGTCAAAGCGCATCTGGTAACCGAACACGCTCCAGGTACCGGTACCCGTGCGGTCAGATTTGAACGTGCCATGCTCGCGCACATGGCGCATCAGATCGAGATACTGTTTCATTGCTTACGTCCTTCACGCTGGTAGGCCACCGCCATCATGATGGCGCCAAGCAGAATCATCGGCAAGCTAAGCACCTGCCCCATGGTGACCCAGCCAAAGGCCAGGTAGCCGATATGTGCATCTGGCTCGCGAACAAACTCGACGATAAACCGGAAAATGCCATAGCACACGGCAAACAGGCCACTGACCGCCATCATCGGACGCGGCTTGCTTGAGTACAGCCAGAGAATAACAAACAACGCCACGCCTTCGAGCGCGAACTGATACAGCTGTGACGGGTGCCGGGCGAGCTGGAGTGGATCGGTAGGAAACACCATGGCCCAGGGCACCTCACTGGCCCGCCCCCAAAGCTCGGCATTGATAAAGTTGCCGATCCGTCCGGCGCCCAATCCAATAGGCACCAGCGGGGCAACAAAGTCCATCAACTGAAAAAATGGCTTGTCGTTGCGCCGGGCAAACCACCAGACCGCCAACAGCACGCCGATCAGGCCACCATGGAAGGACATACCTCCGCGCCAGATCTGCAGTACCAGGCTGGGGTCATTGAAATAGGCCGCCAGATCATAAAACAGCACATAGCCCAGCCGCCCCCCGGCGATCACCCCTAGCGCTACCCAAAACACCAGGTCAGACAGCTTTTCTTGGCTCCAGGCCGGGTCCAGACGATGCAAGCGACGGCTGGCCAACCACCAGGCCCCACCAATACCGATCAGATACATCAAGCCATACCAGTAAATCTGGATCGGCCCAAGGCTGAGCGCTACCGGGTCAATCGCGGGGTAATTCATGCGCAGTCCCTAAAAGAATAAGAAGTTGATGCCGACACCGAACAGCAAAAGCGCGAACAGGCGCTTTAGCAGTTCCTGTGACAGCCGGTGGGCCAGACGCGCCCCAAAGCCGGCGAACAGCATGCTGGTTGCTGCAATACCGACGAGTGCCGGCAAGTATACATAACCCACACTCCACTCCGGCAGAGGCGTCGCCGCCCAACCGGTCCAGATAAAGCTGATAGCGCCGGCTACAGCGATCGGCAAGCCGCAGGCAGATGAGGTCGCCACCGCTTGCTGCATAGGCACGCTGCGCCAAACCAAAAAGGGTACCGTAAGAGAGCCGCCACCAATCCCGAAAATGGCCGAAGCCCAGCCAATCACGCCACCGGCAGCGGTTAAACCCGGTTTGCCCGGTACATCCAGCACAGCTTTGGGTTGCAGTTTGAACGCCATCTGGATCGACAGGCAAATAGCAAAGACGCCAATAATTTTCTGCAACAAGGGGCCACTGAGCCACGCTGCGGTGAAGGCCCCGATCACAGTTCCGAATACAATGCCCAAGCTCATCCAGACAAATAGCGGCCAGCGCACGGCACCTTTGAGATGATGGGCGCGGATCGCATTGATCGACGTAAAAGCAATAGTCGCCAGCGACGTCCCTACCGCCATATGCGTCAGCACACCGACGTCGAAGCCTTGCAAGGTAAAGCTATAGATCAGCACCGGCACAATGATCATGCCACCACCAACGCCAAACAGGCCTGCTAAGGTACCGGCAAAACCACCCAGGATCAGATACAGCAAAAACTCCACAGCCACCTCGGCAAGCGAACGAGCAAGCGCTCAACAATAAGTCACGCGCAAGTTTACCTGTTATGACAGCGTTTGCCTGCACTCCTGAGAGCGCCTCTTTTGAGCTAGCGCATTATCCTGAAACATTCCATGCAACTTTTGTATAGGTTTTTGCGTGCCCTGTACAAGAAAAAAGTCTAACTTCTTTCGTGCACTACAAACCTTGCGAACAATCTGATCAAGAGGAACTGACAGTGAAAGCCTTAACTTTACTTCTGGTGGCCATGGCCATCGTCTTGAGTGGCTGCCTCGGCAGTAGCGGCAGCAGTAGCTCAACCTTCGTCCCACCTTCCGGACCTTCGGCTGATGTGCGTGTACTGCATGCTGCCGCTGATGCGCCCGCAGTGGATATCTATATCAATGATGGCCTGGCTATTTCCGGCCTGGAAGTTTTTGAAGCAACTAGCTTTACTAGTGTGCCAGCTGAAACATTGACCATTGATGTACGTGCAGCGGGTGCCGAACCTGACTCAGAACCAGTTTTTACTACTGACGTTACTCCAATTGAAGGCGAGAACTACACTATCGTGGCCTACGGGTTGCTGGGTGATGAATCCTTCGACTTGCTGGTGATTGCCGATGACATCCAGACGCCACCTGCAGATACTGCCCGCGCCTTTGTACTGCATGCAGCACCCGCAGTGGGTAATGTTGATGTCTACGTCGATGCGACTGATGAACTCGGCGCGGAGCCCTTGATTGCTGATTTTGCCCCAGGTGCTGACAGCGCAGACTATCAAGAAGTACCGGCCGGTGATTATCGTGTGCGGATCACGCCTGCCGGCGACCGCGACACCATTGCTTATGATTCTGGCTTTGTAACCCTGGAAAGTGGACCTTCTTATTTCTTGGCGGCTCTGGATCGTGAGTCTGGCTTTGCCCCAGCCTCCGTGACCGCCCTGCTTGATAATCCGCCCTTTGTAATGCTTGAAGACCAGCGTGCTCAGGTTCGTGCCATGCACCTGTCACCTGATGCGCCCAATGTGGATATCACTGTCAATGGTGATATCGTGCTGAGTGACGTAGCTTTCCGTGATGTCAGTCCCTATTTGGAGGTGTTGGCAGGCGATTACGAGATTGGTGTTGAAGCGGCTGGTGATGAAGTTTCCACACTAGCTGTAACCGCAGAAGCTGGCGAGGCTTACAGCATTCTTGCAACAGGTCTCCTTCAATTTATCGATAGCTCAAATACCAATGCATTTAGCCTTCGACCACTTGTCGATGATCTTGTGCCCGGCGAAGGCGCAAAAGTCCGGATTATTCATGCCGCGCCGGATGTAGGTGCCGTCGATATTCGTGTTAACGATGCGATCTTCCAGGAACTTAGCGGCGTTGAGTTCTTTGCTGCCACTCCTTATTTTGATGTTCCTGCTGATACCTATGACATTGGTGTATTTGCTACCGGCACAACTACAGATCCTGCAATCGATTTAAGTGGCACCACGCTTGTAGGCGGTGAAATTTATACAGTGATTGCCATTAACGACAACACTCCAAACGCTGAAGCATTGCTAGTAGTTGACCCAACTCCACCGACACCTACTCCTCCTGCACTGCAATAGCAACTCAACAGGGCCAGCATCGTCTGGCCCTTTTTTATGCCCGGCTATTCAGCAGGCACAGGCGCTCGGTACCAAGACCAGGCAATGCTAGACTGACCCCAGACCCAAGGAGCCCTTATGTGCCTGATTGCCTTTGCCTGGCAGGTCGATGACCAGCCCTTGCTGTTGCTTGGCAACCGCGACGAATTTCACGCTCGCCCTACCCGGCCAGCACAATTCTGGACCGAGGAAAACCAACCCGATCTGCTCGCTGGCAAAGACCTGCAAGCCGGCGGCAGTTGGCTTGGAGTGACCCGCAGCGGACGCTTTGCCGCCCTGACCAATGTGCGCGCGCCCGGCGCATTGCGTGAAGGCAAGTCACGTGGCCACCTGATTCATAGCTACCTGACCGGTGAGCTCAGCCCGCATGAGTATCTGCTGCAATTGCAGGCTGAAGTGCAAGACTATGCCGACTTCAATCTACTGGTTGGCAACCGCGACGAACTCTGGCACCTACACAGCCGCGACGGTCAACTGCTGCCGGTACCGCCGGGCATCCATGGTCTGTCCAATGCCAGCCTGAACAGCCCCTGGCCCAAAACCCGGCGCCTTTGTCAGGACCTGGAAAGCAGCCTGACAGCTGACGATGCCCAACTGCTGGAATTACTGGCCCGGCGCGAACGGTATCCGGATGACCAATTACCTGAAACAGGTATCAATCAGGAGTGGGAGCGCATGCTGTCGGCGGCCTTTATTGTCAGCCCCGACTACGGCACCCGCGCCAGCACCTTGCTGCGCCTGACGGCAGCGGGTGAAATCAGTTTTCGCGAGCGGCAGTTCAGCCCGGCGGGGGATATAGTGACAGAGCAAGCCTGGTGCTTCAGCGCGTCTGACTGAGCACCTTGCCCAGACCCATATTGCGCAGCGCCATATGCAATGTGCTCTGCACCAGGAAGGGGTTGTCGATTTCCAGCGCTTCATTGAGCAACGCCCGGGCGTCACTGAGCCGAATCTGGCGCAGCAACCATTTCACCTTGGGCAGGTTGGTGGCGTTCATGGACAGTACATCACAGCCCATCGCCATCAAGAGTACAGCCGCGGCTGGATCACCCGCCATCTCGCCACAGACACTCATGGGCTTGCCCGCATCGCGGCAGGCCGTGGCAATTTTCATCAAAGCCTGCAGCACTGCAGGGTGCAAGGAGTGATAAATGTCAGCAACCCGCGGGTTGTTACGGTCGACAGCCAACAGGTACTGGGTCAGGTCGTTGGTGCCCACCGAAAGAAAGTCGACCATTTGCACCAGCTCACGGGCCTGATAGACCGCCGCTGGCACCTCGATCATGACCCCTACCGGCGGCATGGGTACATCGAACCCTTCATCGCAGACCTCACTGTGCGCGCGATGAATCAGGTGCAACGCCTCTTCCACTTCATACACACTGCTGATCATCGGCAGCATAATGCGCAGATTGTTCAAGCCCTTGCTGGCCTTGAGCATGGCACGCACCTGGACCAGAAAGATTTCCGGGTGATCCAGGGTTACCCGGATCCCCCGCCAGCCAAGGAAGGGGTTGTCTTCCTTGATCGGGAAATAAGTCAGTGCCTTATCGCCGCCAATGTCCAGGGTACGCATGGTCACCGGTAAGGGATGGAAGGCTTCCAGTTGCTCTCGATAGGTCGCCTGCTGTTCCTTCTCACTGGGGAAGCGGTCCTGCACCATAAAGGGTACTTCCGTCCGGTACAGGCCGACACCCTCTGCGCCGCGATCCAGTGAGCGGGCAACATCGGCAAACAATCCGGTATTCACCCACAGCGGCATCCGATGGCCATCGACAGTAACGCAGGGCACTTCGCGCAGCTTTTCCAGCCCCTGGACCAGTTCCTTTTCTTCCTGGACCAGGTCCATGTAGTGGCGACGCAGCTCAGCCGAAGGGTTGGAATACACCTCACCCTGGCTACCATCGACGATCAGCTCCATGCCGTCCATACGGGTATAGGGCAGGTCCACCGCCCCCATGACCGTCGGCACGCCCATGGCGCGCGCCAGAATGGCAACGTGGGAGCTACCGGAACCCAACACAGAAACCAGACCCACCAGCTTTTCTTTCGGCACCTCACCCAGCATGGCCGGGGAAATCTCTTCACTGACCAGGATGGTGTGATCCGGATACACACGATCTTCCTGGCCGGCTTCCTGCAGATAAGCCAGAATTCGGCGACCCAAATCTTTCACATCTGAGGCACGCTCACGCAGATAGGGGTCATCCATCATTTCAAAGCGGTTGACGTGATCACTGATGACCTTGCGCAGTGAGCCCTGCGCCCATTGTCCCGTTTTGATTACGGCAACCACTTCACTGCCCAGCGCGGCATCGTCCAGCATCATCAGGTACACATCGAAGAGCGCTAACTCTTCAGGGCGCAGCTGGGTCGAGAGGGTTCTCGACAGATCCTGCATATCTCCGCGAACGGCACTGATGGCGTGTTGGAACAACTCCAGCTCGGCGGCTATATCAGCGACCGTCTTGTCCGGCACCGCGCCAAGATCGGCAGGCGGCAGAAAAACCACCGCCTGACCAATAGCAAACCCCGGAGCTCCAGGCACCGCATCAAAGCGGGTATCCTGCACCGCCTCGCCACCCCAGCCCAACCCGCCAATCGAGCCCGTGGCTTCAGCATGCGCAATAACGCCAGCCAATTGAGCACTCATGGTGACCAGAAAGGACTCTTCACCTTCATCGAATTGCCGACGCTCTTTCTGCTGCACCACCAACACGCCCATCACCCGGCGATGGTGAATGATGGGCACACCCAGGAAGGAAGCAAAACGTTCTTCGCCGGTTTCGGCAAAGTAGCGGAAACGTGGATGCACGGCGGCATCTTCCAGGTTAACCGGCTCTTCACGAGCGCCGACATAACCGATCAGACCCTCATTCGAAGCCAGGCTGACCACGCCCACAGCATCTTTGTTGAGACCTTCGGTGGCCATCAACACATAACGGGCGGTATCGGGGTTGTACAGATAGACCGAGCACACTTCCGTGCCCATGGCCTCTTTGACACGCTGCACAATAATATCCAGGGCTGCTGTCAGATCTCTGGCAACATTCACTTCCTGGACGATACGACGCAGCGTATTCAGCATATTCATCCGCTCCGGGGACTGTTCAGCGGCAGGCGAGGCGCCAGTTCTTTCATGGCCCGTCGGTAAACATCGCGCTTGAAGGCGACCACCTGCCCCAGCGGATACCAGTAACTGACCCAGCGCCAGCCATCAAACTCCGGCTTCTGGCTGCGGGTCATGCACACCTGTTCGTCAGGCGTTTTCAATTGCAGCAAGAACCACTTCTGCTTCTGGCCGATGCACACTGGCTGCGAGTTATTGCGGACCAGGCGTTGCGGCAAGCGGTAACGCAACCACCCTCGTGTGCAAGCAAGGATGTCGACATCCTCGGGCATCAGCCCGACTTCTTCATGCAATTCACGAAAGAGCGCTTGCTCCGGGCTTTCGTTGCGCTGGATACCGCCCTGCGGAAACTGCCAGGCATCCTGACCGATTCGGCGCGCCCACAGCACCTGTCCCAACCCATTGGTCAGGATGATGCCTACATTGGGACGAAAACCATCGGAATCGATCACAACCGCTACCCTTCTTTAATATACTGCCTGCATTGTTCCACAAAGACGCGCGGCGCAGCAATTGCATATAATGCTCGCTGCTTAACAACCTGTGATTTATTCCCCTTTACTGATGGAGTCTGCCGTGGCCCTTGCGATTTTTGATCTCGACAATACCCTGCTTGGCGGTGACAGTGATCACCTATGGGGCGAATTCATCGTTGAACAGAAGATCGTCGACCCGGTGACTTACAAGGCCAAAAATGATGCCTTCTTCGAGGATTATCTGGCCGGGCGCCTGGATATTCAGATCTATCTGAGCTTTTGCCTGCAGCTATTGGCCGAACACCCTCAAGAGCAATTGGATGCCTGGCACGCTCAATTCATGCGCGAAAAGATCGAACCCATCATGCTGCCGGCAGCGCGCCAGCTGATGCAGAAACACCGCGATGCCGGCGATACTCTGATGATTATCACCGCTACCAACCGTTTTATCACCGGCCCTATCGCCCAGCGCCTGGGCATTGAGATTCTGCTGGCCACAGAGTGCGAAAAGGTCGACGGTCGCTATACCGGGCACAGCACCGACATCCCCTGCTTCCGCGAAGGCAAGGTCACCCGCCTCGACCGCTGGATGCTGGAAAACAGCCAAACCCTGGACAACAGCTGGTTCTACAGCGATTCCATCAACGACCTGCCACTGCTGTCCCTGGTCGACCACCCCGTCGCCGTCGACCCTGACAACAAACTCCGCGCCCATGCTGAAGCCAAAGGCTGGCAGGTGATGAGTTTGCGTTGATGCGAGCTAATGACTGAAATCTTCTCTTGATATTTACTGGGGCATATATGGGTGCCTGAGAGGCATCGGGGTAGGCCTTGGCTGGACACGCAGCAAGTACATCCCTGTAGCTCGTCTGCGGCGTCCCTGCCGCAGACGGTCCAGCCAAGGCCTACCCCGACACCTCCTCATCAGCTCCGCACACCCCGCGCACAAAAGCAAAAGCAAAAGCAAAACTCTGTCGTACTTCCAGATTTTGATAATCGGCCACACTAAGGCATCGCAAGGTGTGGCGGGGTTGCCCGGTGCGGGACCGTCTGCGGCAGGGACGCCGCAGACGAGCTACAGGGACGTATTCACCGCGTGTCCCGTACCGGGCAACCCCTCCGCACCAGACGCACCAAACCAAAAGCCGATTTTCAGCCGGGCAACGCCCGGCCGTTTTTAGCCAATAACAAAAGAGATAACTAAACCGGCAACACCCGACAGAACAGTGACTTGATATAGCCCGTCTCCGGAATCGCCGGATGCAGCGGGTGATCCGGGCCCTGGAAGCCGCGCTCGGTAATCACCAGATGGCGATCCAGATGCCGGGCAGAGGCATTGAGGATGTCACGCAAGGTATTTTCTTCCAGGTGCATGGAGCAGGAAGCGGAGACCAGAATGCCGTCCTTGTTCAGCAAGCGCATCGCCTGCTCGTTCAGGCGCCGGTAGGCTTGCTCGCCGTTGCGCTTGTCTTTGCGCTTTTTGATAAAGGCCGGCGGATCAGCAATGATCACATCGAACTTCTCATCGGCTTGCTTGAGTTCGCGCAACGCATCCAGCACATTACCTTCCACTACCGCCATCTTGTCCGCCACACCATTGAGCGCCGCATTGTGCTCAACCAGATCCAGCGCCGGGGCCGAGATATCCACACACATGACCTCACTGGCACCGAAAACAGCGGCTTGCACACCCCAGCCACCAATGTAGCTGAACAGGTCCAGCACCCGCTTACCCTGTACATAGGGCGCCAGGCGCGCGCGGTTCATGCGGTGGTCGTAGAACCAGCCGGTCTTCTGCCCGTGCCAGACCGGCGCTTCGAATTTCACGCCGTTTTCCTCCAGCGCCACCCGCTCCGGCACCTCGCCAAAAGCCGCCTCAACGTAACTGGGCAGCTCCTCAGCGGCACGCGCCCCACTATCATTTTTGAACAGCACACCAGCGGGTTTGAGCACTTGCACCAAAGCCTCGACAATCTCACCGCGCACCCGCTCCATACCCGGCGCAGCAATTTGCACCACCAGATAATCGCCATAACGGTCAACCACAAGGCCCGGCAGCAGATCGGCATCACCGTAGACCAGCCGATAAAAAGGTTTATCGAACAGCCGCTCGCGCAGCGCCAACGCCACCTTGAAACGGTGCACCAGCAAAGGCTTGTCCAGCGGGTGACGCACATCGCGGTTATGCAAACGGGCACAAATCAGGTTGTTCGGGCTCATGCAGGCCAGGCCCAAGGGCTTGCCAGTAGCGGTCTCCACCTGCACTTCATCACCGGCAGAAAACGCGGTCAGTGGCGTCTGGGCAATATCAACTTCATTGCTGAATACCCACAAGTGGCCCCCTTTCAGGCGACGATCACTGTTGGCTTTCAAACGCAAACTGGGCAAGCTCATAACACACTCCGGGATCTGGCAGACCGAGAAATTCGACCGCATCCGCATTATACAGGGTGCCAAGGCCGTCAGTCTGCGGCTACACTCAACGGCTAAGGCCGAATCAATGGAAGCAGTCATGAATCAGGACCTCACCGAAGAACAGATCCGCAATGCCCTGCAGGGCATTAGCGTGCCACCGCAGCCGCAAATCATGGTTGACCTGCAAATGGAGCAGGTGATGCCCGACCCGGATCTCAAGGCGATCGCGCGGCTGATCAGCCAAGACCCTGGCCTGTCTGGCAGCTTGCTGAAAATCGTCAACTCGCCATTTTTCGGCCTGTCCAACCGCATCAGCTCCATCCAGCAAGCCGTCAATTTGCTCGGTGCCAACAGGGTGGTCAACATCGTCAACGCGCAGTCAATCCGTGGCGAATTGACCGATGAAAGCATCGTCAACCTGAACCGTTTCTGGGACAGTGCGCAAGACATTGCCATGACCTGCATGACGCTGGCCAAGCAGCTCGGCTGCCTACCCCCGGATGAAGCCTATGCATTGGGGCTGTTTCATAACTGTGGCATCCCGCTGATGCTCAGCCGCTTTCCCGGCTATATCCAGGTAATGGAAGATTCCTATGCACAGAGTGACGCGCGTATTGTTGATGTGGAAAACCAGCGCATGAACACCAATCACGCCGTGGTCGGTTATTTCACCGCCAAGTCCTGGTTACTACCCCGCCACCTGTGCGAAGCCATTGCCAGCCACCATAATGCCCGTCAGATATTTCTCGAAGAAGCCAGCAAGGATGCCGCGCTGAAAAACCAGTTAGCCGTGCTGAAAATGGCTGAACACATCTGCCGGGCTTACCGGACATTGGGCAACCAGTCGGTTGATCATGAATGGAACCTGGTCGGCAGCAGCATTCTGGAATACACCGGCCTGACTGAATACGACTTTGACAACCTGACTGCCACCTGCCGCGAAATGATGGCCAGTGGCGAAGGTCGCTACTATCAAGACTGACAGCCAGCAAGATTGATTGCGCCAAACGCGCCAAGGAGATGCACATGACTACCCCATTGGTCCTCACCGTCATATCTGCCGACAAACCCGGCCTGGTAGAAAGCATTGCTCAGGTCATCAACCAGCATGGTGGTAACTGGCTGGAAAGCCGCATGGCACGCATGGCCGGGCAATTTGCCGGGATTCTGCGCGTAGATGTTGCCGCCGATGCGGTTGAAGCCCTGCGGGTGGATCTAGAAAACCTGACCAGCCTGGGTATCAATGTGCAGGTCGCCATCAGCGGTCAGGCCGATGAGCCCGCTCAACAACACCTGCTAATGACTTTGCTGGGCAATGACCGCCCCGGGATCGTGCATGAGGTGTCGCAGATTCTGGCGCGCCATGGTGTCAACGTCGAGCAGCTGGAAACCGAATGCACCACCGCACCCATGAGTTCCGACATGTTGTTCAAGGCTCGCGCGCAATTGGGCATCTGGCCGCAGACCGACCTGGACAAATTACGCGATGACCTGGAAGCGCTGACCGATGACTTGATGGTTGAGCTGCTCGATTTTGAACTTGAATGAATAGCCTCCGGCGACCGGCAGAGGCATCTTATGCCGGATACTGTTCGCCGCGCTTGATCTCGGTCAGTACCGAATCAGGTGCTTTGGTTACCATTAGCAGACTCCTCTGGACTGGCTTGCCAACACTGTGAAACAACTGCTCAACTTCTGGCACACCTTGCGCCATTCGTTCAATAACCTGCTACCGATCATTCTGGTGGTGGGGGTGTTTCAGGCGCTGGTGATTCGCCAGGTGCCAGACGGCTTGCTCGGCATGGTGATCGGCCTGGGCATTGTGGTGCTAGGTGTAGCCATTTTCCTGCAAGGCCTGGAGCTGGGGATTTTCCCGGTTGGTAAAAACCTGTCGAACAATTTTGCCCGGCGCGGCTCGCTGCCACTGCTGATGATCTTCGGTTTCTGCCTTGGCTTTGCTGCAGTGATTGCAGAACCGGCGCTGATTGCCGTGGCTGAACAGGCAGAAAATATCAGCGAGGGCCGCATTAATGCCCTCACCCTGCGCTTGCTGGTGGCCTTTTCAGTTGGCTTGGTGGTCGCCCTTGGCGTGGTCCGTACGCTGCTCGGGCAACCGCTGCACTGGTACATGATCATCGGCTACCTGCTGGTGGTGACCGTGACCTTTTTTGCCCCGGAAGAAATTGTTGGCCTGGCCTATGACTCCGGCGGGGTGACCACCAACATTGTCACGGTACCGCTAATTGCCGCGCTGGGCATTGGCCTGGCCACAGCCATCAAGGGTCGCAACGCCTTGGCCCACGGTTTTGGCCTGGTCGCCCTGGCAGTGATGGTGCCAATGATTGCCGTACAGTTTTACGGCATCGTGGTCTACACCCTGTTTCCGGTTGAAGCAGAGCTGACCAATGGCGCCGGCGCCATGGCGCTGATCGATGACGTGGATACCGCCGTGCAGGCTACGGCGGGCAGTTACGCCCTGGGCATGCTCAAGGATCTGGTGCTGATGCTGCGTGATGTACTGCCCATCATCGGCGTGATCCTGTTCTTCCAGTACGCGGTCATTCGCAAAAAGCTGCCCTACCTGCAACGCGCAGTGATTGGCTTCAGCATGGTGATAATCGGCCTGTATGCTTTTGTGGTCGGCCTCAAACTGGGTCTGTTTCCGGTTGGCACCAGCATGGCCGAGCAACTGATTGGCCTGGATAACCTGCTATTCGTCTATCTGTTTGCCTTCTGCATCGGTTTTGCTACTACCATGGCCGAGCCAGCCCTTATTGCCATTGGTGAGCAGGCCGAAGAGGCCGCTAACGGCAAGTTGAGTGGCAACCATATCCGACTGCTGGTTGCCGCCGGGGTGGCCATCGGCATTACCATTGGCGTGCACCGGATCATTACCGGTGACTCCATCCATTACTACATTATCGCCGGTTACACGCTGGTCATCTTCCTGACCTGGCTTGCGCCCAAATTTATTGTGCCGCTGGCCTTTGACCTCGGCGGGGTCACCACCTCGGAAGTCACCGTGCCCCTAGTTACTGCGCTAGGCATTGGCCTGGCTACCCAGATCGAGGGCCGCAACGTGCTGATTGACGGTTTTGGCCTGATTGCCTTTGCCTCGATCTTCCCCATTGTGACCGTTCTGCTCTATGCCATCGTCATGGAGCGCATCAACCCAACCAAAGGAGAAAGCGCATGAAATTCTCGGTACTCGTGGCCATGCTGGCCGAGGATCTGGAGGAGGATGCTATTGCCTCAGCCAAAGCTGCTGGCGCTGGCGGCGTGACCATTCTCAATGGTCGCGGCTTGGGCGCGGAGCAGAAGAAAACCTTTTTCGGCTTGACCTATGAAGGCAGCCAGACGGTGATGATCTTTGTGCTCGAGCGCAAACTGTCACTACGGGTGATGAAGCAACTGGTCAAGGATCTGGATCTGAAGAACCATACCCGTGGGGTGGTGTTCACCCTGCCGTTGGAACATATTGCCGGCATCGATCATCACCAGATCGAACAGTTCGAAGAACTAATGAAAGACGACATCTGACCGAGGAGAACCCCTATGTTGGTCAAAGACATCATGAAGCCGGACGTGATTACCATCAGTGCTCGCGCGACAGTGCGCGAAGCAATGGCAATCATGCGCAAACACAGCATCAAATCGCTGGTGGTTGACAAAGGCAACGAGCACGACGCCTATGGCCTGGTCACCTATAAGGACATTCTCAAAACCATTGTTGCTGAAGAAGGCGACATTGACCTGCTCAACGTCTATGACATTTGCACCAAGCCGGCACTGATCGTCTCTCGCGAGCTGGATGTAAAGCATGTTGCCCGGCTAATGGTGAACATGAAGCTGCACCGTGTAGTGGTCACCAACGCCAACGAGCTGGCCGGGCTGATCACCATGAACGATATTGTCAGCGCAATTCTGGAATTGGCGGATGGCGAGGATTGAGCAACGGCAGGCCTGAATGCCTGCCGTTGTCCTATGGCTTATTGACGGCCGATATAGCCAGGCAGAAATACAACATCATCGCCCTGAATCATATCGAAGATGTCCCGCGCCGGAATGGCCGGGTCTTCCCAATCGGCTGCGCGGTCTTGCTCAGGATCAG
>REBY01000186.1 GCA_007692485.1 Pseudomonadaceae bacterium | reverse complement strand
TGCAAACCGAGCCCCTGGCCCCCATTCACGTCAAGGTACGCGCTGATGAGCCAACTACCCCTGTCACGGATTCTTGAAGCGGCGCTGCTGTCGAGCAACAAGCCGCTGAATTTGGAACGCATTAAGGACCTGTTCGAGCCCGAGCAGTTGCCCGCCAATGATGCGCTGCGGGCAGCACTGATCGAGCTGGGCGAGAGCTATGCAGAGTCCGCTATGCAATTGGTGGAAGTGGCCAGCGGCTGGCGACTGCAAGTACGCAATGAGTATATGCCTTGGGTCAGCCGCTTGTGGGAAGAGCGCCCACAGCGTTACTCGCGGGCATTGCTGGAAACTCTGGCGCTGGTTGCTTACCGGCAGCCGATCACCCGTGGTGAAATCGAGGATATTCGTGGTGTGGCGGTCAGCAGCCAGATTATCCGTACCTTGGTTGACCGTGAATGGGTGCGGGTGGTCGGGCACCGGGATGTGCCGGGCCGGCCGGCCATGTATGCCACCACCCGGCAGTTTCTCGATTACTTTAGTCTGAACAGCCTGAATGAGTTGCCGCCACTGGCGACCATTCGCGACCTGGACGCCGAGCCGGAGCTGGACTTGCAGGACGAGGGTAGCGATGCCGAGACTCAGGCGCCGACCACACCCTGGATGCCGGTTGCGCCCTTGCAGCCGTTGGACAGTGAAGCTGCGGAAGAAGATTTTCACGCGCTGTTGGACGAGTTGCGCGATATGGAAGAGCGTATCAAGACCGATTTCAATGACTTGCCGGCGCGTACTGAGCGAACAGATGACGAGCAGCCCGGCGAGTGATATTCTCGCCATCTAGTCAGCAACGCCAGCCACCGGGAGGTGCCCATTATGCGCGAAACAACTCATCCACCAGTCAGTGGTGAAAAACTCCAGAAAGTCCTTGCCCGTATGGGCCTGGGTTCCCGCCGCGAAGTCGAGGGGTGGATTGCCGCCGGTCGCGTGCTGGTCAATGGTGAGCAGGCAGTGCTCGGCTGCCGCGTTGATAGCTTGGATCAGATCACCCTTGACGGTCGCCCGCTCAAGCGTGACCTCAACACTGAAGTGGTACGCCGCGTCATTATCTACAACAAACCCGAAGGCGAAGTCTGCACCCGCGATGACCCGGAAGGTCGCCCCACCGTTTTTGATCGTTTGCCGCGCCTGAAGCAGGGCCGCTGGATCAATATTGGCCGGTTGGATATCAATACCACCGGATTGCTCTTGTTCACTACCGATGGCGAGCTAGCCAACCGGCTGATGCACCCGTCCTGGCAGATGGATCGCGAGTATGCTGTACGCGTCATGGGCGAGGTGGATGAAGCCATGATCGAACGGCTGACCACTGGCATCATGCTGGAAGATGGCCCTGCGCGCTTCACTGACGTGGTCACCGCCGGTGGTGAAGGGATCAACCGCTGGTTCCATGTGTGCTTGCTGGAAGGGCGCAACCGCGAAGTGCGGCGCTTGTGGGAGTCTCAGGGCGTGCGCGTCAACCGACTCAAGCGAGTACGTTTCGGACCCGTCTTCCTGGGTCCCGAGCTGCCGGTCGGTCGGTGGCGTGAAATGGCTCAGAAAGAACTGGATACCCTGAGTGCGGAAGTCGAGCTGTCACCGATCACTTTGCCTGGCGTCAGCCAGCAGGAAAAAGAGAAGCGCAAGCGTCAGGCACGCAAGCCTTCTCTGCATGCTCCACGGCCGGTTCGACGTACCAAGGTCAGGCCGCAGCGCTGATCATGCCGCCAATTATGCAGCGGTATTGTTCATGCCGCTGCGCTGGTATATTGACGCGAAAAGGGGGTTTGTTCGTTTTCTGCGGCCGGGCGTCAGAAATCTGTTGATTTTTCTTGCGACCGTCAAGCACTCGCCTTAATGTTAGTCGATTCTATAAAGATCGGTTGACAGTGAGGTTGACATGCGTGCCCAGTATTTTGTAGCGCAGAAAGCAAAAAAACAGCAAGCAAAAAAAGGTTGGAAGCGTAAACAGCAGGAGGCTGTAAGTGCACTGGTCAAGCACCCACTGACCGCGTTGATGCTCGCTTCTGGCCTATTGCCCGGCTGGAGCTATGCCAACACCATCGAACGTGACGGTTCAACAGATACCAATATCACTACTGATGGCAACCTCACCGACATCCACACCTCTACCCAGCGCGGTCGCGCGGGCTTCAATTCCTTTCATCATTTTCAGGTCAGCGAAGGCAATGTGGTCAACCTGCATCTGCCGGGTGCGGCCACCCATCTGGTCAACCTGGTTCACGACTCACGCACTGTTATCAATGGCACCCTGAACAGTGTCAAGAATGGCAATGTTGGCGGGCACGTGATTTTTGCCGATCCGCATGGGTTTGTGGTGGGTAGCAGTGGTGTGGTCAATGTTGGCAGTCTTACCGTTAGTACACCGAATAGCAGTGAAATGGCTCGCTTGCGTGATCTGGCACAAAATGATGCCGCGTCCGTTGAAGAGGCGAATGCGCTGATCGATGATTTGCTTGCCGGTCAATTGACCCAGGCGCCGCTGGCAGCCGATGGCAGCAATGCCATCGTTATCCAGGGCTTGGTGAACACTAATGGGTCGATCAATCTGCACGGCGCTTCGGTCTTGCTGGAAGCCAGTGCGCGACTCAATGCCGGCACTGATACTGCACGGGATCTCTTTGTTTCCACGGTCAATACCCATGGTCTGAGCATAGGAACGGCTGCTGCGCGGGAAGATGGTGGCATCCGTATCGTCGCCGGTGATGACGTGGAGATCGCTGGTGAGCTGGCGGCACTGATGGCGGATGACAGTGGCGCGCGGATTCAGGTGGCTGCCGGCAAGTCAGTCACTATAGAGGGCGATGCCAAACTGTTGGCAGAGGGTACCAATAACGCTGATGGTGGCGACGTTACCCTTGAGGCGCCGGCGCTGACGTTGGCGGATAACGCGCGTATCAGTGTACGCGCGGAAGGTGCCGGGACATCGGGTGACATCACCCTGAATGCGTTTAGTGACCTTAGCTGCACCTTCTGTGATGAGGGTGCCGACGCAGCGACGCTTGAGGAATTGAAGGATGGTATCGACAGTCAGGCCAACCCCTGGCTGGCCGCTGACCTGGGCAAGGCCAGTATTCAGATCGGCGAGAATGTTGTGCTGGATGCGGGGCATGATGACGCCGGTCAGGCCGGCACCATCACCCTGGACGCTTTGGCGACCAACCGTCAACTGGCGGGTTATGCCAAAGCCACTGCGCTGGTTGAGGTAGATGGCAGCCTGATCGCCGGAGATATCACTATCAGCGCGGTGAGCAAGGCGCAGGTGGCGCGCGATGTGCTTGGCTCCATTCTCGATCAGGATCAACTGAAGAGTGATATTGAGCAACTGGCGACGGCTGAAGGCTGGAGCGAGGAAGAAACCTGGGCCAACGTACTGGAAACCCTGTACGAGCCCATTCAGGCCTATTCAATGGCCTTTGACCGCGATGCTTTTCTGCAAACGCCGGAAAACTTTTCCGAACTGACGCTGTTGGTGCCTGGCCTGGCGGCTTATCTCGCTCACGCCGATGCTGAAGTGCGCATTGGCAGTGCAGCCAGATTGATGGCGGCCGGTGATTTGGCGCTGCGCGCCGAAAGCGAGCGCAAGGTCGATAGCTCGACCTGGACGCTGGACAGCATTGGCGAAAAAATCCCCTTTGGCTTCAGTGCCGCCTATGGACAGTTGTCCGGGGCTACCCGTGTGCTGGTCGCCGATGGCGCAACCTTGAATGCGGGCCAGGACCTGAGCCTGGCGGCGCATAGTGTCAATTCATTGCAGGTGACCTCCGAGGCGGAGAACAGCAATGATGGTGATGGTAACGCGCTGAAAACCATGGGTCTGGCCTTTGGTATGGCCATGACTGATCTGGAGACCGAGGTCCGGGTTGAGCGTGGGGCGCTGGTCAACGTGGGTCGTGATGTCGACCTCTTGGCGCTGACTGAGCAAACCATCAACAACACCGTCAGCTTCAAGGCCAGTGGTGATGGTGCCAGTGGTGGCCCAGCCATTGCGCTCTCTTTGCTCAACAGCAGTACCCGCGCCGAGTTCAGCGCGGATCTGGATGGCGCGCGGAATCTTAACGTTACCGCCGCCAACCTGGTTCATGAACAGGTGAGCCGGGTCACCGTGGAAGCTGGCGCGACCAAGAGCGAAGCGGACCGGATCAAGGAAAAAGCCGAAGAAAAGGAATCCAAGGGGATTACCGATTACCTGGCCGATACCGTTAAAGGTTTGTTTGGTTTTACCCCGGAAGACCGTGAAACCCGCGAAGAAAACGCCAGTACCGGCGATACCGGGGATGGTTCTGGTGGTGATGCTGAGAAAGCTCCGGACGGCAGTATTGGCACGCCGACAGACAGCAAGTTCCGTCTGGCATCAGCGCTGGGTATCAGCATTGCGGGTCATGACGTCGAAGCCGTTATCGGCTCGAAGGATGCCGCACCGACCCTCGATTTGAGCGGCGATCTGAGCCTGCAAGCGCTGCAGGAGCAGAGCAAGCTGCGCAATGTTGCAGAAAGCACCGTGAGCAGTTCAGCCAAGCGAAATGATGGCAGTACCGACGATGCCGACGTCAGCTTGAGCGTGGCGGCGGTCTACGGCCAGCTGGACCAGGTCACCCAGTCGATTGTTGGTGATGGCAGTGACATTACGGCGGCTCGCGTGGGCGTCGGGGCGAACAATAGCCAGACGCTGGATTTGCTGGGGCTGGACCGCTGGAGTTCGCTTGAAGCCGTCTATGACAACCTGGCTCAGCTTAAAGACAAGAAGCAGGGCATCGTCGCCGAGTTTGCTACCCAGTATGCCAACTCCCAGGGCGAAGCGGAAAAGCTCAGCATGGCCGGTTCGCTCTCGGTGGCCGTGGGTCGCAACCAGGCAGTGGCCTGGGTGGGGGATAATGTCACGCTGACAGCGACCGCCACTGACGCCGGTGAATGGACCAGTTCACCGTTCAAACTGCTACCGGTCATTGATGAGGATGAAGACCGCGAAGCGCTGCTGGCGCGAGAAACCAGCTGGGCTGAGCCGGTCAGTATCCAGGCGTCGACGTCAGTACAGCAACTGGCAGTAGCCGGCAATTTTGACATGCTGTTCGGTACTGAAGCGTCTGATGGCGGCGCTGTGGGCGCTGCGGTCAATATCCAGATCACCGATAACCGCAGTATTGCTGGTATTGGGGCTGGTGGCAGCGTCACTGCCGAGGCGGTCAATGTCAGTGCCCGGCAGGATGAGTTGTTGATTGGGGTCAGTCCGTCTGCCGGCAAAGGGTCCAGCGTGGCGGGTAATGCGTCGGTGGCGGTCAGTGTGATAGACAGCACGTCGCATGCCTCAATTCACAGCAGCACGGATGTCACTGCGGACCGGGTCAACCTTCAGGCTGAACATGAGCTGGGATTGTGGACGGCCGTGGGTGCACTGGCAGCCTCCGAGAATGT
>REBY01000185.1 GCA_007692485.1 Pseudomonadaceae bacterium | reverse complement strand
GTATGTGGATGCAGCGTGATGCGGATGCCTCTGACAGTCAGAGCGACATGTGGGCATTTGGTGTTGAACATCGTTTGGATAGCGCTTTGCGCGTCTATGCCAACTATGCATGGGTCAAAAACGACGACAATGTCGCTCTGACGCCCTGGTCCCAAGCCAGAACTGCCACACCGAACGGTTCGGCTGGTGACAATGCCAAAGGTCTATCTGTTGGCATGCGTTACGACTTCTAAGCTTTACCCCGTTAGGCCCTCACGTGTGCTCCGTGATGAGGGATCTTTAACCGGGTTGGGGCAGTGCGCAAGCGCTGCAACAACCCGGTTTTTTGTCATCTGACTGTCATCAAACCGCCTTAAGCTTGTCCTCAAGCGGTCAACAACCCATTGCCGCTCAACGCACCCACCTGGATTGAGGACTACTCATGCGTGCTCTGTTCTGTATCTTTCTGGCAGTTTTCCTGACTGCCTGCGCCCAACAATCAAACGTTCGCCTCTATCCTGGTAACGAACAGGCCAGCAGCAATCTGCTGACGGTCAACGTGCCTCAGGATCTGGAAGTGACCAGTATCAATGGTCAGCGCGTTCCGGCTGCTAACCGCCTGATTGGTGGTGAGCAAGCCTTGGAGCTGTTGCCCGGCGACTATGAAATCACGGTGATGTACAAACGCGTATTCGACATTGGCGGCGGTATGAGCCATGAGGTGATTCGGTCGCGCAACGCCGTCATCAACCTCAGCGGCAACCCGGGCGATGCCTGGGCACTGAGCTACGCCGCCCCGGAGTCACTGGAAAAAGCCCGTGAGATGCGCAACCGCTTTGACGTAACCGCGATCAATCAGCGCAGCGGCGAACGCATTGCCAGCCGCCCGGGTGCACGCCCGACATCCGCCCTGGCTAACCTGGTCGGTGTGGAAAGCTCGCCCTCTGACGCGGAGGCAGATAATGTCGTTATGCCGCTTCAGGCCAGCACTCAGCCAAGTGCGCCAGCGCCGCGTCAACAGGCGAGCTATACCCCAAGCCAAAGCGCCGCACCCGCCGCAGCGCCTGCGGCCGCGACCTTGCCAACCACCGACGCCACCCTGACCACACTGCAACAGCTCTGGTTGCTGCTCAGCCCGGAAAGCCGCCAGCAATTCCTTGACTGGGCGCAATGACAGGTAGCCTTGGCAGTGGTCGAGACCGCTCGGGCACAGCATGCTGTGCCCCTACGCCAAGGTCCAGAACCAGCGGTATTCATTGCTGAATAGCCTGGTTGCGCTCTGTTCGGCCAGGGCTGCCCTTATTTTTGTTACTGCGGATTGATTGCCGCTTGCCGTGGCTGGTTCGCCGCTGGCATGCTTGCCGGATGAAAATACGCCAGCTAGACAGCCTTTCGCTGATTGACGCCGATGCCTGGAATGGCTTGTTGGGGTCGGATTATCCCTTTCTGCAGCACGGCTTTCTTCACGCGCTTGAAAGCAGTGGGTCGGTGAGCATGGTCAGCGGCTGGCAGCCGGCGCATTGCGTGGTTGAGTCTGACGCCGGCGAGCTGCTCGCGGCTTTGCCGCTGTATGCCAAGCACCACTCCTATGGTGAATATGTATTTGACTGGGCATGGGCTGAAGCCTGGGAGCGGGCAGGGCGGTCGTATTACCCCAAATTGCTATCTGCCGTCCCCTTTTCACCGGTCCAGGGGCCTCGCCTACTGGGTCAGGATGTCGCGGCGCAGCACTTGTTACTGACGACACTGGATAACAGCCTGCAAGCCGACCAGATCTCCAGCCTGCACCTGTTATTCAATACCGGTAGCGAGAATGATCAGCTCGAAGCTGCCGGCTGGTTGCAGCGCCTGGGCTGTCAGTTTCACTGGTTCAACCGCGGTTATGCCGGGTTCGATGATTTCCTCGCGCAATGCACTTCGCGCAAGCGCAAGAATTTCCGCAAGGAACGCCAGGCCGTAGCCGAGCAGGGCATCGAGTTTTACTGGCGCTCAGGCGCTGAGCTGGAAGCTAGTCACTGGGCAACCTTCTATCCGTTCTACGCTGCGACTTATTACAAGCGCGGGCAGCAACCCTATCTGACGCCCAGCTTTTTTAGCGCACTGGCCGAGAGCATGCCGTCGCAGGTGCATCTGTTGTTTGCCTGTCACCAGGGCAAGGAAGTCGCTGCTGCGCTCTTTCTCAGTGATAAAGACACGCTGTACGGGCGTTACTGGGGGTGCCTGGAGGAGTATGATCGCCTGCACTTTGAAACCTGTTTTTATCGCGGTATGGAGCGCTGCATTGAGCTGGGTCTGCAACGTTTTGATGCCGGCGCCCAAGGCGAGCACAAGCTGATCAGGGGCTTTGAGCCGGTATTGACGCAGTCATGGCACAAGTTGCAAACCGGGCTGCATGAGGCGGTAGCGGATTTTCTGTTGCGCGAGCGCGCTGGCATCCAGCGCTATCATCAGGAAGCGCGCGAGGTTTTGCCGTACCGGCAAGCCAGTGATCAGGACGCTGCGGCGTCCTAAAACTCTTCTTCCACCCGGGCAAAAAAGTCACCTGGTGCAATTAGAAAATCAATCTGCTTGCCATCCACGGCAATCAGCCCGGCCTGGGCGAAACGCGTCAGTACCCGCGAGACGGTTTCTACCGCCAAGCCCAGATAATCAGCTATATCATGGCGTGACATGGACAGGCGGAAGCTGGTGGCTGAGTAGCCGCGCGTCCGATACCGCGCGGACAAATCCAGCAGCAAGGTTGCCATCCGCTGCTCGGCGGTCTTCTTCGACAGCAGCAACATCATTTGTTGGCTATCACGGATTTCACGGCTCATCAGGCGGAGGAAGTGCCGGCGCAAAGTGGGCATATAAGCAGACAAATTATCCAGCCGGGCAAAGGACACCTCACAGACGGCACTGGTATCCAGCGCCAGGGTAGTCACCGGGTAAGCGTCACCTTCCGACGCTGACAAGCCAACCATCTCGCCAGGCAAATGAAAGGCGGTTACCTGCTCCTGCCCTTTATCCGACACCGCCGTACTTTTCAGTGCGCCAGAGCGCAAGGAATAGATCGACAAAGCCGGGTCACCCTGACGAAACAAGGCTTCGCCCGCATGCAGAGTCCGGCCACGGGTAACGATTTGATCAACCTTGATCAGCTCAGCATCGGTCAGCTCCCGCGGCATGCACAGGGCAACCAGAGAGCATTCGTTACAATGCGGCTCAGCAACGGGGCGTAAGGGAATGGAAGAGGCCACGGCAACATCCTGTAAACGGTTCAGTCAGACTGAATCATACTAGTGCATAGTGCCGGTATTTGCCATATACCCCTGACCCCTGATCGTGTTTAAAGCTTCTAAAAAGCGGCCTAAACCAGATAGGCACACGGAGTATAGTAAAACCAACCCGCCGACTATCAAGCGGAAACCAGGCAACAAGCCCTCGAGACTTGTCGTCAGCCGCACTCTAAAGACATACTGCCAGCAGGCACAAAACCTCCGGTGGCATCTAACATGAGCAATCTTCTCAATGACACCAAAAGCGCCAGCGCCCAGGGCTCTGCTTGCCCGGTCATCGAGCACATACTGACGCCCAGAACTGCCGACTTGGGGAGCTTCAGCGTTCGTCGCTTGCTGCCAACTGCCAAGCGCAAAATGGTCGGCCCGTGGATCTTTTTTGATGAAATGGGGCCTGCTCAATTTCCACCCGGGGAGGGCGTCAATGTCAAACCGCATCCACATATCGGTTTGGCGACTGTCACCTATCTGTTTGCAGGTGAAATGCTGCACCGCGACTCGCTCGGCAGCGTACAAGCCGTGCTCCCTGGCGACATCAACCTGATGGTGGCGGGCAAGGGCATTGTGCATTCCGAGCGCGAAGCGGATGAAGTACGCAACAAGGTACATGAACAGCACGGCCTGCAGCTTTGGCTGGCCTTGCCGGCAGACCAGGAGGAAATGGCTCCGGCTTTTCATCATATCGACGCCGAGGATATTCCCCGCGTGGTCATTGACCAGGTGCCGGTACGCGTATTGATGGGCAACGCTTATGGTGTCAGCTCACCGGTGCCGGTATTTTCCCCGACACTGTACCTGGAAGCCGAACTGCAATCGGGCCAAAGCCTGACTTTGCCGGCGGCGGCTGAGCGCGGGCTCTATATCGTCAGTGGTGAGCTGCTGGTAGATGGCACCCAGCTCAGCGAACACCACATGGCACTATTGACCGAGCAGGCAGAGGTCAAAGTACAAGCCCAGGCACCTACGCGAATTGCGCTGATTGGTGGCGACCCGTTAGGCAAACGTTTTATCGATTGGAACTTCGTCGCCAGCCGCAAGGAATTGATCGAGCAAGCGAAAGCCGATTGGCAAGCAGGGCGCTTTGCCAAGGTACCCGGTGATGAAAAGGACTACATTGCCTATCCGTAACAGCTAACGGGGGAAGTAGGTTATTGATTAACTTCCGCCTTTAACTGCTTGATATAGCTATTATCCGCGTACAACAGTGACTGGGCCGTGATTGTCACAATGGTCGCCGTGTGGGTGATGCAGGTGACCGTCCACCAGATAATCGATGTGGTCACCATGGGGTACAGCCTCGTGGCCGCAACCAGGGCCGTGTACGTGATCATCGGCATGGCCAGTGCATTGATGATCAGGTGTGCAGCGATCAGGGTTATGCTCGTTTACCGGCAGGCTGTGTTCATCAACATGATCGCCGTGCATATGATGTAAGTGACCATCATGTAAATAATCGACATGACCTTCATGCTTGATGGCTGTGTGGCCACAGCCAGGGCCATGTTGGTGATCGTGGTTGGGATGCTTGTCGCATGAAGCCATAACTGACACCTCGCATTGCAAATGGTCGTTTATTTAGCGTAGGCCATAAACAGGGGGAGTACGAGGATTTGAGAAACCACTGGTCAGTGATAATTATTCTATTTAACATAATATAAATTATACGAACTATTGGGTGCGCAAGTGGCAGCGGGTGTATTAAGCCAGATCCGCCAAATAAGCTTCTAACTGCGTTCCCAGCCAGCTCACCACAGCGCCACCCTGAATACGCTCAGACTCCAAAGCTGCATAAATCTTCCACCATTGCGCGCTACGATGACGAACAAGCTTGAGCCGACCCTGGCGTAAATCGTCAGCAATCAACGGAAATGGCAAGTCAGCCCAGCCAACACCCGACAACACCGCATCACACATCAGTTCGTATTGCGTGAAGGCGAGAAAATTATCCGTTTCTACTGCCTCAGCCACCAGCTGCCCGTTATCCATGTACGCCAAGGTAACCTGCGTATGATCCATAAGGTCATCCTGGAGTACTTGCGGCAATTGGTTTAACGCATGCTCCGGCCCGACCACCGTCATCATGCGCACGTCAGCCAACCAACGGAACCATTGATAGCCTTCGTTTTCTGGCGCCGGCATCAACCCATAGGCAACATCGACTGCCTGATTTTTTACCAGCAATGGCAACTCTTTAGGCGGTGCCAGATAGACCGAAACGCTGGTTTGTGGAAATCG
>REBY01000091.1 GCA_007692485.1 Pseudomonadaceae bacterium | reverse complement strand
GGTTTCAGTAGATGTTTTAGCATCTATCCCTTGGCGCATCGACGCCGTTGAGGGGAGAGGGAGGAGACCATCTCATCGAGCTCCCGCTCGACAGCACACGCCGCTGGACGACGAGGACGTCGTCCTTCCCAGGTGCCTGGTCAGACCTTGAAGCGGTTTACCAGGGTGTTGATTTGCTTGCCCAGCGCGGTCAGATGTTGACTGGCCTGCGCGGTCTGTTGCGCACCGTCAGTCGTCTCACGGGCCAGTTCGGCCGCTTCAACCACGTTCTTGTTGACGTCTTCGACTACCGTCGACTGCTGGGTGGTCGCGCTGGCGATAGAGGCATTCAGCGCCACCATTTGCTGCATCGAAGCGGCAATCTGATTCAGCGCTTCACCCGCCTGGTTCACCTGTTGCACACTTAGCTCGGAATAACGGCTGCTTTCATTGATCACTGACACCACATTCTGCGTATTGGTCTGCAGTTTGGTGATGATGCTGTGAATCTCTTCAGTCGATTTCTGTGAGCGTTGCGCCAAGTTGCGCACTTCATCGGCTACCACGGCAAAGCCGCGGCCCATTTCCCCGGCACGGGCAGCCTCGATCGCCGCATTAAGCGCCAGTAGGTTGGTTTGTTCGGCGATATTGCGGATCACGTCAAGTACTGAAGTAATCTCGTCAGCATCGGCGGTCAAGGTTTCCATCTGTGCCACAGCGGTTTTCACACTGTCGGAAAGATGGTCGATCTCGCTGATGGTCAGGTCGACCTGGCGGCGGCCTTCCTCGGCACCATCATTGGCCTTGGAGACTTCTTCGGCTGCCGCACTGGCGTTCTGTGCGACGTCCTGGACGCCATAGGTGATCTCATTGATCGCGGTGGCCATCAACTCCATGCGTTCGGACTGCTGCGTCATGTCGCGCAGGCTGTTGCTGCTGATACCGTCGAGCTGCTCGCCCGCAGAGATCAGTTGCCGCGCACTGTCACCTAACTGGCTGACCAGGTTGCGCAGGTTGTCAGTGAACAGGTTGAAATGTTGGGCCAGCTTAGAGAGTTCATCATTGCCATGCTCATCCAGCTTGCGAGTCAGATCACCCTCGCCAGAAGCAATGTCATGCATGGCGTTAACCACCAGGGTCAGAGGTCTGGCAATGCTACGGGCAATCACAATCACGATCCCGGCCATCAGCAGGGTGATGAGCATGACAGTGCCCAGCACCGAGAGCATCTCGCCATGGAACTTGGCTTGCATGTCATCGATAAACACGCCGGTACCGATCATATAGTCCCAGGGCTCGAAGTGAGTGACGGCAGCCATGCGCCCAACGCCATCGTCGACGCCGGGATCACCGCCAGGGCGCGTCCATGTGTATTCAAAGTGGGCGGTACCCTGTTCGCGCGCTAACCTGACCATCTCGACAATGATGTTGTCGCCAGTGGTGTTTTGCATGCCGGTCAGGTCCTGACCAACAGTCTGCGGGGCAAAGGGATGCATGATCATAATGTGATTCATGTCATTGACCCAGTAGTACTCATTGCCGTCGTAACGCATGCGTTCAAGAATAGCCAGCGCCTCGCGCTGGGCTGCCTCGCGGGACATTTCACCGCTGGTTTCCTTCTCGTGATAATGCGCCATCAGATCATGTGCCACCTCGACCAGGTGGGTAGCCTTGGTGATCTCTGCCTGGCGGAACTCGCCGTAGAGGTTGGTCAGCGAGATGCTGGCCTGAATCAACATGGCCACCACAGCAATGGCCAGAATGATCCAGATCCGCTGACTTATCTTGAACTTGCGCAACAACTCCATGAACAACCTCCGGACAGGCCTGATAATTTTTCTCGTAGGTGGCCCTCTGGCCCATAGCTGGCAGCCAGCAACCTTGCTTTTATGTCGGCAGCGATACGACATAACTTGAATCTATTTTGCGAGTCTACCCGCATACCGCTGATAAAGGGCCATCATCAGTTTGAGCAATCAGCTTTGCCAAGCGAGCCTGATGATGATTGATATTAATATGATATTATCTTCAAGGTTAGTCTGTTACAGAGTGCGATAATCAGTACTTTGCGATATTCTGAAATAATAAAACCAAGTGTGAGTCGCCCCAATGCGTATGCATGTCCTTGCCTTGTTAGCCTCATTGTTACTCTCTGTTCCGGCGCTTGCCGAGCCCAGAGTGGTGACTGTGGGTGGCTACGTTTTTCCGCCATTTGTCGAACTGACCTCGGCGGACGAGTGGCGTGGCATCACACTGACGCTGCTGGATGAACTCAACCAGTTGCAGCAAGACTATTATTTTGAATTCTACCCGACCTCTGCCGGCCGCCGTTACACGGATATGAAAGCCGGACGTTTTCAAATGATGTTGTTTGAAAATCCTGACTGGGGTTGGTCGCAGGATGAGGTTGAGGGCCTGAAAGGCGCAGTCATGGGCCGGGAAGTTTTTATTGCCCGCAAGCAATCGGGCCGTGATCAGGCTTTTTTCGCAAATTTCTCGGGTAAAAGTATCGCGCTGTTCAGCGGTTATCATTACGCGTTCGCCGATTTCGTCACCAACAAGCAATTTCTTCGCAGTGAGCACAACGCGGTGTTCACCCAATCCCAGGAAAGTAATGTACAGATGGTGCTGCGCGGGCGGGTGGATTTGGCCGTGGTCACCCAGGCTTGGTTGGAAAGTTATCTTGAGCGTTACCCACAGTACCGGGATCGTTTGCTGGTGAGCGAGCAGCCGGACCAGTTGTATCAACACTATGTTCTTCGTCGTCGGGGTAGCAACCCTGATATGGCGACGCTGCAGCACCTATTCGAGCAGCTCAAAAGCAATGGCACTCTGGAGCGTGTACTCACCGAGCATGGCATTAATGCGATTGCGGAATAGGGCGTGCCGGGCCCTTCTAGGGGTGCGGTAATGCGCTTTCTTGCGTAGACTGCGCAACCATCTCCGGAACCTGAACCAGCCCGTGCGGTCCATTGTCCTGATTGTTACAAGCTCTCTCGATACAAGGTCTGATTAATGAACGCTATCAAGCGCTGTTTCCTCGTGCTGTCTGCAACTGCGGCTTTGTTTGCCTTTGCGGGTAGCCATGCCAGTGAGTTACAAGAGGTCCCTGATGAATTGCCTGAAGAGCCCACCCTGGGCAATGACGTGCCTTCACACCTGATTGTCGGCTGGGTGGAAAAGGCGCGCTTGTTGCCGGAGCAAACGGCAGTTAAGGTCAAGGTGGATTCCGGCGCACTGACCAGCTCCATGCACGCGGTCAACATTGACCAGTTTATCCGTGATGGCAAG
The DNA here is from genome assembly GCA_007692485.1 of Pseudomonadaceae bacterium. Taxonomy (GTDB): domain Bacteria; phylum Pseudomonadota; class Gammaproteobacteria; order Pseudomonadales; family Pseudomonadaceae; genus Halopseudomonas. The sequence goes on along the minus strand of REBY01000091.1, from coordinate 2,238 downwards.
CGCTGGGTGCGCTATGACGTACCGGTGGTTGATGCCGATACCGGTGACAAGGTAACCATGAACTTTGAGGTTCCTGTCTATCGTCGCGTGGTCGTTCGCGGTGCCGGTGGTGAAGACCGTCGCCCCGTGGTCAAGATGTCCATGTGCATTGGTGACCGTGTCTATGAAGAGCAGTTCTCACTGCGTGATCGGGGCGATATGAATTACCCGGTTCTATTGGGCCGGCGCACCATTGCCCATATCGGCCTGATCGATGTCGCCAATACCTTCTTGCTGCCACTGAATTGCCCGGAAGATGCTGATCAGCAAGAACGCGATCGTCTGGCTGAGTTGCAGGCTGATGCAACCCTGGTAGATGACAGCCAGATGGATGAAGATGCCGATGCAGAAGACGCGGGCAGCCAGGAGTACGAAGAGTAAGCCATGCTGGCATCGCCTGAACGGAACAGTAACTTGTGAGGCCGCTGGCGGATAATCAGTACGCCAGTGGCCCGGTCAACTGGCGCATCGTCGCCAGTCTGCTGCCGTATCTGCGCGAATACCGCGGCCGCGTAGCCCTCGCTCTGCTGCTGTTGTTTGTGGCCAAGCTGGCCGGGGTTGCCGTGCCCTGGGTGCTCAAACTGGTGGTCGAGCACTTCGAGCAGGGCGGTACGGATGCTCTGGTGCTGGTGCCGGTCGCCTTGCTGGCCGCCTACGGCCTGTTGCGTTTTTCCTCGGTGTTCTTTTCCGAACTGCGTGATGCTGTCTTTGCCCGGGTTGCCGAGCGCGCCATGCGACGTATTTCCCTGCAGGTCTTCGAGCACCTGCACCGGCTGGATCTGGGCTTTCACTTGTCGCGGCGCACCGGTGGCCTGTCGCGGGATATCGAACGCGGCACCAATGGCATCAGCTTCCTGCTGCGCTTCATGGTGTTCAACATCCTGCCGACCTTGCTGGAAATCGGCCTGATTGCTGTCATCCTGCTGCTTAACTTCAGCCCGATCTATGCCCTGGCTGTGGTTGGCTCAGTGGTTGCTTATATCCTGTTTTCCGTCTGGTGTACCGAGTGGCGCAACCGCTTCGTACGGGAAGCCAACCAGATGGATAACCGTTCCAATACCCGCGCCGTCGACAGCCTGTTGAATTACGAAACGGTGAAATACTTCGCCAACGAAGGCTTTGAAGCGCGCGAATACGATGCGCATTTGCAGCGCTGGGAAGCGGCGCGGATGAAAAACCGCTTGTCGCTGGCCGCGCTGAATTCCGGTCAGGCCCTGATCATTGCCGGCTCGGTTACCTTGCTGATGTTTCTGGCTGCTGCTGAAGTCGCTGCCGGTGACATGACTCTGGGTGAATTGGTGATGATCAATGCCTATATGATCCAGCTGTTTATCCCCTTGAACTTCCTGGGTTTTATCTACCGTGAAATTCGTGAGGCGCTAACCAATATCGAGCGCCTGTTCAAACTCTTGCAAACACCCATACAGGTCGCTGATGCGCCAGATGCCAAGGCGCTACAAGTGCGCGGCGGGGCAGTGAGCTTTGATCGGGTGGCACATGCCTATGAAGCCGATCGACCGATCCTGCATGACATCAGCTTTGATATCCCTGCTGGGCACACGCTGGCTATTGTCGGCCCCAGTGGCGCGGGTAAATCCACGCTGGCGCGTCTGCTATTCCGCTTCTACGACGTCAGCGCCGGCAGCATCCGCGTGGATGGTCAGGATATCCGTAGCGTTACCCAGCACAGCCTGCGCCAGGCCATCGGCGTGGTGCCGCAAGACACCGTGCTGTTCAATGACAGCATCGGTTACAACATCGCCTATGGCGCACCCGGCGCCAGCGAAGAAGCCATCTGGGACGCGCTACGTCAGGCGCAACTGGAAGACTTTGTGCGCAGCCTGCCCAAGGGGTTGGATACCCTGGTTGGTGAGCGCGGCCTGAAGCTGTCTGGCGGTGAAAAGCAGCGCATTGCGATTGCTCGCGTGCTACTGAAAAATCCACCGATCCTGATTCTGGATGAGGCTACATCATCCTTGGATACCCACTCCGAACGGTTGATTTTGCAGGCACTGAATCGAGTCGCCAGCAAACGCACCACCCTGGCCATTGCCCACCGTCTGTCGACCATTGTGCATGCTGAACGCATTCTGGTGCTGGAGCAGGGGCGGGTGGTCGAGCAGGGCAACCATGCCGAGCTACTTGCCCTGGGTGGGGCCTATGCGCACCTGTGGTCGCAACAGCAGAAACAGCAATTGG
>REBY01000103.1 GCA_007692485.1 Pseudomonadaceae bacterium | reverse complement strand
AGAAAACCTGGCGTTTACTTTCTAGCCACCAAAAGGCGCCGGATCACCCAGACCAACCCGGGTCACTTCAACGGTATCGTCCAGCATACTGACAACCGTGGTCGGCTCGACTTCGCACGCCCCGCCATCAATGATCAGATCCAGTTGCTTGCCAATACGGTCCCGGATCATATCTGGGTCCGTCAGTGGCAAACTGTCACCCGGCAACATCAGAGTCACACTCATCAAAGGCTCGCCCAGTGCTTCGAGTAAATCCAGCGTAATCTGGTGCTTGGGAATGCGCAGACCAATAGTGCGGCGCTTGGGGTGCAGCAAGCGCCGCGGCACCTCGCTGGTCGCATTCAGAATAAAGGTGTAAGGCCCTGGGGTATGCGCCTTGAGAAGGCGGAAAGTCGTGTTATCGACCTTGGCATAGACTCCCAATTCAGACAGGTCACGGCAGACCAGCGTGAAATTGTGGTTCTTGTCCAACTCCCGCAGGCGACGAATTCGCTCCAGCGCATTCTTGTCGCCGAGGTGACAACCCAGGGCATAAGCCGAATCGGTTGGATAGGCAATTACCCCGCCTTGACGAATAATATCGACCGCTTGTCGAATCAACCGGGGTTGCGGATTATCCGGATGAATCTGGAAAAACTGGCTCACACTAAAATCCTCATCCACAACGGCCAGGCGCCGCGTTAAAAGCTTCATCCTGCCACAGCGGCTGACAATCGGGCGGTAACGCCGTCATTTGTCCCAGCGCCATCCAGGGCGAATCGGGGTTATGAAAATCACTGCCGCAACTGACCAGAAAGCCCAGTTCGCGGCTCAGCTTGCCTAAGTAGGCTACTTGCTCCACCGGCTGCTTGCCATTGACCACTTCAATCCCGCGCCCACCCGCCTCGGCAAAAGCGCGCAACAGCTTGCGCAACTGGCTGCGACTGAAGCCGTATTGCCAGGGGTGGGCAATCACTGCAATCCCGCCGGCGGCACGGATCTGACCGACGACAGTATCCAGCGTCGGCCAATGTTGACGAATATCACCCAGCTTGCCGGCACCCAGCCACTTCTGAAAAGCTGCGCCACGGTCCGCTACATAACCGGAAGCCACCAACCAGTCAGCGAAATGCGGCCGTGCAGGCGGGCTATCTTCATCTGCGCCAGCCAGGCGCTGCTGTTCGATGGCACCAGCCAGTGCGCCTGGCATATTTTTCTCGGCCAACTTGTCAGCAATCTGCTCGGCACGGCGCCAGCGGCCGTGACGCACTTCGCTCAGGGCCTGCTGAAAGTCACCATCCTGCGGGTCGAAACCATAGCCTAGAATATGCAGGGTACGCGATTGCCATTGCGCCGACAGTTCTACGCCACTGACCCAGGCCATACCTTCAGCCAGCGCCGTAGCACGTGCCTGCTCCAGACCGTCAATACAATCATGATCGGTCAGCGCAATCAGCTCGACACCTGCCGCAGCGGCACGGCGCATCAGCTCCATGGGGGCCAGCACGCCATCGGAAGCGGTGCTGTGCATATGCAAATCAGCGCGCACAGGATCTCCTGCATCGGGAATTTACCCTATTATGCCTTGTCTACGTCATTAACGCTTTGTCGGATACACTTGGAAGCAAGTGTCCCAATAGAAAATCCTTCTAGACGGGCTAAGACAGCGACTCAATACTAAAAAACGGTATTGCCTGCCCCCTGCTGCAGACCGTCGATGCACAGGGAAGTGCATCGACGAGCCCCAGGGACGGCTCGTAGCGTGTCTGCAGCAGGTGGCAGGCAATGCCGTTGCACGCAAATAGTGACCAGGCTTTTAAAACTCAAGGACAACCCATGTACTACGCCATCATGGCTACCGATTATCCCGACACCCTCGATAAGCGCCTACAGGCGCGCCCAGATCACCTGGCCCGCTTGCACGCCTTGCAGGATGCCGGCCGACTCTTGCTGGCCGGCCCGCACCCCGCTGTCGACAGCAATGACCCTGGCAGTGCCGGCTTTACCGGCAGCCTGGTAGTAGCAGAATTCGCCAGCCTGGCAGATGCTGAAGACTGGGCCGCAGCAGATCCCTATGTCGCTGCTGGGGTCTACCAGGAGGTACGCGTCAAACCCTTCAAAGCCGTGCTGCCCGCCCAAGGCTAAGCCAAACCCCATTGCAAGAGACAACCCTGTGACCACAGCCAGTATATTGATGATTGATGATGACCAGGAACTCTGCGCTTTGCTCAGCGACTGGCTGGGTAGCGAAGGCTTTCATCTCGATTGCGTACACGAGGGTGAACAGGGCCTGGCGCGGGCGCTGACAGGCGAACACGAGGCGATCATCCTTGACCTGATGCTGCCTGGGATCAACGGCCTGGATTTGCTGCGCGGGCTGCGCCAGCAGACACAGATACCTGTGCTGATGCTCAGCGCTCGCGGTGAACCGGTTGACCGTATTCTCGGGCTGGAGTTGGGTGCTGACGACTATCTGGCCAAGCCCTGCGACCCGCGCGAGCTGGTGGCCCGCTTGCGTGCCCTGCTGCGTCGTAGCCAACAGCAAGACACTGCCCATGAAGCCAGCCTGCTGGAAGTCGGAGATTTACGCCTTGACCCGGTGAACCTGGTCGCTTGGCGAGATGATGAAATGCTGGGGCTGACCCAGACTGAAGCACAGATTCTGGCACTGCTGCTGCGCCAGCCGGGGCAGGTGATCGACCGCCAAACCTTGTCCCGCGAGGTGCTGGGCAAATCCCTCGGCCCTTACGACCGCAGCCTGGATATGCATATCAGCAATTTGCGGCGTAAGCTCGGCACTCATGCCGAGGAGCGTCCGCGCATTCAGGCCCTGCGCGGACGCGGTTATATCTATGCCGAATGAGGCTTTACATAACCTTTACTGCCAGGCAGCCCAGCTTGACACTGTTATCCCTAGACTGAGCATCAAGGGTCAAACGTGGCCCCTACCGAATGACTAACAGGAGTCAATGATGAACAAGACCTTGATCGCCAGTGCGTTAATGTTGGGTATGGGCCTGAGCGGCCATGCCTTTGCCGGCCACCATGACAAAGCCAAGCACGACCGCGGCGAGCGCTACCTGGAACGCATGACTGAACAGCTCGACCTGAGCAGTGAGCAGCAAGAACAGTTGCGCGAGATCCACAAGGAACAGCGCGAGGCCTACCGCGAATTGCACACGGAAACCCGTGACCAGGTCGCCGAGGTACTGACCGCCGAGCAGCAGGAAAAAATGCAGGCGATGCGTGAAGAGCGCCGGGAAAAAATGAAAGAGCGCTACCAAAAGCGCGGCGAAGCTGGCGAGCGTCGCCAGCGTAACCAGGATTACTGATCCGCATGCGGCTGTTCTGGAAAGTCTTTGCCGTTCTCTGGCTGGCAACCCTGCTGGTCGGCGGCTCAGGCTTTCTGGTCAGTCGCGCCCTGCAGCAAGACTGGATGCTGCTGCAATTTCATCCGCAACTACGAGACTTCGCTGGCCAACTGGTTAGCGAATATGAACAACAAGGCCCCGAGCAAGCACAAGACTGGCTGGAACAGCAGTTAGCTGATCACCGCTTGCGCGCGCGCCTGTTTGATGCCAATGGCGAACCCTTGGTCGCCGGCACCCTCTGGCCAAGTGCCCGCCAGCACCTGATCAACGAGGACGACACCAGTTCTCAGCGTAACCGCTACGGCCGACGCTTTCAGCTCGTCTGGAGCGGCAATCTGGCCACCTATCAATTGAGCCTGCATGTTCCCGCCCCGGAACTCTTTCGCTGGCAACGCACCCCCTTTGCCCTGATCGCCAATATCAGCCTGGCCATGGCTATGCTCGCCCTGCTCAGCTTATTACTCAGCCGTTACCTGACCAATCCCTTGCGGCGGCTGGGCCAGGCGGCTCAGACCTTGGGTGACGGTCACTACCAACCGGACAGTTTGCAGCCGAGCTTGCGCCGGCGCGATGAAATCGGTGATCTGTCGCGTCAGTTCCAACATATGGCCATCCGCCTGCAAACTCTGCTAGATAGTCAACAGCAGCTGATGCGCGACATCTCCCATGAATTGCGCTCACCATTGGCCCGCTTGCGTATTGGTCTGGCCCTGGCCAACCGTCAACCGCTGGCAGCAGACGACCCACTGTGGCAACGGCTGGACCACGAATGCAGCCGACTCGACGGCCTGATTGGTGACATCCTGACCCTCAGCCGCCTCGACAGCAATGATCAGGTAGATGAAGTCTTTGAGCTTGATCAGCTAATCAATGAAACCGTGGAAGATGCCAACTTTAGCGACGAGCACCAGCGCATCGTGTTGCTGGGGCAGACTCACAGCCAATTGCTCGGCTGGCCGCAACAGATTGCCAGCGCGCTAGACAACCTGTTGCGCAACGCTTTGCGCTTTACCCCGGACGATGGCGAGATCCGCATTCAACTGGCACGCCAGGGCACACACGCCAGTATCTGTATCGAGGATAGCGGCCCCGGCGTACCCGACGAATGGCTGAACCGGCTTGGCGAACCTTTCGTGCGCTTACCCGGCCAAGCTGCCGATAGCGGGCATGGCCTTGGCCTCGCCATCGCCAAACGGGCAATTGATCGCCATCACGGGCAATTGAGCTTTGATCGCAGCCCGCAACTGGGCGGCCTGCGCGCCAGCATCAACCTGCCGCTGGGCCAGCCCAGGGCACGAAAAAATCTGCCGTAGCCAACTCGGGTAATGTTTTGCGCTTACCTTGGCACTGGCCCAGGTAAAGAAAAGCAATGATGTGCTCGTTGTCTGCCAAGCCTAACCCCTCACGCACCACCGGATGATAAGCCATCTCCCCGGTGCGCCAAACAGCGCCCAGACCCAGCGCATGAGCAGCTATCAGCATATTGCTCACCGCCGCTCCACAAGCCAGATCTTGTTCGGCTGCTGGCACTTTAGGGTGCGGCTGCCGGCAACTGACAGCCACGATAATCATCGGTGCGCGCAGGGGCTTGCGGCGCAGCTTGGCTTCGCGCTCGTCGGTCAGCCTGCCATCGTCGCTACGCGCCGCTTGCACAAACAGCTCCCCCAACTGTTCCAACCCTGGCTGCTCCAGGACCAGAAAGCGCCAGGGCCGCAGCCAGGCATGATCCGGAGCCCGCAGCGCGGCCTGAAATAGCTGCTCGCATTGTTCGGCATCAGGTGCAGGACCGGTCAGGCGGGGTACTGAAACGCGCTCATGCAATGCTGTCAGCGCATCCATCAGGCCTCCTTAGGGCTTTCAGCGGGTGGATTCAGATGTTGCTCACGGTACTGGCCTGGCGGCAAGGCATACCAGCGCCGGAAAGCACGGAAAAAATTACTCGGGTCAGCAAAGCCCAACAAATAAGCGATTTCCAGCAGCGTCAATTCCGGCTCGGCAAGGTATTGCAAAGCCAGCTCACGTCGCGTGTCGTCAAGTAATTGCTGAAAGCTGGTGCCCTCTTCCTGCAAGCGCCGCTGCAGGGTGCGCGTACTCATGCGCATCGCCTCAGCTACCGCATCGCGCTTGGGCTCACCCTGAGGCAGCAGGCGACACAAGGTTTGCCTGGCCTGATGCGTCACCCGGTTCTGGGCAAACTGCGCCAGATATTCACTGGCCATGTGGTCATGCATCTGCGCCAGCCGGTCATTGCCACTGGACAGCTGCTTGTCGACTTCAGCGCGGTCAAACACCAAAGCATATTCGCTACTGGCAAAGGCCAGAGGGCAACCAAAGAACGTGGCATAGGGTGCTGGATCTGCCGGTGTCGGGAACGCAAAACGCGCCTGCTTCGGTACCAATTCACGCCCGGTCATCCAGCGGCAAAAGCCCATCAGATAAGCCATAGCGGCATCATGCACCTGACTGGGCACCGGCAGTTCGTCACCATGGAAAGCCAATACCAGCACCACCTGCTGCGGCTCCAGGCGCAAATCCAAGTCCGACGATTCGCCCATGATGCGCTGAAAGCGCACAATGCGCTTGAAGGCTTCCAACAAACTGGGGCTCGACATCATGGCATAGCCAACCAGGTTGAAATAGGCTGGCCGGACGACCTGAGCCAAATTCAACCCCAGCGCTGGATTGCCACTGCGCTGCACCGCCAAATGCCACAGCCGGGTCATCATATCCTGCTCGAAACGCGCTTCCGGCTCACGCAGCAGGGCTCGGTCCAGACCGACATCCGCGCATAGCTGTGCGGTATCCAGGCCCTCCAGGCGCATAGCCTCAAGCACGGCACTGGCCCAACTTGATGAAGTGGTCCGCAAATAAGCAGGCATGATGGTGACAGATTCTCCTTCAAACCATCCGCAAGATGGCCAGGTCAAAAGGTGTTGCCAAGCATAGAGCAAAGCCGCCCACGACAAAACCCGGCCTGCAAAGTCAGTGGGCTGGCACGCTAAGTCAGTTCATTCAGACAGAAATTGGCTATGGTGCGCATCTGGACTAACCTGGTCCACAGCTTACAAGGAGTTTTCCATGTCCGAGACCAGCACTCAAGCCGCTAGCGAACTGCCAGAGTTCAACTCCTTTGCCGAGTTTTACCCCTATTACCTGAGCGAGCACAGCAATGATACCAGCCGTCGCCTGCATTATGTTGGCAGTAGTCTGGTACTGCTAACTCTTGCTTGGGCTCTGCTAAGCCAGAATTTCTGGTGGTTGCTGGCATTACCACTGCTGGGGTATGGCTTTGCCTGGGTCGGCCACTTCTTCTTCGAAAAAAACAAGCCAGCTACCTTTAAGTATCCGCTATACAGCTTTATGGGCGACTGGGTCATGCTGCGCGATGCACTTACCGGGCGTATCCGCTTCTGAAGCCAATTGTCGATTGTCAGCTCGCTGACAGTCACCCGCCCGCAGCTCAGCTACGCTACGTGTTGCTCTGATAAAAAACCCTCAGGAGACAACCATGGGCAAGCACGAACAGGCCGCCTTTACCGCCATGCAGGAAGGTACCGCCGAGGACTGGCAAATCATTTCTACGCATTTCCGGGAATTTGCCCGCGAATTGCCGGATCGAATTCTCAGCCACCTCAAGTTGCTTGATGGTGACTTTGGCGGCTTTCCGATTGACCGGCTCGAGCACTCGTTGCAAACCGCCACCCGCGCCCACCGCGATGGCCGTGACGAGGAATATGTTGTCTGTGCCCTGCTGCACGATATCGGCGACACACTGGGCTCGTATAACCACCCGGAAATTGCCGCTGCCATTCTCAAGCCCTTCGTCAGCGAAGAAAATTTGTGGATGGTTGAAAAGCATGGTGTATTCCAGGGCTACTATTTCTTCCATCACCTGGGTATGGACCGTCACCTGCGCGATCAATTCAAGGATCACCCACTGTACGCATACACCGCGGAATTCTGCGCCAAATATGATGCCGCCGCCTTTGATCCGGATTACGCCTCAGAGCCGCTGGAGTTCTTCGAGCCCATGCTGCGTCGGGTCTTTGCCCGACCGCGTAACTCCATGTACGCCAAAGCCACTGCGGAGTAGCACAAAGCTTTACTTTCCCCCCTGACATATTATGATCGCCCGAGGACACCTCGGGCCGCTCATGGTCCCGCCCATGGCACGGGAACAACATAATAATGTCGATCAACCACCGCATACACCCGGTCAAGCCACCGATGGAGGGTTACCACTCCCGCACGCTGGCTTATCTGTGTGTTGCCATTACCTTTACTGCCCTGGGCATCCAGCGCGGCTTTGACTTACAGCATCTGAGCGTCATTGCCTGGTGCCTGATTTTCCCGCACCTGGTGCGCTGGCTGCTGGCCCGCTTCTGCGCCGATAATCTGCGCCGTGGCGGGCTGATCGCTCTGGCTGTGGATGCCGTGCAAACCGGCGCGCTAATCACCCTCAGCTTGTACAACCTGGTGCCCAGTCTGGTGTTTCTATTACTGATCAGCTTCGCCAGTAGTGTGATTGGCGGCCCGCTGTATCTGGCGATCGCCTGGTTGCTCACCCTGCTTGGCCTGCTCGGCTCCAGTTTGCTACTGATGCCAACCCCCCAAGTAGAGAGCAGCCTGCTGGTCATGCTCGCCTGCCTGATCAGTGCCGGTGTGTTTATCGTGATTATCGCCAGCTACGTTTACCAGCAGGGTCGAAGCCTGGAAAAGGCCCGCCGCGCAATCGGTGCCGAACAGGAACGCAGCGCCCGCCTGGCCAGTAACCTGTCACGTTACCTGTCGCCTCAGGTCTGGGAATCGATTTTTTCCGGTGAGCGCACCGTCACGCTGGAAACCCGGCGTAAGAAGATGACCGTCTTCTTCTCTGATATTCGCGGCTTTACCGAGCTGGCCGAAGAAATGGAGGCAGAGGCGCTAACCGATCTACTCAACCATTACCTGAATGAGATGGCAAAAATTGCCCTCGAATACGGTGGCACCATCGACAAATTTATTGGCGACTGCGTGATGATTTTCTTTGGTGACCCGGTAAGCAAGGGTGCCAAGGAGGATGCTGAAGCCGCCGTTGCCATGTCCATCGCCATGCGCAAACACATGAAAGTGCTGCGCCAGCAGTGGCGCACGCGCGGCATTACCCGTCCGCTGGAAATCCGTATGGGGCTGAGCACCGGTTATTGCACTGTGGGTAATTTTGGTGCCAGTACACGCATGGATTACACCATTATCGGGCGAGAAGTTAACCTCGCCAGCCGGCTGGAAAATGCTGCGGAATCCGGTGAAATCCTGATCTCCCATCAGACCTGGTCCCTGGTCAAGGATCGTGTCATGTGTCGCGACAAGGGCGAGATCAGCGTCAAGGGCTTTTCCCGTCCGGTCCAGGTTTATCAGGTAGTTGGCTTGCGTAGCGAACTGGGTGCCGCGCCCAGTTTTTTGGAAGAAGAACGCCCCGGTTTCTCGATGTATCTGGATACCAACAACATACGCAACTATGACAAGGACGAGATTGTCAAAACGCTGGAAAAAGCCGCGCGCAAGCTACGTGACAAGGTGATTATCTGAACCTCAGCACCTTGGTCGGTTAATTTTGCCCTGTGCCGGCGCCGCCTCGTATACAATCGCCTCAGAGCCTCTGAAAAACCTGGGCGTGGCCGGCGCAACAAGGCAAGATCAGTCGAATAAGCGAAGTTTACGTAGGCTCAATGAGCATTGTGTTCGGACCCGCGCGCACCACTGCTTTTAACGCAGCTGTGACAGCGTAGGTAGTTTTTCAGAGATTTCCCAAGTCCCACGTATTACCACGGTTTAATCATGTTCAAACGCTTGCTCTGTCTATTATTGATATGTGCGCCACTGGCGGTCACAGCCGAAGAACTGCGTACCGGCCTGGTGCTGACGGGCGGTGGCGCCCGCGGCATGGCGCATATTGGTGTGCTCAAGCAACTGGAAGCGCAGAACATCCCCATTCACGCGATTGCCGGCACCAGCATGGGCGCGGTAATTGGCGGCCTATATGCCGCAGGCTACAGCGCTGATGAACTGGAACAGATCGCCCTCGAACTGGACTGGCAAAACACTCTCAGCGACAGCCCCCAGCGCGAGGATATTCCTTTTCGACGCAAACAGGACGACCGCGACTTTCTGGTCAAATACCGCCTGACCTTTGACCAGGGCCGTCTTAGCCTGCCGCGCGGCCTGTTACAGGGGCAAAACCTTAGCCTGGCGTTGGAAACTCTGTTGGTGCATACCAACGAAGTGGATGATTTCGACCGTTTGCCGATCCCGTTCCGCGCCATCGCCACAGATATTGCCAGCGGCGACGCCGTCACCTTCAAGCGCGGCCACCTGCCACAAGCCATTCGCGCCAGCATCGCCCTCCCGGGATTTTTTGCCCCGGTTCAGGTTGATGGCCGGCTGCTGGTTGATGGTGTTCTCAGTAATAACGCACCCATCGATGTCGCCCGTGCCATGGGGGTTGACCGCGTCATTGTGGTGGATACCGGTACGCCGCTGAAAACGGCTGAAGAATTGAAGTCCATTGTCGACATCATGGATCAGACCACTACCCTGCTGACCCGGGCCAATACCGAACGTCAGCTGGCGACACTGAACCACGATGATCTTTTACTTCAACCCCAACTGGGCGTCATGGGCTTCAGTAGTTTCAGTGATATCGACCAGGCCATCACCGCTGGCGAAGAAAGCCTGTTAAGCAGTAACTGGCAGGCCTTTGCCGAGCCCAGAGAACCTGGCGACACTGGCGGCTCTCTGGCCATTGAGCGGCCGCAGCGCCAGCCGGTCATTGATCATATTGAAGTACGTAATACCGGCAAGGTAGACGATCAAGTAGTCCGCGCACTGGTACGCCAGCAAACCGGTGAACCACTCAACCTCAGCCGGCTGGAAACCGATATGGGAACTATCTACGGCACCGACTACTTCAGCCGGGTCAATTATGAGATTGTGCATGATGCCAACGCCGGTAATACTCTGCTGATCCGTACCCGAGGCCGCGAAACCGGCACCGATTACCTGCGCCTGGGCTTAAGCCTGGCCGACGATTTTCGCGGCGGCAGTCAGTTCAACATTGGCGCCAGCTATCGCATGAACGGGGTCAACCGTCTGGGTGCCGAGTGGTTCAACCGCCTGCAACTGGGCAGTAACCAACTGATCTATAGCGAGTTCTACCAACCCCTGGATTATGGCTCACGCTATTTTGTTGCTCCCTTTATCGATGCGGAAGCACGCAACGTCGAAGTCATCGTGGATAACGACCCTGTTATCGACTATCGCCAGTTACGGTATGGCAGCGGCATCAACCTCGGCCGCCAGATTGCGAACAATGGCGAAGTGCGCCTGGGCGTTTCACGCTACCGGGGCGAAGCCAAGGTACGCCTCGGCGACCCCGACCTGCCCTCGTTTAACTTCAACGAAGCCTTTTACACCCTGCAGATCGACCGCGACACCCTGGACGATATTAACTTTCCGACACGCGGTGATGAGGCACGGCTGACCCTGCGCCAGTCTGATCCCGACCTGGGAGCCGACGACCGTTATCGCCAAAGTGAATTTACCGTGCGCCGGGTGTATTCCTACGGGCAAAACAGCTTTCAGGTCGGTGGTGGGCTGGGGCGCACCGAGAATGAAGTGGATATTGCCCAGAGCAGCTTCCTGCTCGGCGGACCTGGGCAATTCTCCGGATATCGTGAAAATAGCCTGGCGGGGCAAAACTATAACCTGGCCCGCCTGGTGTACTTCCGTCGCTTGAGTGGCAACAGCTACGCCCCCTTAAGCATGCCCCTGTACTTTGGCACCAGCCTGGAATATGGGCGGGTCTATAACAAGGGCGAAGATGCCTTTGATACCGGCTACATCAGCGCCGGTAGCATCATGATCGGCGCCGATACCTTCCTTGGCCCCCTGTTCATTGGCCTCGGGGCGAATCAGGAAGGCGATCGCGCCCTGTATATGAAACTGGGGCAGACGTTCTAACCGGCGATTTCCAGCTCAAGGGCGGCACGGATGCACAGCAGCTCGCCTTCTTGCAGGGCTAGCGCCTCACGCCCGGGAAGATTGCGCACGCCCGGCAAGTGCTCTTCGCCAGCAGCCAGGAACAGGTCCTGTGCCTCGTCAATGACCGCTTGCGGCGCCTCGACTACCTGCGCCAATTCCAGGTCACCCTGTCGCACCAGGCGCGCCAGTTCATGCCAGGTATCCTTGCTGCTCAGGCCAAGCTGCCGGCTGATCTGCTCAGCCCCCATACCAGCCTTGGCCAAAGCGTGCACTTCCTGACCGCGGGCCAGGCGGGTCTCATCCTGCACAGTGGCCACCGCACCACTGCCATCCAGCAACACTTGCAAGAAATCAGCACCGTAACGTTCCAGCTTGTGCGCACCAATACCGCTGACATGCCCCATATCCTGCAAGCTGCCCGGTCGCTGGCGCAGCATATCCACCAGCGTGGAGTCAGGGAAAATGACATAGGGCGGCACACCATGTTCTTCCGCCAGGCGTTTACGCAAAGCGCGTAAAGCTTCCCATAGAGGTTTATCGGCATCAGCCACCACTGCCCGTTCACTACCACGGCTCGGCAACGGCGCTGAACGAGCCGCGTCTTTGCGCAATGCCAGTGTCTCTTCACCACGCAGCAAAGGCCGGCAAGACTCATCCAGGCGCAGGCTGCCATAACCATCCAGATCAACCTCAACCAGACGGCGAGCAATCAACTGACGGAATACCGAACGCCACTCAATCTCGTTGAACTGCTTGCCAATACCATAGGTAGACAGGTGCTGATGCCCGGCGCTACGAATCTTTTCGTTATCCCGACCGAGTAGAATATCCACCAAATGCCCCACCCCATAGCGTTGACCACTGCGGTAAATGGTCGATAACGCCATGCGTGCCGCTTCGCTGCCATCCCAGGTAGCAACCGGCTCGCGGCAGTTATCACAATAGCGACAGGGTTCCGGCATATCGTCGCCAAAGTAACTCAACAAGGACTGGCGACGGCAACTGGTCAACTCGCAAAGCGCCAACATGGCATCCAGCTTGTGCCGCTCGATGCGCTTGTGCCGCTCATCACCATCGGAGTTGGCCATGATCTGGTTGAGCATCAGTACATCCTGCAGGCCGTACGCCATCCAAGCATCCGCTGGCAAGCCATCACGCCCGGCACGACCGGTTTCCTGATAATAGGCTTCCACGCTTTTCGGCAAATCCAGATGGGCAACAAAGCGCACATTGGACTTGTCGATGCCCATACCAAAGGCAATGGTCGCCACCATGATCAGCCCTTCTTCATTCAGGAAGCGCTTCTGGTGCAAGGCGCGCAAATCCGACGACAAACCGGCATGGTAGGGCAGCGCCGGCCAGCCCTGTTGCGACAACCACTGAGCAGTATCTTCTACCTTCTTGCGCGACAGGCAGTAGACGATGCCGGCATTGCCCTTGTGCTGGCCAAGAAACTGCTGCAACTGCTGCCGCGGCTTATCCTTGGGCACAATGCGGTAAAAGATATTGGGCCGATCAAAGCCGGAGACAAAGCAGGCCGCCTGCTGCAAATGCAAACGCTGGATGATTTCCTCACGCGTACGCTCATCGGCAGTGGCCGTCAGCGCCATACGCGGTACCTGCGGGAACAGGCTGTCAAGCTGACCCAGCTGCAAGTATTCCGGACGAAAATCATGCCCCCACTGGGAGACACAATGCGCCTCATCAATGGCGAACAAAGCAATATTCAGGCTTTGCAGGAAATTCAGCGTGCGTTGTTTCAGCAAGCGTTCGGGGGCCAGATAGAGAAAGTCCAGCTCCCCCTGACGCAGCGCCTGGGCAATCTCGCGCTGAGCCTGCTCGTCCAGGGTAGAGTTCAGCGCAGCGGCGCGCAAACCCAGCTCATTCAGGGTCGCGACCTGATCATCCATCAAGGCAATCAGCGGCGACACCACGACACAGAGGCCATCGCGTAGCAATCCGGGAATCTGGTAGCACAGCGACTTGCCGCCACCGGTTGGCATCAACACTAGCGCATCACCGCCCTGCATCACCTGATCAATGATATCCGCCTGCTGGCCACGAAAAGTGTCATAGCCAAAGATTGCCTGCAGTTTGTCCAATGCTTGCGCGCGCATGCCGCTCCCGGAGCCATATCGAATTTAATCAGCCGCACAGTATACCAGCCTGACTCCGACGACTCAGGGAAAAGGAGCTATAGTTCTTCGTAGAGCAATTGACTAAGGTCGATACTTGACGGTATTGCCGCATAATTATCTGCTCCGCTGTTTAGTATCATCAACGACAAAACATCAACTGCCAGTTACAATGGCGACCATTGTCACAGTCGAGGTATACCCATGTCGTTCGCCAGCCAACTTGCCCAGCTAGAGCAGTTTCTTGATGCCGATGATCTGCACGATGAAGCGCTTGATTATATGGCCGGTCATGGCTACCTGACCGCGCTGGCCATCAGCCCGGTTGAAGTGCCGGATGACGAGTGGCTGGAAGAGCTGTTTGCTGAGCAACCCAATTACCAGGACGCCGAGCAACAAGCATTGATTGAAGGCACCCTGCGCGAACTCAAAGCCCGCCTTGGCAGCGAGCTGGCCAGCGATGAAGCGCTGGAAATGCCTTGTGACCTGTACCTGGGTGACGAGCCTGATCTGTCGGATATTCGCAGCTGGTGCGTCGGCTTTATGGAAGGCGTCTTCATGCGCGAGGAAGACTGGTTCTCCCGCGAAGAGGAAACCGTCAGCGAACTGCTGCTGCCGATCATGGTTGGCTCCGGCCTGTTCGACGACCAACCCGAGTTTGTCGAAATCAATCAAGATGCCGACATGGTCGATGATATGCTGGAACACATCCCCGACGTATTGACCCAACTGTTCCTGCTCTTCCACGCCCCGGAAGACAAGCCCAAGCCGGCACTGCTGTCACGGCGCTAAACGGCAAACCAGTCAGGCCGGTTAACTAAAAAAGCCCCTCTCGGGGCTTTTTGTTGTTTTATCGATACGCCAAGCATCAACTCTTATCGTTCTGCCGCCCCAGTGATGTGGTCAAGGCGCTGACTGCCTTACGCGCAGCACCGGTGATTGCCTGCTCAACAGTATCTGCGTTGTCGGTCACCGAGATCGGCTGCTGCCCTGATACCCGCGCTTCCAGAAGGCACCGCTTGTCATTGCGGGACTCACGGCTCGCACTGTTCTCATCCCGAAGGTGTAACTCCACCCGGGTGATCTGATCGCTAAAGCGCGCCAAAATTCGCGTGACGATTTCTTCGGCCTGCTGCGTCAGAGCCGTAGAGCCTTCAATATTGCGGTCGGTATTTACCTGAATCTGCATGCGGCTTCCTCATTGATTGATAAGCGTTGTTCAGCACTGTTTCCAAGCTACGGCTTCATGAACGCAAGCGTCAAAGTCAGGATAGATCATCAGGCCTGAATAAAAAACCTGACTCTTCTAACCCCTTGCAACTCCTGAGCAGAAAAAGTCAGCACATTGAAGTTGTATCAATAGTGGCCTAAAGTTCCGTAACAGTCACTAAAGGATATTGAGGCTTATGATCTCCAAGAAAGGTTCATTAATCACGGGCACCCTGCTGACATTGGCGATCTCGCCCCTGGTCTGGGCAGACCAACCAGCAGTACCCTCAGGCATTGCCGATGTGCTTGAACGCAAGGTCCAGGCATGGAATGCCGGTGACGCTCAGGCTTGGGGAGCGGACTATATCGATGACAGTATTGTCATTAACTTGGCGGGCATGCGTCTGGAAGGCAGTGAGGCAAACATCGATCGGCACGCCGAGGTTTTTGCCGGCCCACTGGTCGACACAACCCTGGAAATCGATGTCGTCGATATTCATGAGCTCACCTCATATCTCGCAGTTGTTGAGGCACGTTTGGCCGTCAATGATGTCTCTAGCGACATGGATATACCTGCTGTAACCGATGCCGGTGTTCTGCACACCCGCATGAGCTTTCTGATGCGCAAGGTGAGCAATACCGACTGGCAAATACAGTTCGCCCAGAACACCCCTGTGACAGATCCTGACTCGGCGTCCTATCCGTAACGGCACAACAACCTTGACTTTTATCTGGCTACCGGAAAAAACAGGTAAACTGAGACGAGATAGCCACTTCCCAAGTGGTTTAGCACACCTCAAACCTGGGTAATTCAGATGCTTGTATACTTTCTCATCGCCTGTGACCGGCTGGAAGAAAAGCGGGAGAAGAAGCTAAGACAAAACCTACCAGCACTGCAAGAGGCCTTGCAGGCTTATGCTGATGCCAATGAAGCAAATAATGTCACTCTGATCAATGCGTGCGAAAGCGAGCAATGCGAGGAGTGGCAGCTCGGCATCAGCCAACCGGTAAAAAAGAACATTCACCTCAACTTCCCGGTGAACCTGTTTAACAGCCTTGCCAGGCAATACGGTATCGATTGCGAGGTAGGGTATATCGACAACGGCACGCATGAGGCCGTCAGCTATTTTGGTAAAGAAGAAGGCCCCGGTGAAGCGTTTTTGATAGCAGAATATTTGGAGTTGTAGCCGCCGAAAGCCTGAGTAGCGACACCCGGTCAACTGATCGCAACGGATGCAATGGTGCATTAATCTACTTCATACCCGGCCAGACCATGACCGACGACAACCACAGATGCAGGCCGTCGCTTTCTACTCATGATTTCTTACCTAAAACGGCGGAAAACCCGCCATGCGCCAGCAATCACTGGCATCCACCGCCATGTGAATCACCAGCCCCAGACCGATCAGGCGGGTGGGTCGCCAGGTGCACATGAGAATATAGATGCCGATGGCGGGATAGGAATGCAGTGGGTGAAAGCCGATGGAACAACGGTCAGGGGCAAAGATGGGGTCAGCCAGCAGGTGATCCAGATCGACCACCATGGTCGCCATCATAATCAACCAGGCTTTCAGCCAGATGATGCGATAGCCAAACCAGGCGACCAGCCAGGGCACCAATGCATGCAACAGCAAGTGGATAGCGGTAGTAAGCATCAGACTGCCTGCTGTGCTCCAGCTGCCAACCAGCGCCCGAGCAATCCTTGAACAGCCTCGGGAGGCTGGTAACCATTAGCCAACAATGCCAGTAGCCCGTCACGCTCGGCCAGCAAGGTCGGAAAGCCGCTGATACCGAGATCCCGCACCCAACTGATATCGCTGGCCAGACCGGCCAGGCTGTCCTCGGCATCATAGGCAGCGGCAAAGCGTTGCGCCTTGTAACCCACGGACTCTGCTAGCGATACCAGTGTACTGGTATCGGTAATGTCTTCTGCGCGCGTATAAAAAGCCGACTGCATGGCTTGCACCAACGGCCAGACCTTTTTCCCATTCAACCCGCGGGCAGTCACCAGTGCCCGGCAGGCCGGGGTGGTGGTGTAGCAGAAATCAGCAGGGAGTTTGTCAACATCGGTGAACGGCTGGCCAGAGGCCTGGGTGACTGCGGTCCAGTGCTCGCGTAGGGCGTCGCGGGTCGAAGCTTCCAGCGGTTCGCGCGCAGCGCGCAGGCCGCCGGCTACCAGATGCACTGGCACCTCGCCAGCCTGGATGATCTGCTCAATCACCGGCGCAAAGCCCCAACACCAGGAACACATCGGGTCCATTACATAAATCAGGCGCTGGGACATGGGCTGTTACCTCAGTCGGTGGTGCGATTGGGAGACGCCAAGGCCTGTGGCAGGCCGATCGGGTGTGGCTGCTGACGCTCGCGGGCCAGACGAATCTGACGCTGGCGTTCTTCCGCCCGCTTGCGGGTTTTCTCCGGCAGGCTGGCGTAACAATGTGGACAACTGATGCCTTCCTCGAACTGCTCAGAGGCCATGTCTTCCGCTGACACTGGATGCCTGCAGGCATGGCACTGGCCGTACTCACCAGGCGCCAGGTCATGCCCTACGGTGACGCGGTTATCAAACACAAAGCATTCGCCCTGCCATTTGCTCTGCTCGACCGGCACTTCTTCGAGGTATTTGAGAATACCACCCTTGAGGTGATACACCTCGTCAAAGCCCTGTTGCAGCATGTAACTGGAGGCCTTCTCGCAGCGGATGCCGCCGGTACAGAACATCGCCACTTTCTTGTGCTTGGCCGGATCGAAGTGTTCCTTGATGTACTCAGGAAACTCGCGGAAAGACTTGGTCTTGGGGTCGACGGCCTGTTCAAAGCTACCGATCGAGACCTCGTAGTCATTACGGGTATCAATCAACAGTACTTCAGGGTCACTGATCAGATCATTCCAGTTCTGCGGCTCGACATAGGTGCCGACACGTTCGTTGGGATTCACGCCCGGTACGCCGAGTGTTACGATTTCTTTTTTCAGTTTCACCTTGGTGCGATAGAAGGGCATTTCCTCGCACAGCGAGACCTTGTAATCCAGGTCACTGAAACGCGGATCACTGCGCAACCAGTCCAGCACGCGTTGTATGCCAGCAGTCTCGCCGGCGATGGTGCCGTTGATGCCTTCCCACGCCAGCAGCAGCGTGCCTTTGACGCCGTTGTCGAGCATCTGCGTGAGCAAGGGCTCACGCAATGCCTGATAGTCTTCCAGGGTGACGAACTTATAAAGTGCCACCACTTCAATTGATGCCATGCGCTTCTCCGTCTACGCCCGCGTAAAGGGCGAACAAAGCGCGCAGTCTAGCAAAAGTGGTGGCGCTGCACAGCGCCACCGGTCACTCTTTGCAGAGCAAAACCACCCTGTGCCGTGATGCTCAGCGGTGGCTGATAATCACTTCAACCCGACGGTTCTGCTGGCGACCCGACGCCGAACCATTATCGGCGACGGGAGAACCCTCACCCAAACCACTGGCGGCCAGGCGATTGGCGGCAACGCCCTGCGACTGCAGGTAGCGCTTCACCGTATCAGCACGCTGCTGAGAGAGCACTTGGTTGGATTGATTGCTGCCCACACTGTCTGTGTGGCCTTCAATCACCAGGCTACGTTCCGGGTTTTCCTGCATGAACACGGCCAACCGGTTCAGGTCACCGGCAGTACCGCCGCGCAATGAATATCCACCGGTAGCGAACAGCACATCACCCAGGGTGATCACCATGCCGCGTTCGGTTTCCTTCGCTTGCAAGGCAGCCAACTGGGCCTTCAGGCTATCGGTTTCTGCTTGCAGCCTGCCCGCTTGGGCTCTCGACTGATCCGCTTCCTGGGTGCGTGAGTCCAGCCGCGCGCCCTCGCGCTGCTTGCTCAGCTGCTCGCGCTGATCCTCATACAGACGCGTCTGCGCCTGGGCACGGGCGATTTCCACCTTGCGATCAGCCATCAACACCTTGTGCTGACCGACAGCTCGATCCGCATCCGGTTGCTCTGCCACAGAAACAGCCGCCTCAGCATCCCGCATTGCCAAGGGAGCACGGCTGGCCAATTGTGGATCGGCTTGCAAGCGCGACAGGTTATTACGTGCTTCCGACGCACCAGGTGTCATACCCGGAGCGGTAGCACAGCCTGCCAGCAGGGCAACCACGGCACCACCCAGCAACAACTTACGATTGATCAGGATAGCGTTCATTGCGCACCTCCAGAACTGCGTTGCATTTCATCTCTCAAACTGTCCGTGCTTTGTTGCATTTCCGCGTTCACTTCCCGCGCTTTGCTGGCCTGCGACTTGGCCAAGGCTAGCTCGGCTTCAACGCCGGACTGCTGCGCCAAGCGCTTGGCCTGAGCCATATCTTCCCGGCGAACCGCATCATTGGCAGCCGCCAACTTCTCGCGGGCTGCGCCCAACTCCAGCGCGGCATAGTCGCTGGCCCTGCTCTGCTCAGCACGCGCTATTGAAGACTCGGCTTCGCGTAGCGCCTGAGTGGGAGCAACTGGCGGTGCAGCACAAGCGCTCAGCACCAGAACCAGTGCAGCAACAAAGCCCATTAAGCGTAATGGCGCAGCCAGGCCAACTGCAGGTGAATGATGATTCATGGGGTGATCCTCTGTGGCAGCGCCCCGGTTACCGGGCTGCTGCATCTGAATAATGGGGATATCTATCTCTGACAGCGAGACGGAGAACCAACCATGGCAGTACTGACGGGCGCTGTCCGTGCGCTGCCGCACAGCAGGATACAAATACCCTGCAGACGTGTGCTGCCGCACAGACAGCGTATAGCAGCTAGCGAATACTCAAGGCCGGCTTCAGGCACAGCCAGCAATTGGTCAGTTGACCGCACAGTATTGCAGGTGCCCTACCAATCACTCTCTGGAGTACACAGCATGAAAAATCTTGGCAAATACATGGCAGCCATTTTTGTTGCCTTTGCAATGATCACAGCAGCTGGCTGTGCGGCTCCCGCCAAACAGCAGACGGTCGGCGCCTATATCGATGACGCCACCATCACTACCCGGGCTAAAGCAGCGATACTCAATGAGCCGGAACTGCGGGTAACGGAAATCAAAGTGAATACCTTCGAGGGCGAGGTACAACTGAGCGGTTACGTCAGTTCACAAGCTGAGATCGATCGTGCCATGCGTGTGGTGCGTAACGTGAACGGCGTTAAATCCGTCAAAAACGATATGCGACTCAAGTAGAGCCAAAGGATGACGCCTTATGCAGGCGTCATCCCTGGGTGCTCACCTAGCTATTCAGCAGGGCGCCTGAACCAACTATCCCGACACCACACCAAGCCGGTTATCCACAGCCCAGCGCAGCCGCGTGATGACGCATATGCTCGGGTAGAAAGCTGGCAATAAAGTAATAGCTATGGTCATACCCCGGCTGACGACGCAAGGTCAGTGGATGGCCATGCTTGCCCGCCGCCGCTTCCAGTAATTCCGGCTTGAGTTGCTCAAGCAGAAAGTTGTCATCCTCGCCCTGATCAACCAGCAGCGGCAGGCGCTCACTCGCCCCGGCGATCAGCTCGCAAGTATCCCAAGCCTTCCAGCTTTCCCGGTCCTGCCCCAAATAGTGACCCAGCGCCTTGTGCCCCCAAGGGCAATTGAGCGGGCTGCTGATCGGCGCAAAGGCCGAGACCGAACGGTAACGCCCCGGGTTCTTTAGCGCACAGATCAAGGCTCCATGGCCACCCATCGAATGCCCACTGATACTGCGCTGATCCGACACCGGAAAATGCGCCTCAACCAACGCCGGTAACTCCTGCACCACATAGTCATACATGTGGTAATGCTTGGCCCAGGCCGCTTGTGTGGCATTGACATAAAACCCGGCACCCAGACCAAAATCATAGGCCCCCTCAGCATCATCCGGCACGCCCTCGCCGCGCGGGCTGGTATCCGGTGCCACAACAACCATCCCCAGCTCAGCCGCCAGGCGCTGAACACCGGACTTCTGCATAAAGTTCTCATCGGTACAGGTCAACCCCGACAGCCAGTACAACACCGGCAAAGGCTTGCCCTGATCCGCCTGCGGCGGCAAATACACCGCAAACACCATGTCGCAGTTCAGCGCCGCTGACACATGCCGGTAACGCTTGTGCCAGCCACCGAAACACTTGTTGGCAGACACCAGTTCCAAAGAGGTCGTCATTATTGCTCCTTACCCCACGGGGTGATTCGGCTGAAAGCGTTCATTGAGCATGCACAATGCTCGAAAGCGGTATTGCCCGCCCCCGGACCCAGACCGTCGATAGCCAGGGATGGCTATCGCCGAGCGCACAGGGATGTGCTTGTAGCGTGTCTGGGTCCGGGGGCGGGCAAGGCCGCAAGCACAAAGGCTAAAACACCAACCCGCTCAGAAATGCACCACCGACCGAATGCTCTTGCCCTCATGCATCAACTCGAAGGCCTTGTTGATATCCTCCAGCCCCATGGTGTGGGTGATAAAGGTATCCAGCGGAATCTCACCCGACTGCGACTTAGCTACATAGCCCGGCAACTCGGTACGCCCCTTCACGCCACCAAAGGCACTCCCACGCCAGACGCGCCCGGTCACCAACTGGAACGGACGAGTACTGATCTCCTGCCCAGCACCGGCCACACCAATAATCACCGACTCACCCCAGCCCTTGTGGCAACACTCCAGCGCCGCCCGCATCAACTGCACATTACCAACACACTCAAAGGAATAATCCACCCCGCCATCGGTCATCTCGACAATGACCTCCTGGATAGGCTTGTCGTAATCCTTCGGATTGACGAAATCGGTCGCGCCCAACTCCTTGGCAATACCAAACTTGTCCGGGTTGATATCAATCGCAATAATCCGCGACGCCTTGGCCATGGTCGCGCCAATAATCGCCGCCAGACCAATACCTCCCAGCCCGAAGATAGCGACAGTCGCGCCCTCCTCCACCTTGGCCGTATTCAGCACCGCACCAATGCCCGTTGTCACACCACAGCCCAGCAGGCAGACCTTCTCCAGCGGCGCATCCTTGGGAATCTTTGCCAGCGACACTTCCGGCAATACCGTGTACTCGGAAAAAGTCGAGCACCCCATATAGTGATAGATCGGCTTACCCTGATAGGAAAACCGCGAGGTGCCATCCGGCATCACACCCTTACCCTGGGTCGCCCGCACCGACTGGCACAAATTGGTCTTGCCAGACGTACAGAACTTGCAGGTACGGCATTCAGCGGTATACAGCGGGATCACATGGTCACCCACTTCCAGCTCGGTCACGCCCTCACCGATCGCCTCAACAATCCCGCCACCCTCATGGCCCAGAATCGCCGGAAAAATCCCCTCCGGGTCTTCACCAGACAGAGTAAAAGCATCGGTATGGCAAACACCGGAAGCAACAATACGCACCAGCACCTCACCGTGTTGTGGCGGGGCTACATCCACTTCAACAATTTGCAGTGGCTTGCCGGCTTCAAAGGCTACTGCGGCACGGGATTTGATCATCGGGAACTCCTTGATGGCTACAGGACAGGTGGCCAGACATGCACGCGTTCGTGGGCAGCACAGATTCATTGCACAGAGCTGAGTGGCGCTGTTGCCAGCCCCCTGCTCCAGACCGTCGATAGCCAGGGATGGCTATCGCCGAGCGCACAGGGATGTGCTTGTAGCGTGTCTGGAGCAGGGGGCTGGCAATGGCGCTGACACAGAGCAACCACTGAATCTGTGCTGCCGGGCGCATTAGCCGACAACCACAATAGCAATCAGTGTAGTAGACTCACTCACAGATAATAATCGACCAATTATCAAAACATTATTGCCATACAGGGATAATCATGGACCCTTGGGAAGGTTTCGACGCCTTTGTCAGTGTCGCCGACAGCGGCCACTTCAGCACCGCCGCCAAACGCC
>REBY01000119.1 GCA_007692485.1 Pseudomonadaceae bacterium | reverse complement strand
GCTTGGCAGGCGCTCGAGCAGTGGCTTGGCCAAGCGAGAAAGAAATTGCCGATAGGCCGGGTCATCAACCTGGTTGTCATGCAAGTCGTATTGCGCGCGCTCATTATTGGCAGACAAATGCCAGGCTGCCGGGACATGTACCATGCCGCATTGCGCACAGTGGTAGTAAGGGCGCCGGCGATCACGGCAACACCAGCGGGTAGCGTGTTGGCACAGCGGGCAGGACGGCTGCAGGGTTGCTTCGGTCATTACAGTGGCTGCACACGCTCGTGTAAACGGCCACTGTCGACCAGTTCGAGAAACTCATCGCCCAGTCGCTGGCTTTCAGCCATGGCTTGTCGCCAGTAGGCTTCACGCGCGTCATCCGCGCCGAGGAAGCGCTTGAAATCATTGCGGTCCGGCAACTTGCCGTGCGGCAGGCTGGCGAGATACTCCCGCGATGGCGCGAGCAAGAGCACATCACTGGCCTGCTCTGGGTTAGCCCGCCGCCAGGGCAGGGTTTTGTCAAACCAGCCGGGCACAATCCGGTCGGTAAAGTGTGGGTAAAGCACAATGCCGGGTGTTTGCCAGGGCATATCCAGGTGGTAGTCGAGCAAGCCGCCATCCCGATAGACGCCTGCAGCGGCACCAGGAATATCGCGCACCGCTTCCATGACCATAGGTATTGAGCCAGAGGCCAGCAAGGCTTGGCGCAGATTGCTGCTGTCCAGGCTGACTTGCTGGCTGGGGAAGTCGGTCAGGTTGGCCCAGGGCGGTTGGCGACGGCTATCGTGAAGAATAATGCGTTCAAAATAGCGTTTCAGGTGTCGCCGACCAAGCAGGTTGGCACTGATGACACCGGTCAGGCCCATGCCGAGCCTGCCGGGTGAGTCATGCTGTAACAGCCCCAGGCTTTTGACTACCATGATATTCAGGTGGTAGTGAGGGTTGCTCAGAATAGCCTGCTGCTGGTTGTTTAGTAAGTCATCTACCATACGTTCGCAGCGGCGCGTGATCTCAGCCACGCTGATGCCCTTGGGGAAGCGTTGCTGGGTATACAGCTCACCCAGTCGTTTAAGACCGGCTACCGGATCGGGCAGGCTGGCACAGGCGAAGCGCCAGCTGCCAATCGATGCACCGACCAGGCTGCGTGGCTGAGGGTGGCGCGCAAGCCAGTCACCAAACAGTGCCAGGTCCAGTCCCTGAATACCCAACGCCTTCGGCCCTCCCGCTGCACCAGGCAGTATATGTACGTCGTTAGGCTGCAAGCCATGTTGAGTAATATGCTGGCGTGCGCGCTGCCCTGCGCGGATGCTCAGGGCTGGCGGCTGGGCGATATGGATGGCGGGCATGATCGGGTTCCAAAAGCCTGTTTAGCTGGCGATTGTAGCATCCTGTGGGCTGCCGATCAGATGGCATCCAGATCGATATCGACCAACAGCAGGTGACGGCTATTATCGATAAATAGTCCCGAGGTCATGCAGTATTGGTTGGTGGTGGCATCGCGGTAACGGTTAGAGAGAATCACTCGGCTGTCTTCACCGGCTTCAGCCAGAATCTGGTAGAAATACGGGCGCCATGACCAGTTGTGATCCAGGTAGCGCGGGTCAGCCTGCCAGCGATCCTGCAACCATTCATAATTGGGTGAGATCTGGGTGCCGTGGGCGTCACAGAGAAAGCAGCGCAGCAGCCAGGGGTAGTTGTCGTGCGCGGGTAGGTCGTCGGGCCGAGCGCCGGCCGCGAGCCAGGTGTTCAGTAGCGCAAACAGCTCTTTCAGTTGTGATCTAAGCGTGGCCAGTTGCGCCCGCTCAGCCAGTTTGCTGCTGACGTAATGATCGCGCAGGGTGGAAAATTGCGCTTCTACTGCACGTTCCGGGAGAAAGTTTTCTTCCGGCTTGGCAAACAGGTAACCCTGAACGTAGCGAGCGCCGCATTCCAGAGCGAAGTGAAGCTCCTGCTCGGTTTCGACACCCTCGGCTATGATCCAGCAGCCACTTTTTTCTGCCATCAGGGCTAAAGCGCGGACGAAGTCACCGCTATTGCCGTTGCCGCTAGCAGCCTTGCGAAACAGTTGGATATCCAGCTTTAGAATATCTGGTTCCAGAGCGAGTACCCGATCAAGCATGGAGTAACCTGCACCGAAATCATCGATGGCAATGCGAATGCCGGCTTCGCGGTAGCGTCTGACTGCCTCGCGCAGTTGCTCTATGTCGCCCTGCAGCTCAGTAATTTCAAAGACCACCTGCTCAGGCGCGAGGCCTATTTCAGCCAGTAGCTGCAGGCTGGGTAAGGGCTTATCCGCTTGCAACTGACTGATCCATTGGGGCGAGATGTTCAGGGTAAGAAAGCCGCCGGGATTGTCACGGAAGCGTTCCAGTGCCAGTTTGCGAATAGTGCGATCAAGCTCCAGCAGGTCATGTGCGGGGGTACGTGGGTCAGTAAACAGCGGGCCGGCGCTAATTATCTGACCGTCGTCCTGGCGCAGCCTTGCCAGGGCTTCATAGCCGGCAATACGGCCGGTAGCAGTGTCAATCAGTGGCTGGAAGTACGGCAGGGGCTGTCCAGTTATCACATTATTCTCCAGGCAGAAGTTCAGCGCAGTTGTAGAGCAAAATAGGGGCCAGCTTGTTGTTTTCCGGCTTTTTACTCAAAGAGCCGCCTGCCAGAGGATTTTGGTCGAAAACGATAACGCAAACAGGGCAGATATGCGCACCAATGCAGTGCGTAGCGGTCTTGTTGCACGGGAGTGGTGCGTTGCTACGGCAAATAACCTTCAGCAACACATGCCAGCATAATTTATAAGAACTTATCGACCTGCGACACTGGATTATATTTTAACGACATTGTACAGTTTGCGGCCAATTTTTAACGCGCGCAGTACATATTGGCGGTGGGTGCGGTTTTCTGCCGGTCGCAACCAAGCAACATGGTAGTCGTTACCACCCCTCTGAGCCAGCCTTCCCGTCCGATTCTTCGGTGCTGGTGATGGCGGGAATGTAGGTACTGTGCGAATAACAGGAGCTGAAATATGGCTAACCTCAACCAGCAATCTGCGGGTTTGTATTGCCCTGAACTGGAGCACGATAGTTGCGGGATTGGTTTTGTTGCCAGTCTCAAAGGCGAAAAGAGCCACGCAATCATCGAGAACGCTCTATCCATGCTGACCTGCATGGAGCACCGTGGCGGTACCGGTTTTGATGTGCGCAGTGGTGATGGCGCTGGCATATTGATTCAGATTCCCGATGCCACGCTGCGTGACAGCATGGCAGAAAAGGGCGTTAACCTGCCGCAGCCCGGTGACTATGCCGTGGGCATGGTGTTCTTCCCGGGGGATGCCGATATTCGTGAGGAAAGCCGTGCCGTACTGGTACGCAATGCCGAGCGTCTGGGCTTGCCCCTGTTGGGTTGGCGCCTGGTGCCCAAGGATAACAGTACCTTGGGCGAAGCTTCGCTGGAAAAAGAGCCGCAGATCGAGCAGCTGTTTATCGCCCGCCCGGACGAGCTGGATCAGCAGGCTTTTGAGCGCAAGCTGTATGTGCTACGCAACTATACGGCCCACCGGGTAAAAGAGACCGTGCAGGGTGCCGAGGAAGATTTCTATATTGCCTCGCTGTCGACCCGCACCATTGTCTATAAAGGTCAGTTCACCACGGCGCAGGTGCGCGAGTACTATCTCGACCTGCAGAACGAGAAGACGGTTTCCGCCCTGGCGATGCATCACTCACGCTTCTCGACCAATACTTTCCCGGCCTGGCGTCGGGCGCAGCCGTTCCGTTATTTGTCGCATAATGGCGAGATCAATACCGTCAAGGGCAACATCAACTGGATGCGCGCGCGTGAAGATTTGCTGAGCACCGAATACTTCAGCGATGAAGAGCTGGGCATGCTCAAGCCGATCTGTGACCACAATATGTCTGATTCAGCCAATCTGGACATGGTCATCGAGCTGCTGGTGCTCACCGATCGCCCATTGGAAAAAGTCATGATGATGGTGATTCCGGAGGCCTGGCAGCGCCAGCCCGACATGGAAGCCACCAAGCGTGCCTTTTATGAATACTATGCCTGCATCATGGAGCCCTGGGATGGCCCAGCCTCCGTTGCCTTTACCGATGGCAAGGTGATCGGTGCCACGCTGGACCGTAACGGCCTGCGCCCCTCGCGTTACCTGGTGACCGACGACGGCATTATCGTTATGGGTTCGGAAACCGGTGCGCTGGTGGTTGACCAGTCCAAGGTAGTGATGAAAGGCCGTCTGGAACCGGGCCGGCTGTTTATTGCTGACCTGGAAGCCGGTCGCATCATCAGTGATGACGAGGTCAAGGGCCAGGTCTGTGCCAGCCAGCCCTATGCCGAATGGTTGGCTGAGAACAAGATTGTGCTTGGCGACCTGCCATTGCCCAATGTCGAAGAGCATTATCTGGACCGGACCACATTGCGCAAGCGTCAGCAGGCGTTTGGCTACAGTCAGGAAGACCTGTCACTGATCCTGGCCGATATGGTGGGTACTGCCAAGGAGCCGCTGGGCTCCATGGGTGCGGATAACCCCTTGGCCGTGCTGTCCGATCAGCCGCAACACCTGTCGCATTACTTCAAGCAGTTCTTTGCCCAGGTGACCAACCCGCCGATCGACCCGATTCGCGAAGAGATGGTCATGTCGCTGCAGACCTTCCTGGGTCGTTCGTTCAACCTGCTGGAAGAAACGCCCAAGCATTGCCGCATGGTAGAAGTCAGCCAGCCGGTATTGACCAATGATGAACTGCGCAAACTGCAGCACATTGATCATGACCACTTCCAGTCGCACACCATCGACATTACCTTCCACGCCACCGGCCGTCAGGGTGAGATGGAAAATGCGCTCAAGCGCATTTGTCGCCATGCCCGTGATGCGGTGGAAGATGGCTATTCGATTCTGGTGCTGAGTGACCGTACGCTGGATACCGATCACGCCGCCGTGCCCTCGCTGCTGGCGACCGGTGCCGTGCACCACTACCTGATCCGTGAAGGCCTGCGCTCGCACACCGGTATTGTGGTTGAAGCCGGTGATGTCTGGGAAACCCATCACTTCGCTACCCTGCTGGGTTATGGCGCTGCGGCGGTCAACCCTTACATGGCCTTCGAGTCGCTCTATGAACTGCGTGACAGCGGTGTGCTGAACAGCAACTGGAGTGACGAGAAGCTGGTCGAGCGTTACACCAAGGGTGTCAACGGCGGCCTGCTGAAGATCTTCTCCAAAATGGGTATCTCGACCCTGCAGTCCTATCAGGGCGCGCAGATCTTTGAAGCGCTGGGTCTGAGTTCGGCCGTGATTGATCGCTGCTTTGCTGGCACTGTCAGCCGGATCGAAGGTATTGGTCTGGATGAAATTGCCCAGGAAACCCTGATCAAGCATCGCATCGGCTATCCCGAAGAGCTGCTGGCCAATGAAAATCTGATTCTGCGCAGTGGCGGTAACTATGCCTGGCGTAAAGATGGCGAGCGCCATCTGTTCAGCCCGAACACCATTCGTTTGCTGCAGCATTCTTCAGCCAACAATGACCCGGTGATGTTCAAAGAGTACGCCGCCAGCGTTGATGATCAATCCAAGGCGGCCTTTACCTTGCGTGGTCTGCTCGACTTCAATTCCGACCGTCAGTCGATTGCGTTGGATGAGGTAGAGCCAGCGTCGGCAATCTTCAAGCGTTTTGCCACCGGTGCCATGTCCTTTGGCTCGATTTCCTGGGAGGCGCATACCACCCTGGCCATGGCCATGAACCGCCTGGGCGGCAAGAGCAACAGTGGCGAGGGCGGTGAAGACCCGATTCGCTTCAAGCCGTTGGAAAATGGCGACTCCATGATGTCGCGCATCAAGCAGGTGGCGTCGGGTCGCTTTGGCGTAACCAGCCATTATCTGACTAACGCCGATGAGCTGCAGATCAAGATGGCCCAGGGTGCCAAGCCCGGTGAGGGCGGTCAGTTGCCCGGTCACAAGGTCGACGCCTGGATTGGTCGCACCCGTGGTTCAACCCCGGGTGTTGGTCTGATTTCACCGCCGCCGCATCACGATATCTACTCGATTGAAGATCTGGCGCAGCTGATTTATGACCTGAAAAATGCCAACCGCGAAGCCCGGGTCAACGTTAAGCTGGTGTCCGAAGCTGGCGTGGGAACTGTTGCTGCCGGTGTGGTCAAGGGCTATGCCGATGTGGTGCTGATTGCCGGTCACGATGGCGGTACCGGTGCCTCGCCGCTGAGCTCGATCAAGCATGCCGGCCTGCCCTGGGAGCTGGGCCTGGCGGAAACCCACCAGACCCTGGTGCGTAACCGTCTGCGTAGCCGCGTGACCGTGCAGACCGATGGCCAGCTGAAAACCCCGCGTGACCTGGCTGTCGCCACCCTGCTGGGTGCCGAGGAGTGGGGTATTGCTACCGCAGCGCTGGTGGTCGAAGGCTGCATCATGATGCGTAAGTGTCACACCAACACCTGTCCGGTGGGTATTGCCACCCAGGACCGCGTGCTGCGTGGCCGTTACAAGGGTCAGGTCGATCACGTAGTCAACTTCTTCAACATGATGGTTGAAGGGCTGCGCGAGATCAT
This sequence comes from Pseudomonadaceae bacterium, assembly GCA_007692485.1. GTDB lineage: Bacteria > Pseudomonadota > Gammaproteobacteria > Pseudomonadales > Pseudomonadaceae > Halopseudomonas. Next base: position 16,021 of record REBY01000119.1, on the reverse strand, counting down.
GGCTGAGCTGGGTTTCCGTACCATCGATGAGATGGTCGGTCAGAGCCAGGTACTGAAAGTGCGTGAGGGCATCACCCACTGGAAGTTCAAACACTTGGACCTGTCCAACCTGCTGTTCAAGGCCGAGCCGGCTGAAGGCGATACGCTGTACAAGACCGTCGAGCAGAAGCATCTGATCGACAAGATTATCGATCGTCAGATGATCAAGGATGCCGAGGCTGCGCTGGAGCGGGGCGACAAGGTGCGCCTGGAATACGCGATCAAGAATACCGATCGCAGTGTTGGCGCCATGTTGTCCAACGAGATTTCCAAGCGCTACGAAGATAAGGGCCTGCCGGCCGGCACCATTCACGTCAAACTGAAAGGGTCCGCTGGTCAGAGTCTGGGCGTGTTTGCTGCACCGGGTATCGACTTTGAGCTCGAAGGCGATGCCAATGACTACTTCGGCAAGGGCCTGTCCGGCGCACGCATGGTGGTCTACCCGGATAGCCAGGCACCCTTCAAGGCGCGGGATAACATCATCATCGGTAACGTTGCCTTCTTTGGTGGTACCAGCGGGGAAGCCTATGTCCGTGGCAAGGCCGGCGAGCGCTTCTGCGTGCGTAACTCCGGTGTTACTGCCGTTGTTGAGGGTGTGGGTGACCATGGTTGTGAATACATGACCGGCGGTACCGCGGTGATTCTCGGTGAGACCGGGCGCAACTTTGCGGCGGGTATGTCCGGCGGGGTGGCCTATGTACTGGATCGCGGCGGCAAGTTTGCCGAGCGTTGCAACATGGAAATGGTCGGTCTCGGGCCGATAGACGATGCCGAAGAAGAGGCGCGTCTCAAGCAACTGATCCAGAACCACTTTGATCTGACCGGTTCCGACGTCGCGCGCGAGTTGCTCGATGATTGGGCGCAGGCCATGCAGCAGTTTGTCCGCGTACTGCCGGTGGACTATGCGCGCATGCAGGGTTACATGAAAACCGTGCGTGAAGAGCAGCAGATCGATGACGAATATGAAGTGGCTGTTCAAGCCTTCGACATGCACCTGAAGAACATGGCTGCGGCCAAGGCTACAGCTTAGGAGGCTATCCCATGGGTAAATTGACCGGATTTCTCGAATACGAGCGCGCCTTGCCGGACGATCGCAATCCTAGTGAGCGCCTGATCGACTGGAAAGAAATTCACGAGCAGCTGCCAGAGCCGGAGCTGCGCCAGCAGGGTGCCCGCTGCATGGATTGCGGCGTACCTTTCTGCCATGCCGGCGATTCGGCTACCGCCCCTAAAGTGGGTGGCTGCCCGATCAACAACCTGATCCCTGAGTGGAATGATCTGATTTACCACAATCGCTGGGAAGAGGCGCTGGATCGTCTGCACAAAACCAACAACTTCCCGGAGTTTACCGGGCGTGTGTGCCCGGCACCCTGTGAAGATTCCTGTGTTCTGGGCATCAATGCGCCGCCGGTGACGATCAAGAATCACGAATACGCAATTATTGAAAAGGGCTTCAATGAGGGTTGGGTCAAAGCCAATCCGCCGAAGAAGCGCACTGGCAAGCGCGTGGCCGTCATCGGTTCTGGTCCCGCGGGCCTCTCTGCGGCTGCCCAGCTCAATTCCGTGGGTCATAACGTGGTGGTGTTTGAGCGTGCTGACCGTATTGGTGGCTTGCTGATGTATGGCATTCCCAATATGAAGCTGGAAAAGCACTATATTGACCGCCGCATCGACCTGATGAAGGAAGAAGGCATCGAATTCCGCACCGGCGTTGAAGTCGGCAAGGATGTGGATGCCAGTGAGCTGCAAAAGGAATATGACGCCGTACTGGTATCAACCGGTGCCACCGTTGCCCGTGATCTGCCGATTGCTGGCCGTGAGCTGGGTGGCATTCATTTCGCCATGGAATTCCTTACCGCCAATACCAAGAGCCTGCTGGACAGCAAGCATGCCGACGGTAGCTACATCTCGGCCAAGGACAAGCATGTCGTGGTGATCGGTGGTGGTGATACCGGGACTGACTGTGTTGGCACCAGCCTGCGCCACGGTTGCAAGAGCGTGATCCAACTCGAGATCATGCCTAAGCCGCCGCTGGAGCGTGCGCCGGACAATCCCTGGCCGGAATTCAAGCGTACCCTCAAGGTCGACTACGGTCAGGCTGAGGCCATTGCCGTGCAGGGTGAAGATCCGCGCCAGTATCTGCAAATGACGCAGAAATTCACCGGCGAGAATGGCCAGGTCAAGCAATTGCACCTGACTGGTGTGGAGTGGAAAGCGAATGAGCAAGGTCAAGTGGTGCCGCAGCCGGTGCCTGGTAGCGAGCGCGTAATCGAAGCCGATCTGGTGCTGCTGGCCATGGGCTTTATGGGCCCGGAAGGTGGCGTGCTGGATCAGCTCGGCATTGAAACCGATGCCCGCTCCAATGCCAAAGCCGAGTATGGTCGCTACATCACCAACGCCGAAGGTGTCTTTGCCGCCGGTGATGCCCGTCGTGGTCAGAGCCTGGTGGTCTGGGCGATCAACGAAGGCCGCGAAGCGGCACGTGAAATTGATCGTTACCTGACCGGGACGACCATCCTGCCCTGATCGTGTTACTTGTGGGCACAGCATGCTGTGCCCCTACGCGATTGTTGGCTCCGTGCATTGCACGGAGCGGCCCCTACATTGCATTATCCAATACCCGCGTAGGGTCACGGCATGCCGTGACCGCAACGTTGGCGGCGCGCGCGAGGGTAAAGGCTGTGCTCCTAGGCGGCGAAGAGCTGTTTGGCAACCTGGCGGAAATGGTTGGCAAAATGCACCTGAATACCTTCTCTCAGATAGTCCGGTAACTCCTCGTAATCACCCCGGTTGGCTTCTGGCAGAATCAGGGTAGATATCTTCTGCCGCCGCGCAGCTATTACCTTCTCGCGAATGCCGCCCACTGACAGCACCTGCCCGGTCAGGGTCAGCTCACCGGTCATGGCCAGATCTTTGCGCGGTGCCTGGTTGCGGGCCAGCGAGAGCAGGGCGCTGGCCATGCTGATGCCGGCGCTGGGGCCATCCTTGGGTGTCGCTCCTTCGGGTACATGCAAGTGTACCCAGGCCTGGTCAAAGAACTCGCGATCTGCTTTGTAAGTACTCAGATTGGCGCAGATATAGCTGTAGGCAATCTCGGCAGATTCCTTCATCACGTCGCCCAGCTTGCCGGTCAGCTTGAAACCACGGTTGAGGGTATGAATACGGGTGGCTTCGATCGGCAGCGTAGCGCCGCCCATTGCTGTCCAGGCCAGCCCGGTGATAATGCCCACGCCGCGCAAGGCCTGTTCCTGACGGAAGGGGGGCGTGCCCAGCAGGGTGGCCAGCTCAGCAGGTTTGATGCTGATTTTTTCTGCCTCTCCCTCGACCAGGCGCATGACGGACTTGCGCACCAGTTTGGCCAGTTGCTTGTCCAGGTTGCGCACACCGGCTTCACGGGCATAGCCCTCAATCAGGTCGCGCAGCGCCTTGTCACTGATGCGCAGCTGGCTTTTACGCAGCCCGGCACGCTCCAGCTGGCGTGGCCACAGGTGATTTTTGGCGATCGCCAGCTTTTCCTCGCTGATATAGCCGGACAGCCGAATCACATCCATGCGATCAAGCAATGGGCCAGGAATACTGTCCAAGGTATTAGCAGTGCATACAAAAAGTACCTTGGACAGGTCCAAGCGCAGGTCCAGGTAATGGTCGAGGAACTGGTTGTTCTGCTCCGGGTCCAGGGTTTCCAGCAGGGCAGAAGCCGGGTCGCCCTGATGACTGGCACCCAGTTTGTCGATTTCATCCAGCATGATCACCGGATTCATCACTTCGACATCTTTCAGTGCCTGCACGAACTTGCCGGGCATGGCGCCAATGTAGGTACGCCGATGGCCTTTGATTTCAGCCTCATCGCGCATGCCGCCGACACTGAAGCGGTAGAAAGGCCGGCCCAGGCTCTCGGCAATTGAACGGCCTATACTGGTTTTGCCGACGCCGGGCGGGCCGACCAGCAGGATGATCGAGCCATTGACTGAGCCCTTGAAGGCACCCAGGGCCAGAAACTCCAGAATCCGCTCTTTGACGTCATCCAGGCCATCATGATCGCGGTCAAGCACCTTGCGCGCGCGGGCAATGTCGAGCTGGTCTTCATGCAGCAGGCCCCAGGGCATACTGGTAGCCCAGTCCAGGTAGTTGCGGGTGACCGCATACTCCGGCGACCCTGTTTCCAGCACTGCCAGTTTGTGCAGTTCTTCTTCAATCTTCTTCTCTGCCGTTTCAGACAGGTGTTTGCCCAGCAGGCGTTCGCGGAACTGCTCGATGTCCGCAGTACGATCATCCTTGGATAAGCCGAGCTCTTTCTGAATGATCTTCAGCTGTTCTTTGAGGAAGAACTTGCGTTGGTGGTCACTGATGGTCTGATTAACCTGGTCACTGATTTCGCCCTGCAGACGGGCAACATCGATTTCCTTTTTCAGCAGTACTAGCACTTTTTCCATGCGCCGCAGCACGGGCAGGGTATCCATAATGCTTTGCAACTCACTGCCCTTGGCGGTGGTCAAGGCAGCGGCAAAATCGCTCAGTGGCGACGGCTCATTGGGGCTGAAACGGTTCAGATAATGCTTTAGCTCTTCACTGTACAGCGGGTTGAGCGGTAGTAGCTCCTTGATTGCATTGATCAGTGCCATGGCATAGGCGCGAACTTCGTCACTGTCACTGCGCTCAACCTTGGGGTATTCGACCTCGGCCAGATAAGGTGGCTGGCGGCTGATCCAGCGTACAATTCGCACGCGGGTCAGTCCTTGGGCAATAAATTGCAGCTTGCCGCCGTCCTCGGTCGCGTGATGAACTTTGACCACGCAACCCGTCAGCGGCAACGCGTCCACATCCAGCTTGCCCTGGCTCGCCTCGGGCTGTTCCACATAAAATAGCGAGAGCATCTGATGCGGGGTGTTGTCGACACGCTCCAGCGTCTGTGCCCATGGCTCAGCATTAAGCACGACCGGCATTACCTGGGCCGGGAAGAAAGGCCGGTTGGTGACCGGTAATACATATAACTGTTGCGGCAAGCGCTGCTCTGGAACTACCAGTTGGCCGCCAGCGGCAACGCTTTCATTCTCTGCCTGCTCGATCTCTTTCCAGTCGGTCATCGATATCCCCAGTGTTGATGGAATAGCATTTAGATGTGGCTTGCCGCTGACTTTTTCAATGGCCCTGACATTGAGCTTTGTACGGGCCTTGTCTAAGCTTTCATGACCTTTTCCGGACGATCAGCCCATGATCAAAACTCGCATACTTGATTTGCCAGTACAAAGTGCTGTGCACGCTCATGCTCACCACCAGTTGATTGTTGGGCTGGAAGGCAGCGCCGACTTTGAAGTTGAAGGTATCAGTGGCGCGGTCAATCGCTTACAGGCTTGTCTGGTACCCGGGCACCGCTGGCATGCCTTTTCTGGCCGCGGGCCGAATCACATGTTGATCCTGGATCTGTATTCCGACCAACCCGACCTGGGTAGCGGGGAGGCTGACGGCCTTGGACGGTTGTTTGACGTACCGCGTTTTGTTCGTTTGGATCAGCGTATGCAAGGCCTGCTCGACTTTGCCGTGCAAGTGCTGGGCAGTGATGACGCCGCGGCATCGCCAATGGCCTGGCACTTGGGCGGGCTGCTGTTACACGGCTTGCATGACCGCTTGTTCTCAACCCCGGTACCGCTGAGTTCGGCTGCGGCTATCGATCTGGAGAAGCTAGAAGCTTATGTACGCGGGAACTTGGAGCGGGCAATCAGCGTGCCCGAGCTGGCGACTTTTGCCTGTGTCAGCAGCAGTCATTTTCATCAGTTATTCAAGCAGGTAAGTGGCCTGACACCACATCAGTTTGTGCTCAAGATCCGCCTGGAACAGGCCATTCATATGCTGACCAGAGACACCCTGGCGGTTGCTGAAGTCGCTTCGCGTTGCGGATTTTCCAGTCAGAGCGCATTGACGCATGCGGTTCGCCGGGCGACAGGGAAAACACCGAAACGTCTCAGAATGCTGGCTTGATCTTTCTATATCAGAGTTTTTTGCAAAAAAATGCGATTTTTTGACAAGAAAAGGCTCGTCGTAGCGACTAGATTGCACTAAATAGTTTGCGGGGCTGGCTCTATGCCGCCAGTTCTGCCCTGGCAAAGGCTTTGCGCCGCCAGGCAAACAAGATGAGGTGTATCCATGTTCAAGGCAACGCAAGCACTGGCGGGCGAGTTTCTGCAGCAACGCGCCGATGATTATCTGGCTACTGTCAGCGCGCACTATGCCGTTGATGAAGCGAGCTACGTTGAAGAGCTCTTGCAGTTGGTTGAGCAGGATGACCCAGTAGCTCTGACAGTGTCGGCACGCAAGCTGATTGAAACCGTGCGTCAACGCGACAACGCGGTCGATAGTATTGACGCCTTGTTACAGGAATACAGTCTGGATACCCAGGAAGGCATCATGCTGATGTGTTTGGCCGAAGCTTTGTTGCGGGTGCCGGATAGTCATACCGCAGATGCCTTGATCCGCGACAAGCTGAGTGCCGCGCAATGGGATGAGCACTTGGGTCAAAGCGAGAGCACTTTGGTCAACGCAGCAGCCTGGGGGCTGGTGATGACCGGCAAGGTGGTTACCCTGGACAAGCGCAAGGACGGCACGCCGGGCACCGTGCTGGGTCGCCTGGTCAAACGCAGTGGCGAGCCGGTTATTCGCGCCGCCATGCTGCAGGCAATGAAAATCATGGGCAAGCAGTTCGTGCTTGGGCGCACCATCAAGGAGGCGCTGAAGAACGGCAGGTCCATGCGTGATCAGGGCTATACCTATTCCTTTGACATGCTGGGCGAAGCCGCCTTGACTCGCGCTGATGCGGCCAAGTATCTCAAGGACTATCAGTCGGCGATTGCTGCTCTGGCCGAGGACGGTTACAAGGGCAAAAGCCAGAAGCCGACCATTTCCATCAAACTGTCAGCACTACACCCGCATTATGAGCCGGCGCGCGAAGCGCAGGTAGTCGAGGAGCTTGGCGATACCGTGCTGGACTTGGTGCGCCAGGCGCGAGCTGGCAACGTCGGTATAACTATTGACGCTGAAGAGGCCGACCGCCTGGAGTTGTCGCTCAAGCTGTTTGCCCGCGTCTATCGGCATCCTGAGGTGCAAGGGTGGGGTAACTTCGGTCTGGTGGTTCAGGCTTATTCCAAGCGGGCGTTGCCGGTACTGTGTTGGTTGGCGTTGCTGGCGCGGGAGCAGGGCGACCTGATTCCGGTACGGCTGGTGAAAGGTGCTTACTGGGATACCGAAATCAAGCTGTGTCAGCAGGCCGGGTTGGATGGTTACCCGGTATTTACCCGTAAAGAGGCAACCGATGTCTCTTATCTTGCTTGCGCCCGTTTTCTGCTCTCAGCGCAGTGCGAGGGCGTTATTTATCCTCAGTTTGCTACCCACAATGCGCATACTGTCACGTGCATTTTGCGCCTGGCAGAGCAGCGCCCCTTCGAGTTCCAGCGTCTGCACGGCATGGGTGACGCGCTCTATGACACCTTGATTGAAGAGTACGGCTGCACCGTACGTATTTATGCACCGGTCGGTGCGCATAAGGATTTGCTGCCCTATCTGGTGCGTCGTCTCCTGGAAAATGGGGCTAACTCCTCTTTTGTCCATAAGTTGGTCGACTCGCGCGTGCCGGTTGATTCGCTGATCGAGCACCCTGCAGAGGTGCTGCGTAGCTATCGGCAACTGGCGAACCCACACATCCCGTTGCCACGGGACATCCTGGGCTCGGAGCGGCGAAACTCTAAAGGGGTCAATATGAATGTGCTGGACCAGTGGTTGCCGTTGCAGGCGGCTATGGCCAGCTTTATGGATCAGCAGTGGCAGGGTGCACCCTTGGTGGGCGGTGAGTATCTGAAAGGCGCCAGTCAGCCGGTAGTGTGTCCTTATCAGCGCAGTCATCAGGTAGGTGAGGTGGTCTGGGCCAGCGCCGAGCAAACCGGCCAGGCTATCGATCAGCTGGCTACGGCTTTTCCGGCCTGGAATGCCACACCGGTCGATCAGCGCGCAGCGATTCTTGAGCGCACAGCCGATCTGCTTGAAGACAACATGCCCGAGTTGATGGCGCTATGTACCCGTGAAGCAGGCAAGAGCTTGCAAGACGGGATTGACGAAGTACGTGAAGCAGTGGACTTCTGCCGTTACTACGCATTGCAAGCGCGTCAGCGTTTTGCCTTGATAACTCTGCCGGGACCTACCGGTGAGAGCAATGAGCTGTACTTGCAGGGGCGTGGCGTTTTTGCCTGTATCAGCCCGTGGAATTTCCCGTTGGCTATTTTCCTCGGCCAGGTATCGGCAGCGCTGGTGTGTGGTAATACCGTGGTGGCCAAGCCGGCGGAACAAACCAGCCTGGTTGCCGTGCGCTGTATTGAGCTGATGTGGCAGGCTGGGTTGCCAAAGGACGTACTGGCATTGCTGCCGGGCGACGGTGCCCAGGTTGGCAGCGTGATCACCGCCGATCCACGGATCACCGGCGTGGCTTTTACCGGTTCTACGCATACTGCGCACCTGATCAATCGCGCTCTGGCCGCTCGTGATGCAGCCATCGCTCCTATGGTCGCCGAGACCGGTGGCCAGAATGCCATGCTGGTGGACTCCACGGCCTTGCCCGAGCAGGTGATCAAGGATGTGGTACACGCTGCATTTACCAGTGCTGGCCAGCGCTGTTCGGCTTTGCGCGTATTGTTCGTTCAGGAAGACATCGCACCGCGTGTACTTGATCTGCTCAAGGGTGCCATGGCCGAGCTACATATCGGTGACCCGGGTGATCGCGCTACCGATGTCGGTCCGGTTATCGACGCTGACGCTCGTGATGGTCTGCTCAAGCATGTCGAGGCGTTGAAGGGGCAGGGCAAACTGATTGCGGAAACACCCTTGCCAGAAGGCCTGGATGGCTACTTTGTTGCTCCGGTAGCTTTCCGGCTGGATAACATTAGCGAGCTCGATCGAGAGCATTTCGGGCCCATCCTGCATGTCATTACCTGGCGCAACAACCAGCTGGATCAGGTGATCGCCGATATCAATGCGACGGGTTTCGGCCTGACTCTGGGTATTCATAGCCGTAACGAGGAGACCGCGCGTTATATCGACCAACGCGTGCGTATCGGCAATGTCTACGTCAACCGGAACCAGATTGGTGCCGTGGTCGGCGTGCAGCCCTTTGGTGGTATGGGGTTGTCGGGCACCGGTCCAAAGGCCGGTGGCCCGCATTATCTGCTGCGCTTTGTCACCGAGCGTACCCGCACAATCAACACCACGGCAGTAGGCGGGAATGCCAGCCTGCTGTCGCTGGGTAATGGTGAGCCGTAGTAACTCGTCAACTGACGGGTCCAGGGGATAATCCCCGCCTGATAACAACGGACAAGGACTGTCCACTAAAAAAAGCGAGAACAACAATGAATATCGGCGTTGTGAGTGTCACGTTTCTGATCTACATCGGGATAATGTTGGCGTTGGGGTATGTCGCCTACAAACGAACAACCAACTTATCCGACTATATTCTCGGTGGGCGCTCGCTCGGCCCGGGAACTGCAGCCTTGTCCGCTGGTGCTTCGGATATGAGCGGCTGGTTACTGCTGGGCTTGCCCGGCTATGCCATGGCGGCCGGTTTTGAAGCCAGTTGGATCGCCATTGGCCTGTTGCTGGGCACCTGGTTGAACTGGCTAGTTGTCTCCCGGCGGTTACGCGTGTATTCCCATGCGGTCAATGATTCGCTGACTTTGCCGGCTTATTTCGAGTTCCGTTTTGCCGACAAGACCCGCATGCTGCGAGTCATTTCTGCAGTGTTCATTCTATTGTTTTTCCTGTTTTATACCAGCTCCGGCCTGGTCGCGGCGGGTAAACTGTTCGAGTCCACCTTTGGTATGGGCTACACCATTGCTGTGGTGGTCGGAACGATTGCGATTATTTCCTACACCTTTTTCGGTGGTTTTCTCGCGGTATCCTGGACTGATGTTATTCAGGGGCTATTGATGGCCGCTGCGCTGGTGATTATTCCGATTATGGCGCTCAACAGCATGGGCGGCTGGGGCGAAGCGGAAGCAGCTATGGCCGCCAGCAATCCGAACCTGCTGACCTTCTTTACCGATATGGACGGCGATGCCCTCGGTTTTGTCGCTATTATTTCGCTGTTGGGTTGGGGGCTTGGCTACTTTGGTCAGCCGCATATTCTGGCCCGCTTCAAGGCGATCAAGAGTGACGCGGCACTGCCGCTGGCGCGCCGTATCGCGGTTGGCTGGTCAGCCCTGTGTCTGTTTGCCGCTTTGATGACCGGTTGGGTAGGTATTGGTTACTTCGGTGAAGCCGGTATTGGCGATGCGGAAACGGTATTCCTGGCTCTGGTGCAGGCGCTGATGCATCCGCTGGTAGCGGGTATTCTGCTGGCCGCTGTACTGGCGGCGATCATGTCTACCGCTGATTCCCAGTTGCTGGTGTCATCCTCGGCATTGGCCGAAGATTTCTACAAAGCGCTGTTCCGCAAAGATGCTACCCAGGAGCAGTTGGTCTGGGTCGGTCGTTTTGCTGTGGTGGGTATCGCCTTGTTGGCCTTGCTGTTTGCACTGGATGACGAGAGCACCGTATTGGGTCTGGTGTCCTACGCCTGGGCCGGCTTCGGGGCCGCGTTCGGTCCGGCGATTATCCTGTCATTGTTCTGGAAGCGGATGAACCGCCAGGGTGCCTTGGCCGGTATCATCGTCGGTGGCGTGACTGTCGTGGTCTGGGAGTATCTGGGACTGTTTGGCTTGTACGAGATTATCCCCGGCTTTATCTTTGCCACTATTGCTATCGTGGTGGTCTCCTTGCTGACGCCGGAGCCTGAGCAAGCGGTGCAGGATACTTTTGACGATGTCGCCAGTCGCTACTGAGTAAGCTCGACGATACATGCCGCAACAGTCTGTTGCGGCGTTATCTCTTGTGCCTGACTTGCCTAATGGCTTCTAATACTGACTGACGCGTCAGTCCGTAAGAGAAGGCCATGCCTGACTACCACCCAGATCCTATCAAGCGCCAGCGCAAGCCGGCTGAGCAACGTATTCGCGATATTCTCGCTGCGGCTACCCATGTTTTTGCCCATGACGGCTTTCGTGGCGCTGACGTGCAGGGCATCGCGGACCGGGCGGGCGTCGGTAAGGGTACGGTGTATCGGTTCTATCCGACCAAGGAAGAACTGTTCCGCGCCGTGGTGGATGACGTTATGCAACGCCTGACTGCGCAGATCGATGATGCGGTAGAGTCGGTTGCAGACCCTTTCGATTATCTGCGTATCAGCTTTCGTGCCTACATGGCGTTTTTTCAAGACAACCCCGAGGCGGTCGAGCTCTTTGTGCACGAGCGTGCCGAGTGGGGGGTGGATTGCAAACCTTCCTATTTTGTCTATAAAGATGCGCACAGTGATGAATGGCTGGCCGTGTGTGAACGTCTGGTAGCGTCGGGTCGGTGTCGGGTGACGGATGCCGGTCTGATTCAAGAACTGGTCGGCAATCTGGCTTATGGCACGATTCTGGTTAATCGTATTTCCGGGCGTAACGCGCCCTTGCTCGAGCAGGCAGACGCTTTGCTGGATGTCCTGTTCCAAGGAATTTTGCGCGCCTGAGGGCGTGTCTTTTTATATTGGCAGCCATCCGCTGGCTTGCCCTATCAGTTGCTGAGGAATGTTCACATGTCAGGCTCCATGCGTTATCGGGTTGTGCGCCCGCAATGGTTGATTACTGCAGCACTGGCCTTGCTGCTGGTTGGCTGTGGCAACGGCGGTGATGAAGCCAGCAACGGTAACGGGCAGATGCCGCCCAGCGCGGTGACTCTGGAAACCCTGGAACCAAAGACGCTTGAGCGCGTGGAGCAGTATCCGGCACGTGTGCGCGGTGCGCGCGAAGTTCAGGTGCGAGCTCGCGTAGCCGGCATTCTGCTGGAGCGTACTTTCGATGAAGGTAGCACCGTCGAGCAAGGCGATGTGTTGTTTCGGATTGACCCGGCGCAATATGCGGTGCAGGTAAAGCAGGCTCAAGCCGCAGTGACAAACGCTCGCGCCGAGCGCGACCAGGCAAATCGTGACTGGGAGCGCGCTGTGCAATTGTTCGAGCGCGGGGCATTGAGTGCTAGTGAGCGTGATCGTGCGCGAACTCAGCGTGATTTTGCCCTGGCCGGATTAGCTCAGGCTGAAGCCCAGCTGGATGAAGCGGAGTTGAATCTGTCCTATACCGACGTCAAAGCGCCACTGTCTGGGGTAACCAGTCTGGAAGTTCAGCCTGAAGGAAGCTTGCTGGAGATGGGCGGTTTATTGACGACCATTGTGCAGCAGGATCCGGTGCAGGTCATCTTTGCCTTGCCCGAGCGTGACATGACGACACTGCGACAGGCCCAGAGTTTGGAAAACGGAATTGGTCGGGAGGTTGGGCTAGAGCTAGCAGATGGCAGCGAGTATAAGCGCAAAGGCCATATCGATTTCACCGCCAGTAGCATCGATGCAGCAACCGGTACGGTAACCTTGCGAGCCACCTTTGATAACCCGGAGAGTGTCCTGATCCCTGGACAATTTGCACGTGTACGGCTGGTCATTCAGCGTTTTAATGACGCTCTGTTTGTTCCGGTAGATGCAGTGGGCGGCAACCAGAAGGGGTCGACGGTGTTCATTGTCAATGACGACCTCAAGGCTGAACTGCGTCAGGTCGAACTGGGCCCCATCGTCGCTGACAAGCGTCTGGTGCGCAGCGGACTGGAACCTGGCGACCAAGTTGTGATCAATGGCCATGCCGGCTTATTTCCTGGTGCACCGGTGCGGGTGGTGGACGACTCCCCTGTAATGGAAGGGGATGACTGATGCTACAGTTTTTTATTGACCGGCCGATTTTCTCCACGGTCCTGTCGATTCTTATTCTGATTGCTGGTGGTTCCTCGCTCTACCAGCTACCGGTCGAGCAGTACCCGGATGTGGTGCCGCCGCAGATTGTGGTTAGCGCCAGTTACCCGGGTGCCAGTGCCGATGTGATTTCCAATACAGTGGCAGCGCCGCTGGAGCAGGCGATCAACGGTGTCGACGACATGATCTATATGAGCTCGATTGCCTCGGACGCCGGCTCACTGCAATTGACCGTATTTTTCGAGATTGGTACCGATCCTGATCAAGCAACAATTGATGTCAATAACCGGGTGCAACGTGCTACTGCGCAGTTACCGCAGGAGGTACGCGACCTCGGCGTGCAAGTTCAGGCGCGCTCGACCTCGATTCTGATGGTATTGGCATTGTCCTCCGAAAATGGCGCTATGGATGTACTGGATATCAGTAACTATGGCCTGCTCAACGTACTGGATGAGTTGGTACGTTTGCCCGGTGTTGGTGATGCCTCGCTCTTTGGTGCCCAGGATTACTCCATGCGCATCTGGCTGCGTCCGGACAAGCTGGCCGAATATGACATGACCCCGACGGAGGTGTCTGCGGCGCTGCGCGAGCAGAATGCCCAGTTCGCTGCCGGCCGTATTGGCGCCGAGCCGTCGCCACCGGGCAATGCCTTTACCTACAGCGTGTCCACGCCCGGGCGCATGACCAGCCCGGAAGACTTCGAGCGCATCATTCTGCGCAGTGACAGCGATGGCCGTACCCTGCGCCTGGGTGATGTGGCCCGGGCTGAGCTGGGCGCCCAGAACTATGACTTCAGTGCGACCTATAATGGCACCACGGCGGTACCTATCGGGGTTTATCTGCAACCGGGGGCCAACGCCCTGGAAACTGCGAACAATGTGCGCGAAGCCATGGAAGAAATGTCTGACCGCTTCCCCTCGGATCTGCGCTTTGATATTCCCTATGACACCACGGTCTTTATTGAAGTCTCCATTCGCGAGGTTGTCATTACCCTGATTCAGGCATTGGCACTGGTGGTGCTGGTGACTTTCCTGTTCCTGCAGCATATGAAGGCTACATTGATTCCGCTGGTAGCCATTCCGGTATCGCTGATCGGTACTTTCGCCGGCATGATGTTGCTGGGCTTCTCGATCAACCTACTGACCTTGTTCGGCTTGATTCTGGCTATCGGGGTGGTGGTGGATAACGCCATTATCGTGATGGAAAACGCTGAGCGGTTGATCAAGGAAGAGGGGCTGTCCAGCTATGAGGCAGCGAGCAAGACCATGCGCCAGGTCTCGGGGGCCGTATTGGGTTCAACCCTGGTGCTGGTTGCAGTATTTGCCCCGGTTGCTTTCCTCGGTGGCCTGAGTGGTGAGTTGTACCGACAGTTCGCCATTACCATTGCGGTATCCGTGGCGATTTCTGGCATCGTGGCGCTGACCCTGACGCCGGCCATGTGCGCATTGCTGCTTGATCGCAAGCAGACTGAGCATTCGCCCTGGTTCGCCTGGTTCAATAACAGCCTGGACTGGACCACGCGCAAGTTCATCGGCGCGGTACGCTGGATGTTGCTCCACGCCAAAATCAGCCTGGCGCTTTTTGTGTTGTTGATCGGCAGCACCGTGTTTCTGCTTGACCGTATGGGCAGCGGCTTGGTGCCTCAGGAAGATCAGGGTTTTCTGCTTGCTGTGGTGCAGTTGCCGCCGGTGTCTTCGTTAGCACGTACGGAACAGGTACGTGACGAACTGAGCCGTCGGGTTATCCAGATGGAGGACGTCACTGACTTCACCAACTTTGCCGGTTTCGACATTCTCAACAGTGGCTTGCGCACCAATATGGGGGCTGGCTTTATCAGTCTGCGCGACTGGAGCGAGCGCACCCGGCCGGAGCAAAGTGCTGAAGCTATTGCCGGTCAGCTGTTTGCCATGGGTGCAGATATTCAAGAGGCCAATATCATGGCCTTTGTGCCGCCGCCTATCATGGGTTTGTCTCTGACGGGTGGGGTAGAAGGCTATCTGCAGTTGCGTGGTAGCAGTGATGTCAATGAGCTCAAGGCCCAGACGGATGCGTTGATGGCCGCCGCGCAGGAGCGTCCGGAGCTGACCAATGTCCGGGTCGGGCTGGATGTGGGTATTCCCCGCTATCAGGCCGAGGTCGACTGGGACAAGGCCAAGGCCATGGGGGTGGCGATCGACGATATCTTCACCACTATGCGCAGTACCTTTGGCTCACAGTACGTGAATGACTTCACCTTGTTGGGCCGTAACTGGCAGGTCAACTTGCAGTCCGAGGGTGAGTTCCGCAGCAGTCCTGATGATCTGCGTCGGGTCTTTGTCCGTTCTGGCAGCGGCGAGCTGGTGCCCCTGACCTCGCTGGTCAACCTGACCATGACTCAGGGACCTGACTTGGCGGCACGCTTCAACCTGTATCAGGCGGCCAAGGTCAATGCTGACCCGTCACCGGGCTACAATGCGGCGGATGTGATGCGCGTCCTGCAAGAGATTGAGCGTGATCATCTGGATGAAAATGCGCAGCTGGGTTGGGTGGGTGAAGCCTACCAATTGCTTGCAGCAGGCGATGCCGGTGGGTTGGCCTTCGGCCTCGGCATTCTTATGGTCTTTCTGATTCTCGCGGCGCAGTACGAGCGATGGAGCTTGCCGCTAGCGGTGGCGACAGCGATTCCCTTCGGCGTGTTTGGTGCGGTGGTCGCGTCGATGCTGCGGGGCTTCCCGAATGACATCTACTTCCAGGTCGGGCTGCTGGTGCTCATCGGTCTGGCGGCGAAGAACGCCATTCTGATCGTCGAGTTTGCCGCGCAGAATCGCAAAAATGGTATGTCGCCCTTTGAAGCAGCGCTCACGGCTGCCGAACAGCGTTTCCGAGCCATTATGATGACCGCATTGACCTTTATCATTGGCACCTTGCCGCTGGTCTTCAGTACCGGTGCCGGCGCTGTCAGCCGGCAGGAGATCGGTACCGTGGTGGTCGGTGGCATGATCGCCGCCAGTACCCTGGCGCTGATCTTTGTACCGGTGTTCTACATGATTCTGGAGCAGCGTGGGTTCAAGGTGGAGCAAGAGCCGGAGTCAGAGCCTGCATAAGCGTCGCTGGCGGGCTGTTCAATCAGCCCGCCGGTCGCCAGCACAAGGTATGACC
>REBY01000117.1 GCA_007692485.1 Pseudomonadaceae bacterium | reverse complement strand
AGGTCCTCCAACACGGCCGAGTGGGCGACCGGCGACATGATAAACAGTGAAAAAAGAAGTGAAATCAGGATTTTGGGCTGAAGCTTGGACATCGGGCGTGATCCGCAGGGCAATGACATCAACGCCGGTTGGCGCTGACCAAACCCCATACATTAAACAAGCCGTCGCATGGCGGCAACCAATACGCTTGTCAGCATGGTTCTGCCCGGTGTGAATTGCTACACTATGCGCCTTGATCAGCCCCCTATGCACAGAGAACCCCGCATGACAGACCAGACCTCGTCCAAGCCCTCGATCAGTTACAAGGATGCAGGGGTCGATATCGACGCCGGCAATGCCCTGGTTGACCGCATCAAGCATGTTGCCAAGCGCACGGCACGGCCAGAGGTGCTGGGCGGTCTGGGCGGTTTTGGTGCTCTGTGCGAAATCCCAGCCGGTTACCAACAGCCGGTGCTGGTCACTGGCACCGACGGCGTCGGCACCAAACTGCGTCTGGCCATGGATCTGAACCAGCACGACCGTATTGGCATCGACCTGGTCGCCATGTGCGTTAATGATCTGATAGTCTGCGGCGCCGAACCGCTGCTGTTTCTCGATTACTATGCCACCGGCAAATTGAATGTCGATATCGCCACCGATGTCGTCACCGGGATTGGCGCTGGCTGTGAACTGGCAGGCTGTGCTCTGGTCGGCGGTGAGACGGCGGAAATGCCGGGCATGTATGAGGGTGAGGATTATGACCTGGCCGGCTTCTGTGTCGGCGTGGTGGAAAAGGCCGATATCATTGACGGCAGCCAGGTCGCTGTTGGCGATACCCTGATTGCGCTGCCCTCCTCAGGCCCCCACTCCAACGGTTATTCACTGATCCGCAAAATCATTGAAGTCGCCGGTGTCGATATCACCCAGATCACTCTGGATGGTCAGCCGCTGACCGACCTGTTGATGGCGCCCACGCGCATCTACGTCAAAGCCTTGCTGCAACTGATCCGCGAAACCGGCGCAGTGAAAGCCATGGCACACATTACTGGCGGTGGCTTGCTGGAAAATATTCCGCGCGTTCTGCCCGCCGGCTGTGGCGCTCACATCGACCTCAGCAGTTGGCAGCGCCCGGCGGTGTTCAACTGGCTGCAAGAGCAAGGCAATGTTGATGAAACCGAGATGCATCGCGTACTCAACTGCGGCGTCGGCATGGTGATTTGCGTAGCCGCCGATCAGGTCAGTGCTGCCCTGCAGGTGCTGCAACAAGCCGGTGAAGAGCCTTGGGTGATAGGTCAGATCACCACCGCTGATGGTGACGAGGCTGTGACTCTAAGTCAGGAGCCGCTGGCGTCGTGAGCTGTCGTGTTGTTGTATTGATTTCCGGCTCCGGTAGCAACCTGCAAGCCCTGATTGAGCAACTCGACAGCCCGGCAGAAATTGTCGGCGTGATTGCCAACCGCCCGCAGGCCTACGGCCTGCAACGCGCAACCGTTGCCGGCATTGCCAACGAATGTCTCGACCATCAAGGCTTCAGCAGCCGCGAAGCCTTTGATCAGGCTCTGGCTGAGCGCATCGATAGCTACCAGCCTGACTTGGTGGTTCTCGCTGGCTTTATGCGGATTCTGACGCCTGAGCTGGTCCGCCGCTATCATGGCCGTATGCTGAATATTCACCCCTCCCTGCTACCCAAGTACAAAGGCTTGCATACGCATCAGCGCGCCCTTGACGCCGGTGATGCCGAACACGGCGCAACTATCCATTTTGTGACCGAAGAGCTTGATGGTGGGCCTCTGGTCGTTCAAGGCCGGGTAAAGGTAATAGCAGATGATTCTGCCGAGACCCTGGCAGCACGGGTACAGTTGATCGAACACCGGTTGTACCCTCTTGCCGTCAGCTGGTTTGCCCAAGGCCGCTTGCGTCTGGCATCTCAAGGTGCAGAGCTGGACGGGGAACTGATTGCCTCCGGCGGACTCAGAATGGAAGACTACCCACAAACCAGCGAGGCCTGACTGTGCCCCTACGCCCGACCCTGTCCGCACTGACTGCCAGCTTTTTCTTGGCCTCTGCACTCTTGCCTGCTGTCTATGCTGACGAAGGCACCGAGGTCAAGCCGCTCAAGCCTTTCAAAGCCAGTTACACGGCCGACATGCGCCGCGTCCCAGTGAACGGTGAAGCCAGTCACCAACTGGAGCAGAACGCTGATGGCACTTGGACGCTGACCTTCCATGCCGGCATGTTTGTCGCACGCATGACTGAAACCAGCCAGCTGACGCTGGATAACGGTGAAATCAAGCCGTTGAACTATCATTACGAGCGCCGCGGGCTGGGTCGCAGCCGCGAAACCCGGCAGAGTTTCGACTGGGACGCCGGCAAGGTCACAGGCAACCACGGTGATCGCGCTATTGCATTGGCAACTGAGCCCGGCTTGCTAGATAAAACCAGCTACCAGTTGGCCTTGCAACGCGACCTGCTCGCTGGCAAAGACACCCTGCACTACCGTGTAGTGGATGGTCGTAGCATCGATGAATACGAGTTTGAAATTACCGGCAGCAAACGCGTCAGCACAGAGGTTGGCGAGTTTGATGCGGTCGAAGTGGTTCGTGTGCGCGATGCCGACGCCAACCGGCAGACCACCCTATGGTTCGCCAAGGATTGGGATTATCTGCTGGTTCGCCTGCAACAGATCGAGTCGGATGGCCAGGATTACCAAATCATGCTCAAAAAAGCGACTATCGACGGTGTCGACGTCAGGGGTGACTGAGCAGGCCCTGTTAGTGAGCACACAGAAAAACGGCAGCCCTTGGCTGCCGTTTTGCGTTACCTGTACCCCAATCAGCTGAGCTTGCTAGCCAGGCTCGCCACATGCTTGCCCTGGAAGCGAGCAATGGCCAGCTCACGCTCATCAGGTTGGCGAGACCCATCACCGCCTGCCAGGGTTGTCGCCCCGTAAGGCGTGCCACCGCTGACCTGAGAAATATCGAACAGCTCGGGAGTACCATAACCGATGGGTACAATGACCATGCCGTGATGAGCCAGAGTGGTCCAGCTGGAAGTGATCGTCATTTCCTGACCACCACCGGTTCCGGTTGAAGCAAATACGCTAGCCAACTTACCAAACAGCGCGCCTTTGGCCCACAGGCCGCCGGTCTGATCGAGGAAATTCCGCATTTGCCCTGACATATTGCCAAAGCGAGTCGGAATACCAAACAAGATGGCATCATAATCGGCCAGCTCTTGCGGGCTGGCAACCTCAGCCGCCTGTTCAGTCTTGCCGCCAGCGGCCTTGAAGGCCTCGGCATCCATGGTTTCGGGTACTCGCTTGACGGTTACACTCACATCCGCAACCGATTTCGCGCCTTCAGCTACCGCCTGAGCCAGAGTTTCAATATGGCCGTACATCGAATGATACAACACCAATACTTTTGTCATGGGTAACTCCTTGCCGGTACATGCCAGCTTCATTTGAGAACACCCAGATGGTTACACCAATAATCCGATTGATCGAATCAAAATATGGCACAAAAGCTTCAAATAAATTGATCATTCAGGCCGCTGGTAACCGCCAACAAGACCGCTCTTTGACAGGACAAGTTGCCACAACTGAATATCACGTGCGCGAAAAGCCCCGGCGCAAGACAACAGATAATAGCGCCACATGCGACAAAAGCGCTCATCCAGCCGCTCGCAGTCCCAGTCACCCGCCATATAGGTCTCACCGAGACCCAAATTGCCGCGTGATAATATCTGCTCAGGCACCCCGGGACGATGAAAGTGCATATCCCAGGGCCGTTCACCATTGATCTGCACATCTGCCTTGGCAAGCAAATCAGCGACCACCTGGTAGCTGCTCGACTGCGGGTGCTGTCCCTGAGGGGGTTGATGCTCAAGCGTTGAATGACCGGCCATAGTGCAACTCCTGTTAAAGCTGATCCTGACCACTGATCAGCTTTGTTCAGAAATTGCCATTGGTCAAATAGCGATCAATCGACCACATCCGTACAGTGGATTTAGACGCCCTTGCCAGGGGCTTGTGCGACGCGCCGCACTGACTTGCCCTTGAGCAAGCGTTTGGCATTCATTTTCCAATCGAAGTAATGGAAGGGCAGCCGATAGAAGAAATTGAAATCGCGCCCGATAGCATTCAGATAGCCCTGCATAAAGGCGATACGCCCGTCCCAGTCCAACTTGTAGCAGGTCCGCTTCAAGTCCGACAAGCGCGCCGAGAGTGGCGCTGAATGCGGATAAAAGCGCGCGCGTGCCGTATCAATCAGGCTGAAATGAATCTGAGCAGGGTAATCCAGATGCACCAGAATATTGCCCCCGGTCAGATCACGAAAATACACACCGACCTTGTGCAGGCGTAGCAAAAAAGTACGCAGCTGGTTAAAAAAGTCTTCCCGGGTGATGCCGTGACAGTGCGTCTCGCCGCGTGCATAGCAGCCAAAGAACTCTTTAACCGAAGGCACCTCACCGGCGTATTCGCAGATATACCAGTTGTTCAACGGGTCTTTACGATCAGAACGCTCGAAATAGGCCACCGGCTTGGGTGAACCCAAACCCGCACGCATGATCTCATAAGCCCCGTTCCAGCTGCGCGCGGCTTTGCTCGGCTTGAGGCGATCGGTGATCTGCTTGTTCCAGCGCAGCCGGTTGGGCTTCTTCGCAACCAGCCAGTCTCCGGTCTGCCGTGGGTCAGCAACGCGCCAAATCACATTGCGCGCCTTGCGCAGCATGGCTGCTTTCGAGGGACCCTGCAGGTGCTCAGGATGCAAAGCAGCCAACAACCGGTCAGCCTCAGCACGGTCACGGGCAAATACCAGCCCACGCCATTGTCCGTCATCGACATGGTAATGCTGCCCCTCACCCCGATTGCCATACACACACAGGCCTGGTATTACGCCCTGCCCCTGGCGCGGGTGTACCTCAGTACCCTCCGGCCAGCTCAAGTACAGCGGGGATTCGCCAATCAGATCCGGCAAGTCTGCCAATGCTCGCCCCTCCAGGTCATGACCGGTCGCTGTACTCAACTCATCGCTGCTATAAAGATGACTGAGCAGCGCCGCATTACCATTGGTGGTCCACACTACCTGGAGCAACTCACCATCCGGACGTCGGAAGGCATGCACTTGCAGATGTTCGTTATCGCTCAGCTGCCCCAGATAGAGGCTGCCGGGAACCCGCTGATTGAATGCGGCCAGCGCAAAAAAGGCAGGGCGCTGGCGGAAGTCGGCCAGAGAACCATCGTTGCAATCATAGCGCGTGACCAACTCGTGGCTGGCCGAGCGACCAGTACCATCATCCACCAGCCCCTCGCGCTGGCTGACCAACGGTCCCCAATAGGCGCGCTGCAAACCGCCGGAAGCTGCCGATAGAACCATATAGCGGGTAACGTAGTCGGCTTGCTTTGACTCTGCATCCACTAGGCGTCGGGCAATACGCGGCAGCGTCCAGAACGCGGTCGTGGAATAGGTCAGTGTCACACCATATTCCGCAGACAGCTTGCCAATCAGGCGCGCCTTCTTGATCAAGTTGAGCTTGGGCAAGCCTGCCAGTCGGCGCCCCAGCACCTTGTGATCGAATAGTTCAGGCTCGATACTGCGTTCGGCAAACAAGTTATCGGTATGAATATCCGGCAGCACACCAGCTTTACGCATGACGGCAAGAAAGCCCGCGTTATAAGGTGGCTCGAAATCAGTCACATTGGGGCCGGCAATAGTTACCCCGTGGGCGCGCAGTTTGTCATAGGCAATACGCCAGGCGCACATGAACTGCTCCAGTGAGCGATAGCCCGACCAGCGCCGACGATTGACGGTATTGCCCACTTCTACCGACTCCAGATGCCGACCGAAACGTTGCAGTACAGCGTCGACAAAGTCAGCCCAGCGCTGCTGAGCTTCGGGCTGGTCCATCTGGCTGGCATCTTCCATACTCGGTATCAGCCGCAGCATGACCTTGAACCCCTTGTCCAGGAGTCGCTGCAGGAATCGCGCCCCGTGGTTGTCCAGCGCGCCGTAGGTGAAATCCAGACGTACCTGCTGCAAGGCCAATTGTTTCAGATAATCGATCACCTGATCGTCACAGGCTGCATCTGCCATGCTGGCGACACATATACCACTGAAGTCCGCTGGTATCTGATGCTGCGCCAAAGGCTTGTGGCCCTGGTAGAGCCGGAAACGGCCCTTCAGCAAGTAACCAATCATCGACTGATTGAACAAGCGCCGCTCAGCGGCTGGGGAAATCACACTGTCAGACATGGGTTCTTCTTGATTATCAGATTATTGCAGACCAAGGCATTCAAAGGGGCAATCTCATTGTAGAGAAAACGTCAGTTGGCTGACACAGGAAAGACACAATTTTGTGATGTGTTGCGAAAAAACATAAACACTCGCAGCTGATGCAGGCAGCTATGCCGAACCTCACAGAGTGAGGCTTTTCAGTGCAGCCTGCATGCCAGGCCTCAGCGCAGTAGCAACAAGGGCCGCTTGGTGCGGGCCAGAATATTAGTGGTGGTGCTGCCCACAAAGAACTGGCGGATACGCGAGTGCCCGTAGGCACCCATGACAATCAGGTCAATGTCCTGCTCTTCTTCGTAATCGAGCAGCACCTTTTCCACTTCTCCGGCGCGGATACTCGCATGCACGGTAAAGCCTGATTGCTCAAGGCTGGATTTGGCGTGATTCAGGGATTCCCAGGCATCCTTGGTATCCGCTCCGACCATCAGCAAATGAATCGGCAAACCCTTGAACAAAGGACTACCAGCAATCATTTCGATGCCCTTGCGGGTGCTCGGGCCATTGTCAAAAGCCAGCATGACCGAGCGTGGCTGCCGGAAGCTACCGGCGGTCACTAGTACCGGGCGATGCATGGTGCGAATAACGCTTTCCAGGTGGGTGCCTACATGATCGCCCACGGCATCGCCATCGACGCCCTGGCGGCCGATCACCAATAGTCTTATCTCACTCTCCGAGTCACGCAGGGTATCCACCAGGTTGCCATGCCGCTGGCGGGCCTGTGGCGCAATCACGCCATCGGCTTGCGCCCGCTCTATCGCCGCCCGCAACATGTGCTGGCCCTGCTCACGCAACAGGCGTGCACGCTTGGCATCCAGCTCGGACAGCTCTTGCAGCAGGTGCTCACGACTGCCAAGACCTATATTGCCGGAAAGGTCTGTTTCCACCGCTCCACCGGCCGCATCCAGTACGTGCAGAAACACCAATGGCGCATCCAGGCGCAAACTGGCCCAGGCGGCATAGTCACAGACGAGCGGAGAGGAGTTGGAGCCATCGATACAGGCTGTGACAGTCTTGGCATTCACTGGCGTGCTCTCCTTGTTATTCATCTCAATGCCCCATCAACTTGTCGACAGCGTCCGGCTTGTCATGCACGCCAAAGCGATCCACGATGGTAGCGCTAGCTTCATTCATACCGACAATCTCGACATCCGCACCATCGCGGCGGAACTTGATCACCGCCTTGTCCAGAGCGGCTACTGCCGTGATATCCCAGAAGTGCGCGCGGCTAAGGTCAATCACCACCTTATCAAGCGCTTCCTTGAAGTCAAAGGCATCAACAAACTTGTCTGCTGAGCTGAAGAATACCTGGCCAACAACACGGTAACTGCGCTCGCGCCCCGAAGCATCCAGCTCACTGCTGATATAGAGAAAATGCGCCATCTTGTTGGCAAAGAACATCGCGGCCAACAGCACGCCGACAAACACACCGTAAGCCAGGTTGTGCGTACCCACGGTCACCGCGACTGTGGCCAACATAACGATATTGGTCGACAGCGGGTGCTGCTTCATATTGCGGATCGAGTCCCAGCTAAAGGTGCCGATGGAGACCATGATCATCACTGCGACCAGCGCCGCCATAGGAATCATCCCGACCCAGTCACTCATGAAAACCACCATTAACAAGAGCACCACACCAGCGGTCAGGCAGGAAAGTCGCGTGCGGCCACCCGACTTCACATTGATCACCGACTGACCGATCATGGCACAACCGGCCATGCCGCCCAGCAGACCCGAGCCCACATTGGCAATGCCCTGGCCCTTGCACTCGCGATTCTTGTCACTCTCGGTATCGGTCAGATCATCAACGATGGTTGCGGTCATCATTGACTCCAGCAAACCTACCACAGCCAGTGCCGCCGAATACGGCAAAATGATCAGCAAGGTATCCAGGTTCAAAGGCACTTCCGGCCAGAGGAAGACCGGCAACGTATCTGGCAGCTCACCCATACTGGATACCGTACGTATATCCAGCCCCATATAAATCGCCAGCCCCGTCAGCACCAGAATACAAATCAGCGGTGAAGGTATAATCCGCCCAATACGTGGCACATAAGGGAACAGGTAAATAATCCCCAGGCCTGCTGCGGTCATGGCGTAAACATGCCAGGTTACCCCGGTCAACTCGGGCAGTTGGGCCATAAAAATCAAGATGGCCAATGCGTTGACGAAACCGGTGACCACCGAGCGCGAGACAAAACGCATCAGCGAGCCCAGCTTCAGGTAACCAGCACCAATCTGCAACAAGCCGCAGAGAATGGTAGCTGCCAACAGGTATTCCAGGCCGTGATCACGCACCAGGGTTACCATCAACAGTGCCATAGCGCCGGTCGCTGCCGAGATCATCCCCGGCCGGCCGCCAGTAAAGGCAATGACTACGGCAATACAGAAGGAGGCGTAAAGGCCAACCTTGGGATCCACACCAGCGATGATCGAGAAGGCAATCGCTTCAGGGATCAGAGCCAGCGCGACCACGATACCAGCGAGCAGGTCGCCACGGATGTTGGAAAACCAGTTCTGATGAACGGATTGGGCAAAGGTCATAACGAGATTCCGAATAAGTGAGCAAGGCAAGAGCAACAGAAAACCGACCGTATGTCAGACACAGGGGTCCGCCGGTTGGCTGGCAACACAGAAGGGGGGACTTTACGGTGGCGTAAGGCGAAAGGTGCGAAGCACTGATCTGTCCATGCGGTTGAATCGAGGGCGCGGGCTATAGCACAGCCGCGTGGCTGCACGCCATTATTGGTCCGCCCGCCGGTTTGTGCTTAGAATGCAGCACACCCTGTTACCGGAGCACGTCATGCCTCAACTGCCCGCCCACGCGACTGGCCTGTCCAGCCGCTTGCCTACCGCCCTGTTACTGGGCTGTGCCATTACGCTCGCGGCATGCACCAGCTATAGCGTCAATGCCGAGCCGACTCGCCCAGCAACTAACAGCCAGGCCGAGCAAAATGGTAGTTTTGAGCAATGGCTTGCCGATTTCCAAAACCGGGCTCTGGCGCAGGGCGTCGATCCTGCTATTTTGCAGCAAGCCACGCGAGAACTGAGCCCTGACCCGGCCGTGATTCGTGCCGACCAGCACCAGCCTGAATTCAGCCGCCCGGTTTGGGAGTATCTGGATGGCGCAGTATCCAACACCCGGATCAGTTCCGGCCAACGCCTGCTGAGCGAACGCGCTGAACTGCTGTCAGCCATTGAAGAGCGCTACGGGGTTGATCGTCATATCCTGGTCGCTATCTGGGGCCTGGAAAGCAACTTTGGCGGCAATATGGGCAGCCGCAACATCGTCCGCTCCTTGGCGACCCTGGCGCACGAAGGCCGTCGCCCGGAATTTGCCGAAACCCAACTACTGGCTGCGCTGGACATTCTGCAACGCGGTGATATTGCCGTAGATGCCATGGTTGGGTCATGGGCCGGCGCTATGGGTCAGACCCAGTTCATCCCCACGACCTACAACAGCCATGCCGTCGATTTCGATGGTAACGGCAAACGCGATATATGGGGATCAGAAGCCGATGCCCTGGCCTCTGCTGCCAACTACCTGCGCGCCTCCAACTGGCAAAGCAAGCAACCCTGGGGCTTTGAAGTCAGTTTGCCGGACGGCTTTGACTACGCCAGCGCCGATCTCAGCCAGCGTCGCAGCTTGGCGGAATGGCGTGATGCCGGTGTGCATTTACCGTCCGGCGTCAGCGGCCTGAATGATGACAGCCATGCCGCCATTCTGCTACCCGCCGGGCATCGCGGGCCGGCATTTATGGTACTCGACAACTTCCGCAGCATCATGCGCTACAACAGCTCGACCAGCTATGCGCTGGCGATTGGTCTGCTGAGTGAACGCCTGCAAGGACGTGGTCAAATTCAGGCGAGCTGGCCAACCCAGGATCAACCCCTGACTCGCGAACAACGCCTGGAGTTGCAGCAAATCCTCACTGATACCGGCTTTGAACCCGGCGGGGTCGATGGCATTCTCGGCGCCAATACCCGCGCGGCTGTTCGTCGCTTCCAGCAACAGCAAGCTATGGCTGCAGACGGATATGCCAATCTGGCTTTGCTCAAACATTTGCGCACCTTTGCTGAGCAAACAGCCGCGAGCAACTGATCGACATAAAAAAGCCGGGGCGCTGAATGGCCCCGGCTTTTTTTGTGGCACAGAGCTTACGCGGACGCTTTTTCCTGCGCCATCATATGTACCGTGCGCTGCGGGAAAGGAATGGTAATACCTTCCTGATCAAAGGTTTCCTTGGCCAACTCGGTGATGTCCCACATCACACCCCAGAAGTCTTCGGTCTTGGTCCACATACGCAAGGACAGATCAACCGAGCTATCGCCCAGCCCAGTGAGCCGTACCGCGGCTTCGGGGTCTTTGAGCACACGATCATCCGCAGCGGCCAGGCGCAGCAGGATTTCCCGCGCTTTCTTGATGTCGTCGCCATAATCAATACCAATATTCACATCCACACGACGGGTTGGCTGGCGTGAGTAATTGATGATATTACCGTTAGACAGGCTGCCGTTAGGCACTACCACTGTTTTGTTGTCTGGGCTTTTCAGCACAGTATGGAAAATCTGGATGCTGTCCACCGTGCCGCCAATGCCTTGAGCCTCGATATATTCGCCAACCTTGAACGGGCGTAGAAAGAGGATCAGCACCCCGCCGGCAAAGTTCGCCAGGCTGCCTTGCAATGCAAAACCAATTGCCAAACCAGCCGCACCAATGACCGCGATAAAGGAGGTAGTTTCCACCCCGATCATGCCTGCAACACTGATGATCAGCAGAATCTTCAGGCCCATGCCGACCAGATTGCCGGCGAAACCATGCAGACTCTTATCAATGTTGCGCTTTTCCATTACCACGAGAATGCCGTTGCTAATGCGGCCGATAACCCACCAACCAATCAACAGGGTAATAATCGCCAACAGCACTTGGCTGCCATACTGCATGACCATCGGCAGTACGGCTGCTTGCCACTCATCAAGTTGGTTCATCACGTCCTCCATTAAATAACTCCTTTGTCATTAACTAATCACGGAAGTTGTTGAACTGCAAGGGCATAGAGAACTCCCCAGCACGTAACAACGCCATAACCTCCTGCAAATCATCGCGCTTCTTGCCGGTAACCCTTACTTGTTCACCCTGAATAGCAGCCTGCACCTTGATCTTGGCATCTTTGATCGCAGCAACGATTTTTTTCGCCAGCTCTTTGTCAATGCCCTCGCGCAGCAACACTTCCTGCTTGATCTGTTTGCCAGAGCCATACGGATCCTTGACGTCCAAACACTGAATATCCACCTTGCGCTTGACCAGGTTGATCTTGAGAATTTCCAACATCTGTTCAAGCTGGAAGTCCGCGTCGGCACTAATGATAACTTGCTGTGCTTTGTCCTGAAACTCAAAGCTACCCTTGCCACGCAGGTCATAACGTCGTTCCAGATCCTTGGTTGCGTTATCCACCGCGTTGGTGACTTCATGTTTGTCGAGTTCCGAGACCACATCAAAGGATGGCATGCATTTTCCTTAAAATTTGTCGAAAAAAAGACACAGTTGGCAAAACATTTGGCCAAGCCGTGGCATTATAGCGGGGAACAGGAACGCACAGTGTAGCCGGAGAGCTCGTTATGCCCAACCCGCAACTCAGCATCATGGTCGTGGATGACACTAAGTTCAGTAGCGCCGTCATCGGTCACAGCCTGCAGAAAGCAGGCTATGTCGACATCCGTTTCGCCAACTCGGCGCTGGATGCCCTCGCCATGCATGAAAAACGCCCCGCCAGTGTCATGATTGCCGACTGGCTAATGCCTGAGATCGACGGCTTGGAGTTGACGGGCAGAATCCGCCAGATGGATGAACAGAGCGCGCACTATACCTACGTCGTTTTGCTCACCGCCAAAGAAGGCGACAGAGCCCTGAGCGAGGCTTTTGATCGCGGCGTGGATGACTTCATCAGCAAATCGTCAATGAACGAGCAGCTGCTGCCACGCATCTATGCGGCTGACCGCACCTCGTTGCTCATCAACCGCCTACTGGATGAAAACCGCTTGCTGGCCAGCAATAATGCCCACTTGGAGCAGCACAACCTGGTCGACAACATCACCGCTACCGGCAACCGTCGTTACCTGCTGCAACGCCTGGATGAAGCACTCAACAATGTCTCTTCACGCGGCGGCGTTTGCTGCTTGCTGACACTGGGCATTCAGAACCTTGAGGAAATGCACGAGCGCTATGGTGACGCTATCGAGCAAGAGCTGTTGCGTGGTCTGGCGCGACGCCTGCAACAATTGGTACGGCCCACCGATGTGATTACGCGTGTCAGTGACAATGTCTTTGCACTGGTTACCCTGGCGGAGAAAGCCGATGAGTGCAAGCCCAGCAGTTTCCGGCGTCTGTATGACGGTCTCAACCTGAAAGCCTTCAAGACTGCCGAAGGTTACCTGTCGGTGCGCGCTGGCCTGACGATTACCGTAGTCGGTAATGAGTCACCCATGCCTGTTGCCGAACAGTTGCTGGAGCAAGGCGAGGCGCGCCTGGCTGACGCCTACGCCACCAACCTGATTACTGAGATCCGCCGCTAGGCGGATATCTGCATGCTGCATATACTCGGCGCCGGCAGTATTGGCTTGCTCTGGGCCGCACGCTTGCAGCGGGCCGGTTTTCCGGTACAACTGATTCTGCGCAACGCCGAGCGTCTTGCCGCCTGGCAAGACCATGCCGGACAGCTCGAGCTGACTGATACCAGCCAACAGCAACATGTCAGCCTGACCCTGAACGCGCAACTTCCTGAAAACCCTGAGCCGATCCATTTTTTGCTGGTAACCACCAAAGCCTTTGCCGCCGAGACAGCGGTTCGCAGCATACGGCATCGGCTCAGTCCAGATGCCGAGGTGCTGCTGCTGCAAAATGGCATGGGGTGTCAGCAAGCCATTAGCCGTCAGCTCCCCCAGCACCGGGTCTATTACGCCAGCGTGACCGACGGTGCCTGGCGCCCTTCGGCGCATCAATTGATCTGGGCGGGACATGGGCAGACCCTGATCGGTGATCCCCGCCAAGGCCCACCGCCCGAATGGCTAACTGATTGGCAGGCGCACGGACTGACGCTGGATTGGCATGCGGATATCATGGCAGTGCTCTGGCGCAAACTAGCCGTCAATTGTGCCATCAACCCGCTAACCGTTTTACTTGACTGCACCAATGGTGAACTGTTGCAGCTCGCACATGGCCGCATGGAGGAACTGAGTCAGGAGCTGCAACTGCTGCTCTCCGCGTTTGGTATTCCAATTAGCCTGGATATATTACGCACGCAACTGGACCAGGTGATTCGGCAAACCGCTGCCAATTCGTCATCCATGCGGCAGGATATCCATGCCGGCCGACGCACGGAAATAGATTTCATGCTGGGCTTCGCCCTGCGCAGCGCTGACCAGCTGAACCTGGCGGTTCCGGCGTTACGCAAACTGCATACCGAGCTGCAGACATATCTGGCAACGCATGGCTTACCACTCGACTGAGTGATGGCTTTGCCGGCGATCGCTTTGCCGCTAACCTGTGCAGCCAATGCAAACCTTCAGGAAACAACCCATGGGATACCGACTGAGCAAACTCTACACCCGTACTGGCGACAAGGGCGATACCGGTCTGGCAGATGGTCGCCGTATCAGCAAAGATCACCCGCGCGTTGAAGCCATGGGCAGTGTCGACGAGTTGAATAGCCAGTTAGGCGTTTTATTGGCCGAGCTGGAACAACCGGCCTTGCAAAGCCTGCTCGATCACTTGGGGCCCATTCAACATAGACTCTTTGATCTGGGCGGTGAGCTGGCGGTGCCTGGCTATGACATTATCAGCGCCGACGACGTCAGTGCGCTGGAAGAGCTGATTGATCATTACAACGCCGAACTGCAGCCACTGACCAATTTCATCCTGCCCGGCGGCTCACGTCCCATAGCCCTGGCTCACCTCGCGCGCAGCGTTTGCCGCCGCGCCGAGCGTCGCTACCTGACGCTGGCCAATCATGAAGCCGTGAATGAACAGGCACCGATCTATCTCAACCGGTTATCCGACCTCTTGTTCGTGATTGCGCGCACTATCGCTCGCCTGCAAGAGACGCCCGAGGTGCTCTGGGCGCCCAAGCCGAAACCGGAAGCAGAGTAAATAATGTCAGGTAAATAAAAAGGGCCGGTCAGCCCGGCCCTACAGTTAACTGATGTCAGACGCGGAAGGCGCTGACAATCCGCTGCAGCTCCTGAACCAATTGCCCCATGCGCTGACTGGACTCTTCCGTCTGGCGCGCGCCTACTGCAGTCCGTTCACCCACTTCATTGATCTGCACAATATTCTGATCAATGTCATGGCTTACCGCGGTCTGTTCTTCAGCCGCTGCGGCAATCTGCTGGCTTTGATCCACGATCTGCGAAATAGAGGTCAGAATATTGGCCAGAGCCGCCTGCACCTTGAGAGTCGACTCTACCGATTCACCGGTCATGCCATGGCTGCTACCCATGGCTTTAACCGCCGCATTCACACCCGCTTGTAGACGCGCAATCATCTGCTCAATTTCTTCGGTGGACTCGTGGGTTCGACGCGCCAGCGTACGCACTTCATCCGCAACCACCGCAAAGCCTCGACCCTGCTCACCGGCTCGAGCCGCTTCGATCGCTGCATTGAGCGCCAGCAGGTTGGTTTGTTCAGCGACGCCCTTGATCACATCCAGCACCCGGCTGATCGAAGCACTATCATCCGCTAGCTGATTGATCACCTTGACCGAATGCTCAATCTCACCAGCCAAGCCTTCAATCACCTTGACCGAGGATTCAACCAGGGCGCGGCCATTGAGTGTTTCAGTATTGACCTCTTCCGCATTACTCACAGCCACCGCAGCACTGCTAGCCACTTCCTGCGAGGTAGCAGCCATCTCATTCATTGCCGTGGCTACCTGCTCAATTTGACTGCGCTGGGAAGCAACCGCCTGACTGCTGTCAGCTGAAATCTGCTGCACCTGGCTGGATTGCTCATTGACCTGAGCGCTCATGCTGCTGACCTGTTGGATCAGCTCACGAATTCGCGCGATGCTCTCGTTGAAATCCCGTGCCAAAGCACCCAACTCATCACGACTATCGATAGTGGCCTGAACCGTCATATCACCCTGAGCCACCTGACCCATTTTTTCGGACAGGTGCTTGATCGTGTGCCGCGTGGCCAAATAGAAGCCACCGTAAAGGTAAACCACCACAACCAGCACCAGACTAAGCAGAATAATCAGCGTAAACATGGCCTGATAATTCGAGGTAACGCGGGCATCCAGCACGGTTTCAAGCGCCACCAGCGTCGCATCACCCAAACTCCAGCTGGTGTCTATCTGCGCGCTGATCCGCTGGAAGAACTCGTCCCAGGTGCCCGTCATCACGTTGGCCATGATGACATCATCCTCGAAAATCAGCTGGGTGGTTTCCAGACTATCGATACTGCGCGTCACCTGACTCCGCAGACCGGCAAACTCCTCACGGTCTTGCAAAAAACCCAACGCCTGCTGATAGTCGCTGGTTATACGCGGCACTACATCGACTATATCGTCCATGATACGGCTGGCATCAGAGCTCATATACCCCAGCTCGACCACGTAACTCCCGACTGCCCGCCCCTGACCCAAGGTACCCGTTACCTCCGGGATAGCATTGACCAGCATGTTACCGACCTGACGCACATCGGCATCAAAGTCCTGCAGCAAGCCGGCATAGGACGCGCCAATACCCAAGAGTGAAATAGCTTGCCCATAGGCCTGCGCAGACATATCCGCACGGCCACGGGTAGATTCCTGCCCGATGCGCTGATACAGCTCGACCAGAGCGTCGCGCTGAGCCAACAGGTCGCTGGCACCGGGTGCATCGCTTTGAACCGGCAAAGCGTTCAACCGCTCGACCAGATCACGCCGCAATTCTGCTGTGCGCTGCTCCAACTGCTGAGCAATATCACCTTCAGTCAATTGGAAATAGGTCGTGTCCAGGTCCCGCAACTGCTCGGCACGCCGCACAATTTCAACTTGCTGGCGCACCAGAGCCAGACTGTCCAGCGCATGCTCTGAAATCACCACGCGCTGCCAGGATTGCTGCACCAGCATACTGCTGACAATGATCAAGGGCAGCAAGAACAACAAACTGATCAGGCAAAACTTCATGCCGTAACTCAGCCGATTCATTAAAGCAATTGCGGGCGCCATCAATGCGTTCACTCAAACTCTCCTCAAAGGGCGGACTGACACGTTTATTCTTGTCTACCCGGCACGGTCATATCCAAAAACTGCGCGATGATGCGGCTCGGGGCAAGAGCGCATTCGTATGTCTCATGCTGAGTCTATCGGCGCGGCGTCGGTGATCTTTAACCAAAATCTTGTCTATACCAGGCTAATCAGGGCCCATACCACCGCCCAGATCAACAGGGCGCGCAACAGTAACTGACGTGCCTGGTCCAGCGCAGCAGCGCCGTTTATATCGGGCGACCCCAATGCGGCCAACGCAATCCGGGTAGTAACCTGACTGGCAGCCTGATCCCAGTTACCCAGGTAGTCACGCAAGGCACCAAGCGCCTGCTCGAAACGCCCAACCAAAGCAAAACTCAGGCCCAGCATGCGCGCTGGCAACCACTCGAGAGCATGGCAAAGTCGGGCCGACCAATCAGCGGCCGGCCAGGCAAAACCCTGGCCACGCTGCAACAACCGATAACCCAGGGCGCCCAGTGGGCCGAGCAACAGATACCAGAACAGCGGGATAAAGTAGCAATGGGCGGTTTCCCACACCATGCGCCCTTGTAATGCCGCACGGAGCTCTTGCGGATTTGCAGTAGTCAACCCTAGATCACGCTCGGCCAACAAGCTCGCCGCCTGGTGATCATTGCGTAAAAGCGCCTGTCGCAACTGGTCGAACAAACTACCCAGCGGATCACTGCGCCCAACACAGAGCAGTAACAAGATGACGTGCAGTAGAAGGGTAAACAGACCATAAGCTCGCTCGGCCAACAAAAGATCCAATAAGCCGAGTACCAGCAAGGGCGATAGTAACGTTGCCAGCGCCAGTAGCGGATGCCACTGCTGACAACGCGGGCTGAGTGCCTTGCACCAGCCGTTCACCAGATCAAGCGGAAAGCCCGAGCGCCAGGGCGTAAATCGCAAGATCAACACCACTAGCAGCAGAACCAAATAACTCATGTCGCCGTCCTTGTTTTGGCAGGCAGCAGGCTGCGCAGATAGCGCCCCCAGTCAAAGGCCGGGCCGGGATCAGTTTTGCGGCCCGGAGCAATAAATTCATGCCCGGTTATGCGCTGCCGGGTAATCGCCGGATAATTGCGCTGCAACTGCAGCGTTAGATGGCACAAGGCTACATACTGCTCATCACTGTAGGGGGTTTCATCGGTTCCCTCAAGCTCGATACCGATGGAGTAATCATTACACTCCTCACGACCGGCAAAGCATGAGCGTCCAGCGTGCCAGGCCCGCTGCTGACAAGGCACAAACTGGGTCACCTCGCCATCGCGGGCAATCATGAAATGTGCGGATACGCGTAACTCGGCAATCTCGGCAAAATAAGGATGCAAGCGACTGTCCAGCTCGCCACGGAAAAATGCCTGAACATAACCGCCTCCGAACTGACCTGGCGGCAAGCTGATGTTATGAATAACAAGGAGAGAAATGTCCGACGGATCAGGACGTTCATTACAATGTGGCGAGGGGCAGCGACCAACCCCTGGCAGCCATTCGGCAGCATCTGACATGGCATAGGCGTCCTAGAATTGACGAACGCCTATGCTACCAGCCCGCCGCCCAGGCGGCGAGCCACTAAACAAGACACTTAGCGGCGATCTTGCAATTGCCGCAAATTACCGATCACCGATTCCAGCGCACGATCAAACAGCTGGTTGTCATCCAGCACGCGGATCAAGCCTTGCTCATAATGCTTGATCAGTTTGCTCTCAGTAAACTCGGTCACTTTGACGCCTGCCCGGTTAACAAAGATGTACTTGCGACTGAAGCTGATATGCGCCGCGAGCTTACAACGCTGCTCCGACTCACCTTCCGCCTTGGTCAAACCAAACCAGCTACCCACATGCAGTGATGCCACCCAGGCCAGCGAACGATTATCGGGCAGATCTGTAATCAGTTCAGGCGCTTCTTCAATAACGGGCGACTCCAGTACTGGCGCCGTCACCTGAACAATGTCTGGCTGCGGTAAGGGTTCCGTTACCACTTCAGGTTCGGGGTCAGGCTGCTGCGCTGGCGCCCCAGTGGGCAGCTCAGCAGCCGGCGGCTGAGCATCCGAACTCGCGGCATCCGCAGTTGGCGCCTGCACTGCCGGGTCACTTTTAGCCGGCTTGACCTTTTGCACGGCAAACAGCTGGGCATGGGTTGCCGCCAGCTCATTCAATTGCTGCAGCGCCTGAGGGCTATCCAGCCCACTCTCGGTCAGCGCCGTTTGCATTTTTTCCCGCAAGGTGACTGCAGCAGCCAAACGCTCGGGCTTATCCGCTTCATCAACGCTGGCAAAGCTGGCTACCAGAGCTTTCGCCATAG
Source organism: Pseudomonadaceae bacterium (assembly GCA_007692485.1). Taxonomy (GTDB): domain Bacteria; phylum Pseudomonadota; class Gammaproteobacteria; order Pseudomonadales; family Pseudomonadaceae; genus Halopseudomonas. The sequence continues at coordinate 3,882 of REBY01000117.1, read as the reverse complement.
CCAAGGATTGCCGCCAGTGCGGGCTATCAGTGCCCTCACGCAAGGCAACCATTTGCAACTGCTGACTCCACAAATCGCGCACCACATCCAGCGCGATCACCGGCAAACTGCGCCCAACCAATAACTCATTCAGCTCACTGGCCACCGCATGCCGCGCGGCATCCACCCGTGCGCGCCCTTCCTCGGCATCCCGCGTACGTTGTTCCAGACGCTCACTACGACGCTGCTCCTGGCGCACAAAAGTGCCGAGCTCAGCATGCAGTTCGGTAAAGAGCTCCGGCTGAGGATCGTTCACCGCCAAGAGACGCTCTACGGTTTGCTCGATCTGAGCGTGCAGCTTGTCACGTGTCAGATCATCGTGATCGCTCCAGCCCAGTGTGGCGCGAGCCAATTCATTGATCAGCTTGCGCGCAGGGTGGCTGGAGCGGCTGAAAAAGCTTTTGTCGGCAATCGCCAGTCGCAATACTGGCAATTGCAAGCGCCCAATCAAAGCTTTGAGTGCTCCGGGTAACTGGTCATCATCCAGAATAAAATCAAACAACATCGACACCAGGCTAATAACATCATCATCAACCCGCTCAAGACCTCGCGACTCACCCGTATGGCTATGCATGCCGGTCAACAAATCACGAATCTGCATGCGCAGCGCCGAACCGCTCATGGCCTCAGTATTACCGTGCAACTGCCCCAGCAACTGCAAGAGCTCGTGCTGTTGTACCGGGCGTGCATTGTGTTGTCCCAGCGGTGCCAAGGCAGCGTCGCCACTGGCATGCCGCCAGCTGCTAACCAGATCGGCAAACAGATTCAAGGGCGAATCTGCAGCCACTGGCTGCTCATTATCCACAGAGCCCGCATAGCTCCGGCCTGCATCCGATGTGCCAGTCGTCGGTGCTGCCGGCGGACTGCTGCGCTGCGCATGCAAACGCAGGTCAGGCAGAATTCCAGCATGCACCAGAACGTCATTGAGCTGCTGATAAAGTGCATCGGACTCATTGAGCACATAACGCTCAAAGAGTTTGAGCACAATTAACCGGACCTTGATATCCAGCTCCAACGGAACCAGGGCATCAACAAAGAATTGCGCCAGGTTTGCCGGCCCCAGTGGGTTGGCACCTTCATCAACCTGCGCCTTGAGCAAACTGTTCATACGGACCGCTAGCTGGGTCAGAGCACTGGCATTGCGACCGGCCACCCGATTGACCATGTTGTCCATGGCCACGGTCTGCTCCAACTCATCGGGCTGCACCAACGTCAGGGTATCCAGCGCAAAATTGCTCAGACTGTCCTGCGGTTTGGTAGTCGCAGTGGCACTGTTCAGTGCTTCCAGCTCATTATCAAGCCGACCCAGACAGGCCTTTTCGATTGCGTGTCGGCGCAGGCGAATGGCACGCATGGCTTCAAAATAAAGCGACTGATCGGTATTGCTGCCGGCCCGGTCAGCCATTTCAAACAGGCTGTCGTCAGCATTATCAAATAGCGCCGTCAGCGAGGCGCGCAAAAAGGCCAGTGCTTGCTCACGCACTGGTTTGAGCGGCACAGGAAGAGCCGAAACGCGCTTGTGAGCATCGGACGCAGCCGCCGCATCGCTATCGCGTGCAGTCAAGGGAACCACTTTAGAATCATTCGTCATGTGCAATCTCCAGGCAGAAGAAACTGCCTTTGGGGAACGCCGCGGTGCTGACCCTGCTACCTGTTGCGTGAAACCGTCCGTAAAGTCGTAATTCTGGCGTCAAATTTATACGAAGCTAGTATAAGCTTTTTCTGCCGCAACCCAAATGACAATGTAGCGTTTCAGGAACCAGGTCACACTTTTTCTCGTTTTGACATTAGAGCGCCACTACCCGCCCTACAGGCAATTGCGAGCGCAATACGCATTTCTGGATTATGCTCAAAATGCTTTTAATTCCTCAGGAGAGCGTTGCCATGGAAACACCAGAAAATGATCTGCCGCCCCCCGAAACCGGGCTCATGAATACCTTGATCGGCTTTATCGACGCGGTCAACGGTATTGTCTGGGGCTGGCCAATGCTGGCCCTGCTGGCCGGTACCGGGCTATATCTGACACTTGGCTTAAAGCTACTACCGCAACGCAAGCTCGCTTACGGATTCCGCATGCTCTGGCGCGGACGCAGCAGTAGCGAAGCGGGTGACATCAGCCCATTTAACGCGCTGATGACCTCGCTCTCAGCCACCATAGGTACCGGTAATATTGCCGGCGTAGCGACAGCCCTGTTTTTCGGTGGCCCAGGGGCACTGTTCTGGATGTGGTTGATTGCTATTGTCGGCATGGCAACCAAGTTCTGCGAAGCGGTTTTGGCCGTTCACTATCGGGAAAAAGATGCGCTGGGCAACCATGTTGGCGGCCCGATGTACTACATCAAGAACGGCCTTGGGAAAAAATGGAAATGGCTGGGGATCCTCTTTGCCGTGTTCGGCATGCTTGCCGGTTTCGGTATTGGCAACACCATTCAGTCCAACTCGGTCTCTGATGCACTGAACAGCACCTTCGGCATTCACCCGATGGTCACCGGCATTGTCATCGCCGTCCTTGTTGCCCTGGTTCTGATCGGCGGCATCAAACGCATTGGTGACGTGGCAGGCAAGCTGGTACCCATCATGGCTCTGTTATATGTAGCCGGCGGGGTGACCATTCTGATTATCCATGCTGACCGCCTGCCGGAAGCCTTCGGCATGATCTTCTATTATGCCTTCAATCCGATTGCCGCAGCGGGTGGCTTTGCCGGTGCAGCGGTCTGGGCAGCCATTCGCTTTGGCGTTGCCCGCGGGGTTTTCTCCAACGAAGCAGGCCTGGGTAGTGCACCTATCGCCCATGCCGCGGCCAAAACCAACAATCCGATCCGCCAAGGCACTATCGCGATGCTGGGCACCTTCATTGATACCATCATCATCTGCTCGATTACCGGTCTTGTTATTCTGGTCACTGGCGCCTGGCAGAGCGGCGAAAATGGCGCATCGCTCTCCGCGCACGCCTTCAACCTCGGGCTCCCGGGTGGCTGGGGGCAATATATTGTCAGTATCGGCCTGGCCATTTTCGCCTTTACCACCATTATTGGCTGGAGCTTCTACGGCGAGAAGTGCACCCAGTTCCTGTTCGGCGAACGCTCCAATATTCCCTTCCGCCTGGTCTGGGTGTTGGCGATACCCATCGGCACCCTGCCGGGTATGAATCTGGGTAGTTTGTGGCTGGTCGCCGACACGCTGAATGCGATGATGGCGCTGCCCAACCTGATCGCCTTGCTGCTGCTCAGCCCTGTGGTGTTCAAACTGACCAAGAGCTACTTCAACAATCCCGAGCAATACAACGGCAACCAGTAACCCCCGCCTACCCTGCCCCGTACCTCGCGGGGCAGATTTTTTCCGGTATACTCGCGGCTTCGTCAGACCTGCTGGAGCCCGCAATGGCCAATATTCAACTTGATGATCTGCCTGAGGTGATCTTTGCTGATGTGCAGCGTGCACTGGCCGAAGATGTGGGTAGTGGTGATATTACTGCCGCACTGATTCCAGCTGAACGCCAAGCCAGCGCCACCATTATCACCCGGGAAACCGCCGTTTTTTGTGGCCGCGCCTGGGCTGACGAAGTGCTCAAGCAGGTCGACCCGGCATTGCAGGCCCAGTGGCAGGTAGCCGACCGGGATAGCCTGGTGCCCAATCAAGTGTTATGCACTATCAAGGGCCCCGCACGTAGCTTGCTAACAGCCGAACGCTGCATCCTCAACTTTCTGCAAACACTGTCAGCTACCGCCACCAGTAGCCGACACTTTGCCGACCTGGTTGCGGGTACGCAGGTACGTCTGCTGGACACGCGCAAAACTCTCCCAGGGCTGCGCATGGCGCAAAAATATGCCGTCACCTGCGGTG